>NZ_JBVVQK010000001.1:0-535438 GCF_055811175.1 Mesorhizobium sp. WSM4828 | reverse complement strand
ACCGCCGGGCCTTGCTCGCGCAAAGATGCGATTCAGCTAACAAAATCAAACGCTTGTCGTTTGCGGACGGAAACTAGACTAGGCTTGGCATTTGTTACCAGCACTGCTTCCGTCCAACGCAAGGTTGCTCAACCTCTCATTGGGTCTGACGACAGGTTCGGCCACCAGGCGAGTGATGCTCTTTTGCGTAATTTCGCAGTCCGCATTCAGTGTCAGGTGCGACTCGCAGATTGTTTCGGTCGCGTGGGCGGAATTCGTCTTGATACTACAAGCGAGGTCGACAGAGGCCGAATTTGATTGTCGAAAGAACGCTGGCCGTTATTCGTAACTCAAGGCCGCTGAAGGACGAGCCGGAGTTCGGCTACACTTTCCCGGCAGGTGTGGCGACCGCGCAAGTGGACGAGCTGGTCACCGACGGGCCGGGCGCCTCGACGCCGCCCTCGATGCCGCAAAGATGGCTGGGCGGAATCGCATTCATCTGGTCAGCGAGAGGTCAGGCTTTGGCGTCTGCCAACTCTGATAGGCGCGCGCTACACCTTGGGTTTCCGCTTTGCGGGGCCTTTCCTAGGCGGTGTTTTTGCAGTGCGTCTGCGGCCAAGACCGCTCGCCTTAGCCAGAGCAGACCGCTTGGCTGCATAGCTAGGGGCCACCATGGGGTAGTCCCAGGCCAATCTCCACTTGGCTCTGTACTCGTCAGGTGTCATGCCCAGCAAACCCAGGTGACGCTTCATAGACTTGAATTTCCGCCCATTCTCGAGACTTACGATATAGTCGGGAAATATCGACTTCTTCGGATTTATGGCCGGAGTAGATACTGGCGGTGGTGCCGCGACGGGCTGAACTAGAGCCGACAACGCAGAATTGACGCCAGCAATCAGCGCCGGCAAATCCGCTACCGGCATTGCGTTGTTCTGGACATAGGCCGCGACGATGCCCGCTGTCAGCCCTAAAAGACCAGTGCTCGTCTGCTCAGTTGCTTCGTCCATCAAGCTCAGGCCCCTGATTCGTCACTCGTTCCTATTCGGGAACTTTCACCAACGCAAATGCTAATGACCAATATATTCGTTCTGGGCGCGCATTCACGCAAGGCTCTCTCTGCCCGGCCAGAGCAAGTTGACAAGGTTTTCATGGAGACAACCGCGTCCAATCACGCTCGCGCGGCCCGAGCTGCATTTTCACGCTAGCCGGAAGTCCGCAGCGACTCATTTGTGAGTTGGCAAGGCGGCAGTGTTCTGACGTTGTCAATGAGCCGTGTTTGGCCGAGCCACGCGGCTGCGAGCAGGCGGACCGGCCGATCGATGCTTGTTGCTATCGGTTGCAGATCTGCTTCGCCACGGAGTTCCAGGTACTCGACCTCGCGATAGCCTGCGGACAGGATCGCTGCACGCGCTTGGGCAAGCGCTGGCAGGACGGGAGAGCCGTTCGAGAGCCCCTCCGCAGTATCGAGCAGGACCGATGCCAGCCTTGGGGCAATGGCCCGCTCCGCTGGCGAGAGCCGAACATTGCGCGATGACAAAGCGAGACCATCGGGTTCCCGGACTGTCGGACAGGGGACGATGGTAATTGGCATATCCAGGTCCCGGACCATGCGAGTGATGAGTAGAAGCTGCTGGAAGTCCTTCTCTCCGAAAAAGGCGAAATCAGCGCCGGTCTGCAAAAAGAGCTTTGCAACGACGGTCGCCACCCCATCGAAATGACCAGGCCGGAACGCACCGCATAGGCCTTCGCCGACGCCGGACACGGACACGGTCGTGGTGAAGCCGTCAGGATACATCTCAGTCGCATGCGGAACATAGAGCAGGTGTGCGCCCAACGGAGTGAGCTTTGCAGCGTCTTCCTTTTCGGTGCGGGGATAAGCGGCAAGATCCGCGGCATTGTTGAACTGCTTGGGATTGACGAACAGCGTCACGATCACACGATCGGCCTTCTGAAGCGCAGAACGCACGAGACTCAAATGTCCTTCATGCAAGGCTCCCATCGTGGGCACCACGGCGATAGTGGCACCTGAACGGCGCCATCCCGCCACGAAGGCACGAAGTTCGGCAACGGTGCGGACAATCGGCACGCTCATGCAACATCTCCGGCCTTCGGCTCATCGGCGAAAAGATGTTCGGCCGCTGGAAAGCGCCCTTCCCGCACATCAGCCGCGTAGGCAGCGATGGCAGCTTCGACCTCTGAGCCCAGTTCGGCATAGCGCTTGACGAATTTCGGCCGAAAACCAGTGAACATGCCCAGGATGTCGTCGATCACAAGGATCTGACCATCGCAGGCGTCTGAGGCACCGATGCCGATCGTGGGAATTGTGGCTCTCTCGGTTATTCTCCGTGCGAGCGGCTCCGTGACCTTTTCCAGCACTATGCTGAACGCCCCGGCCTCGGCAACAGCAATGGCGTCGCGAAAAATCCTGTCGCCGTCTACGCCCCTGCCCTGGACTTTATAGCCCCCGAACACATTGACCGATTGCGGCGTCAGCCCGACGTGGGCCATGATGGGAATTCCGCGAGCAGTGAGAAAGCGGATTGTCTCGGCAATGCTCTCGCCGCCCTCCAGCTTGACGGCGGCGCATCCGGTTTCCGCCATGAGCCGCGCGCCGTTGCGAAAGGCCTGTTCGGGGCCTTCTTCATAGGAGCCGAATGGCATGTCAACGACCATCAACGCGCGCTCAAGACCGCGTCGCACGGCCTTGCCATGCATGATCATCATGTCGAGCGTGACGCCGAGGGTCGAGGGCAGACCGTGAAGCACCATGCCGACACTGTCGCCGACCAGCACGACGTCGCAATATCTGTCGACGAGCTGCGCAATGGGTGTGGTGTAGGCGGTCAAGCAGACGACCGGATCCTTGCCCTTGCTGGCCGCGATGTCCGGCGGCGTCGACGCCTTCGTTTCTACCGCCACACTCATCGGCACATTTCCCCTACGTCAGGTTTAAGCGGTCAACGGTTTTGCATAGTTTTGTGCAGGTGCGAAGGCCAAAATCAAACAGCAAAGTGGCTGCATTGCGAAGCGCTTCAAACCAAGGGCTAGAGGCCCCCATTTTCCTGCTTCGGCCGAGTTTCGCAGTACCCTTGTTGTGATTGTTTTTAACAATCAGCGTGGTGGTGGTCTCAAGGGGTGTGCTTCAGCTCGTACGAGTTTGACTGCCGCAACAGCGTGATTCACGTTCAGAATCGATCTCAGGTCACAAGGCGTACCGAGATGCATTGTGGCGAAAAACTAGGCAATGACTGAACACGAGGCCAAAGCTGTAAGGCGACGCATAAAAGCCGGCGACCGCCGTGCTATCGCCGCGGAACTGATTTGGTCGCTGTGGACGCTTATTTCCATGGGAACATCATTGCGCTGGCGCTCCGTCCACATTGCCTGAGGTGATTGTCCCCCGCCTGAAGGCGTGGCCGAGACAGCCGACGGTCGCGCAGTGACCCACGATCGCTGGCGGCGCGACGATCACTTTCCGGCCGAGCCATGCAGACGGATCACCGCCGCGGATCGGTTTTCGGAAAAGTCGGCTTGCAGCATCAATTTTCATGAGGTAGAATCGTTTTTCATAAGATTTGGCTCAGTCGCACCAAAATTCGATGAAAGGATCCCCTTTTCATGCCTGTGGCGCAGAAGCACCAATTTTCAGGTCCTGTTATCGTTTTTCAGGAAATCCGCCTTCCGGAGATGGTGACCCCGGCCGGGTACAGCGCCCTGATCGGAGCTTACGAGCTCGCCGTGCCCTTGCCCCGGACCCTGTCGGCCACTGGCGAGCATCATCGCATTACCGAACGGGATGGCTGGCGGATCATGACGCCCCGCCATGCCCCACATCCAACACTCGAAGGCCATCTGACCTTCGCGCTCAAGTACGAGGGGCTCGACCTTGCCGTCCTCAAACGGCTGTTCCAGGTGACCGGTCCCGCACCGATCGAGGCGCTCGTCCGTGAAAGCCCCACAGGCAGTTATGCCCGCCGCATCTGGTTTCTATCTGAATGGCTGACGGGCACACGTCTCGATCTGCCGGACGCGGCGGCCGGACGATACGTTCCGGTTGTCGATCCCGAGCTGCAGTGGCCCGGATCCGAGAAGACCGCTTCGCGCTACCGCATAAAGGACAATCTCCCCGGCACGCCTGAGTTCTGCCCCCTGGTGTTCCGAACCAAGACTCTCGAAAAATTCATTGGCCTTGAACTGCCGCGGCGCGCGGAGGCAATCGTGGCGGACGTGCCGCGCGACCTCCTTGCTCGGACCGCCGCCTTTCTTTTGCTCAAAGACTCGCGATCAAGCTATGCGATCGAGGGCGAGCGCCCGCCGCAAGATCGCATCCAGCGCTGGGGCCGCGCCATCGGCGAAGCCGGCCGCTGGCCGATCGATCGCGATGAGCTGCTACGTCTGCAAAAAATTGTACTTGGCGACGCCCGTTTCGTAAGACTTGGCTTCCGAAAAGAAGGAGGTTTCGTCGGTGAGCATGACCGAGACAACGGCACGCCCCTGCCCGATCACATCAGCGCTCGGCCCGAGGACCTGCCGCGGCTAATCGATGGAATGGCGGCCTTCGATCAGGGCCCCGCGCAAAACCTTGATGCGGTCATAGCCGCCGCAATCCTCGCCTTCGGCTTTGTCTACATCCACCCGTTCGAGGACGGAAACGGCCGCATTCACCGCTACCTAATCCACCACGTCCTTGCCACGCGCGGCTTCAATCCGCCGGGAGTGGTCTTTCCCGTCTCGGCCGCGATCCTGGACCAGATCAACGAGTACAGGGGCGTGCTCGAGAGCTATTCGCAGCGCCTTCTGCCGTGGGTGGAATGGGAACCGACGCCGCAATTCAACGTCCGGGTGCTGAATGACACCGGTGATTTCTACCGGTTCTTCGATGCGACCCCGCACGCCGAATTCCTCTATGCCTGCGTTCAGCGGACGATCGAACGGGACCTTCCCGAGGAAACCGCGTTTCTGCAGCGCTACGCCCAATTTCGGCAGCAGGTGGACGCCTTTATCGACATGCCCGAGCGGTTGGCCGCCCTGCTCTTCCGTTTCCTTCACCAGAATGGTGGCCATCTGTCGAACCGCGAGCGCGAAAAGGAATTCTCCGCGCTGACCAGTGACGAGGCAGGAAGAATCGAGGCGATCTACGCGCAAACCTTTGGTTCCCATTGAGGCGGATCGATTTTTAGTCCGACAGTTTGCGATTCCTTGTCCCTGTCTTCATCTCCCACGCTTGACTTGTCGCCGAGACATGCGCGATTTTTTCCGCACGGTCTGACCAGCCGCCGATCAGCCGCGGCCAGAACGCGCTTGACAAACCGGAGACGTCCCGTCCAACCTGACGCATTCACCAGGGGAGTCCCGGCAAGGGGCTGAGATACTGCTTGCTTTCGCGGCGCAGTGACCCGTTGAACCTGATCCAGTTCATACTGGCGTAGGGACGGTGCAAGCGCTTTGCGGGAGTTTACGCCCGAGGTCCTGTTTCGGCAGGTCGACAGAAGCGTCTCATCCTTCCGTCACAGAACTGGGTCTCCAATGCATGAGCAAAGGAGCCTCAAGATGAATGCCCTCACTCCCGCCGTCTCGACGGGACCGCTGCCCGCCTCGCGGAAAATCCACAAACCCGGTGCCATCCACCCGCAGATCAGGGTGCCGATGCGCGAAATCTCCGTCCATCCAACGGCCGGCGAGCCGCCCGTCACCGTCTACGATCCGTCCGGCCCCTATACCGACCAGACTGTCGAAACCAGCATCGAGAAGGGTCTTGCCCGGCTTCGTCACGAATGGATCACGGCGCGCGGTGACGTCGAGGCCTATGAGGGCCGCCATGTCCGGCCGGAAGACAATGGATTCGTCACGGGCGAACGCCTGACACCGGAGTTTCCAGTCCGAAACCGGCCCCTGAGGGCCAAGGCAGGCAAGGCCGTGACCCAGCTTGCCTATGCGCGTGCCGGCATCATCACGCCTGAAATGGAGTTCGTCGCCATCCGCGAGAACCTCGGCCGCGAGATCCTGCGCGGCAAGCTCGAGCGCGACGGCGAAGCCTTCGGCGCGGCGATCCCCGATTTCGTCACGCCGGAATTCGTGCGCGAGGAGGTGGCGCGCGGACGCGCGATCATTCCCGCCAACATCAACCATCCCGAAAGCGAGCCGATGATCATCGGCCGCAATTTCCTGGTGAAGATCAACGCCAATATCGGCAATTCGGCGGTCACCTCCTCGATGGCCGAAGAGGTGGAAAAGATGGTGTGGGCGATCCGCTGGGGCGCCGATACGGTGATGGACCTGTCGACCGGCCGCAACATCCACAACATCCGCGACTGGATCGTGCGCAATGCGCCGGTGCCGATCGGCACGGTGCCGCTCTACCAAGCGCTGGAGAAGGTGGGCGGCATTGCCGAGGACCTGACCTGGGAGGTCTACCGCGACACGCTGATCGAACAGGCCGAACAGGGCGTCGACTATTTCACCATCCACGCCGGCGTGCGGTTGCACTACATCCCGCTGACCGTCGACCGGGTCACGGGCATCGTCTCGCGCGGCGGCTCGATCATGGCCAAATGGTGCTTGCACCATCACCGGGAAAGCTTCCTTTACGAGCGTTTCGCGGAGATCTGCGACATCTGCCGGGCCTATGACGTGTCCTTTTCGCTCGGCGACGGGCTCCGTCCGGGCTCGATCGCCGATGCCAACGACGCGGCGCAATTCGCCGAGCTGGAAACGTTGGGCGAGCTGACGCAGATCGCATGGGCGAAGGATTGCCAGGTGATGATCGAGGGGCCTGGCCACGTGCCGATGCACAAGATCAAGCAGAACATGGACAAGCAGCTCGCTGTCTGCGGGGAGGCGCCGTTCTATACGCTTGGACCGCTGACGACCGACATTGCGCCGGGCTACGATCACATCACCTCCGGCATCGGCGCGGCGATGATCGGCTGGTTCGGCACCGCCATGCTCTGCTACGTCACGCCGAAGGAACATCTCGGCCTTCCCGACCGCAATGACGTCAAGATTGGCGTGATCACCTACAAGATCGCGGCGCATGCCGCCGACCTCGCGAAGGGCCATCCAGCGGCGAAAGTCCGGGATGACGCCCTTTCCCGCGCGCGCTTCGAGTTCCGCTGGGAAGACCAGTTCAACCTGTCGCTCGATCCCGAAACCGCAAGATCCTTCCACGACCAGACCTTGCCCAAGGAGGCGCACAAGGTGGCGCATTTCTGCTCGATGTGCGGCCCGAAATTCTGTTCCATGCGCATTTCCCATGACATCCGCGCCGAGGCACAGAAGGAGGGCATGGCGGCGATGGCGGCGAGGTACCGGGATGGCGGTGACCTCTACGTGCCGGCGGCAGAGACCGGCGCAGCGCTTATGCCTTTCGCAGGCGCATGAGCGATCATGAGGGTGCTGGTCAAAGGGGCCGGCGTCGCTGGCCTCACCGCAGCTTTCGAGCTCGCTACGCGCGGCGCGGCTGTGACCGTTGCCGAGACAAGGCACAGCCTTGGCGGCAATGCGTCATGGTTCGCCGGCGGCATGCTGGCGCCCTGGTGCGAGCGTGAAAGCGCCGAGCAGTCCGTGCTCGATCTCGGACGCAACGCCGCGGACTGGTGGGATGCGGCGACGCCTGACCAGGTGACGCGGGCCGGAACACTGGTCGTGGCCGCGCCGCGCGATACGGGCGAGCTCGACCGCTTTGCCACCCGCACGTCGGGTTATCGGCGCGTCGATGAAGATGAAATCGCGTTGCTGGAGCCCGACCTCGCCGGCCGCTTCCGCCGTGGGCTGTTCTTCCCCGACGAGGCCCATCTCGATCCACGCCAGGCGATGACGACACTTCATGACAGGCTGGCGGTGATGGGCGTCGAATTCCGCTTCGGCGTCGACGCCCGGCTTGGCTCCGGTTTCGATCGCCAGACCGACTGCACGGGGATAGGCGCGGTCGATGACCGACTGCGCGGCGTTCGCGGCGAGATGCTGATCCTGCGCACGCCCGATGTCTCACTGTCGCGCCCGGTCCGGCTGCTTCATCCACGCTTTCCGCTCTACATGGTGCCGCGCACCGACCACCGTTTCATGATCGGCGCGACCATGATCGAGAGCCGGTCCACCGGACCGGTGACGGCGCGTTCAATGATGGAGCTTTTGGGAGCGGCGTACGCTCTCCACCCGGCATTCGGTGAGGCTGGCGTCATTGAGACCGGCGCCGGTGTTCGCCCGGCCTTTCCGGACAACCTGCCACAAGTCGAGAGCCACGGAAGCACCGTCGCGATCAACGGGCTCTATCGCCACGGTTTTCTCCTCGCCCCAGCCATGGCGCGCCAGGCTGCCGACCTGGTTTTCAATCAAGACGGAACCAAGGAGCTTGCTCATGAAATTGATGGTCAACGGCGAAGCGCATGAGATTGCCGCCACCACGCTGGCCGAGCTGCTTGCCGCACTCGACTATGAAGGCGATTGGCTGGCGACGGCCGTCAACAGCGACCTCGTACACAAAGCCAATCGGGCGGAGTTCCAGTTGAGTGACGGCGACCGGATCGAAATCCTCTCGCCCATGCAGGGAGGCTAGACAATGTTCGAACTTTTCGGAATGCCCCTTCCCTCCCGGCTGCTTCTCGGCACGGCTCAATATCCTTCGCCGGCCATCCTTGCCGACGCCATCAAGGCATCGGGCACCTCGGTGGTGACCGTGTCCCTGCGGCGTGAGATGGCCGGCGGCAGGGCTGGCGAAAAATTCTGGTCGCTGATCCGCGCGCTCGGCACGAGAATCCTCCCCAACACGGCCGGCTGCCACTCCGTCAAGGAAGCGGTCACCACCGCGAAAATGGCGCGCGAGGTCTTCGGCACGAGCTGGATCAAGCTCGAAGTGATCGGCAACCACGACACGCTGCAGCCTGACGTGTTCGGCCTGGTTGAAGCCGCCCGTATCCTGTGCGAGGACGGCTTTTCAGTATTCCCCTATACCACCGACGATCTTGTTGTCGCCGAGCGGCTGCTTGCGGCGGGCTGCAAGGTCCTGATGCCGTGGTGCGCACCAATCGGTTCCGCCATCGGGCCGATCAACATCATGGCGCTACGCTCGATGCGCAGACATTTCCCCGACGTTCCCATGATCGTGGATGCCGGCCTCGGACGGCCGTCGCACGCAGCGACCGTCATGGAACTCGGCTTTGACGCCGTGCTCCTGAACACGGCGGTTGCCAAGGCGGCCGATCCGGTCGGCATGGCGCGAGCATTCGGCAAGGCGATCGAAGCCGGTCGTGAAGCCTACGGTTCGGGGCTGCTCGAGCCGCGCGAGGTCGCAGTTCCGTCGACGCCGGCAATCGGCAGGGCAGTTTTTTCATGAAGCTCGATCCCTTCTACCTGATCGTCGACAGCGCTGCCTGGATCGAGCGGCTAGCGCCGCTTGGCGTCAGGCTGGTGCAACTGCGCATCAAGACCACAGATGAGGTCAGGTTGCGCACCGAAATCCGGAAGGCGAAGGCCCTGTGCGCCGAGCACCAGTGCCAGCTCATCGTCAACGATCATTGGCGCTTGGCAATCGAGGAGGGCTGCGACTTCGTGCATCTCGGCCAGGAAGATCTGCAGACCGCCGACCTTTCAAGGATACGGTCAGCCGGTGTCAGGCTCGGGTTGAGCACGCATGATCATGTCGAGCTGGCAACCGCCATTTTTGCCGATCCCGACTATGTTGCGCTGGGTCCGATCTATCCCACCATCTTGAAGAAAATGAAGTGGGCACCGCAAGGGCTAGAGCGAATCAGCGAGTGGAAGCGGCGGGTGGCGCCAATCCCATTAATCACTATCGGCGGCCTCAACCCTGGCCGCCTCGACGGCGTCTTTGGAGCCGGCGCCGACAGCGCGGCAGTGGTCACGGACATCGCGTTGAGCTCCGATCCCGAAGCGCGCACCAGGGAGTGGATCGAAAAGACGGACCGATGGCGATGAGACGAGAACCGCATGTGCTTGTCGTTGGCGGATCGGATTCCAGCGGCGGCGCTGGAATAGCACGCGATATCGAAACGATCGCATCCATTGGCGTTCGCACCTGTCTGGCCGTCACAGCGCTAACGGTGCAAACGCACGACGCCGTGAAAGAAATCCATCATTCCCCACCAAGCCTGGTGGCTGGTCAGATGCGCGCCGCGCTGCAGGCCAAGGAAGTGGCGGCAATCAAGATCGGCATGCTCGGAACAGCCGAGACCATCGCTGCGGTTGCCGGCGTACTGCGCGAAAATCGACAGGTGCCGATAGTAATCGATCCAGTGCTGGCCTCCACCTCAGGCCGGGCTCTACTAGAACCAGGCGCTATCGCCGCCATGAAGCGCGATCTGATACCGCTTTGCTGCCTGGTCACGCCCAACCTTCCTGAACTGGCGCTCCTTATTGACTGCGAACTGGCAGTGGATGAGGACGGTGCGCTCCAACAAGGACAAAGACTGCTGACCGCCGGCCCGCAGGCAGTGCTGATCAAGGGTGGGCATGCCTCGGGACCCCGATCGACCGATTTTCTGTTACGCTCCGATCATGAGCCCATCCAATTCGATACGCCGCGCCTTGCTTCATCGATGCGCGGAACAGGTTGCATGCTGGCCAGCGCGATTGCGGCGCATCTGGCGAAGGCGAAGCCGCTCGAAGATAGCGTGCGCGAAGGCAAGCGGCTTATCTTCGTCACGTTTCAGAAGAATGGAGCAGAATGAACCCGGTTATGTGGTACAAGCAGCTTTGGCTGCTAGTACGTTGGATTCTGAGCGTCTTCCTGGCTGGCACAAACTATCCGATGAAACATCGCAACAACATGACAGTTCAACCCGAGCTCGTGACAGTAATGTCACCAAGGGTGGCGGCAAAATACGCAAACGACAAGGCTTGAGCTTCGGCTCTAATCGGCTGGCCGTGCTCTTCGCTCTCCCGGAGGTGTTGATCTCGCCGCCTTGATAGAGTCGGGACTGAACCGAGTGGAAGGCCATATTGGAACAGGCGCCTGGCCCTCTGCATAAGCTTCAGATGTTTCTTGATCATTGCTTGAGGAACGCGCCCCTGTAGGTCTGACCGGCAAGAGTAACGGTTCCGGCCAGTGCTCCGTCAGGCCGCATGTCAAAACTGACGTTGGCGCCATTCGGTAGGCGCTCCAGCTTCAACGTGCTCCCTACAATTCTTCCAGCGCCGGCGGCCTCTCCCGGATGGTTGTCGCCCAGATTTCCCCACGCATAGGTGACCGTCACCTTCCCATTGGAAGAAACCGTTTGAACAGCAAGTTTGGCGTCATATATCCCCTCCAATCGACCAGCCCATAGACCGGAAAAAGCAGCGTACTTTGTTGGAACGCCCTTGCCAGGCGGAGTGACCGCCACGGATTGATGCATGATTGCTGAGCCGGAAGGAACCCCGGCATCAGCCAAGGGCGGTTGGAGAGGAACTCCCGATCCTAACGCAGGTTCGAGAGTGACGGGTTGCGGCGTTTGAGGAGCCGATTGACACGCGGCCAAGGCGAGCGCCGCACAGCCGAGCATTGAGTTGCACATTCCGTGTGCCATCTTTTTGGTGCCCCGGCCATCGTTCAATCTTGCGCGGGCCGACCTTATCACGCGTTTTCACAACGTGTGTCTAGCAAAGGCATGGCGTTCGACAGCGCTCGTCGAAGAACCCGCAGCGGTCGCGAGTGAACGCCTCCATTCGTCGCCTAAGTAGCCGCCTGGACCCAGTCGTCCGCACCCGATGATTCTTCCAGTGGGTCGAACGGGAGGATCAGCAGTTGACCTTGTTGGAGGCTCCAGATCAGATTGTGGGCCAGTCGCGACTGTATTCTGAACCTTCGAACAAACGAGTACACGCCGGACGACGGATCGACCAAGCTGCTGAATGAACCGCTCTAAATGAAATCGACAGGCCTTGACCGACGACAGCTTGAGCTTTGGCGAGGATAAACGGTTCAGCGAATTCTCACGCCTCGGCGATGTGCGCGCATCCCGGCAGGAACCGAAGCGTGGTGGTCTCACCGAAGCGGGCACCTCATGCCGTTCAGCGCTCAGCAGCAAGGCGAAATCACCCGCCGTGATGCCCTCTCTGATGGACGGCAGGTCAAACGCGCTCGGATAACATGGGGATCCGTATGCCACCGTCAAGCCAAGCATCACGACCTTTGCCTCTAATCCTCCGACACTGAATGTCAGTTTCGGGACCCGGCAAACCGATCCACGGCACGGCTAGGAGCACGCCCCCTGGGGCCGGAGTAGACCTTTAGCGGGTGCGGATGGCAGTTGTGAACGTGCGATCCCATCGTCCCGAACGATGTGGATTTACCAGCAAGTCGTTATTGTTCCTGGGCTCCTTCGCCACGTTCGCTCACGACTGGTCGCGTTTCCTTTCGCCGTTTCTGTGGGAAACCTGTGGGATGAGCACACTGCGTTCGTGTCTTGTGATTTGAGTTATACTCGGAACGGTTTGCGGCGACTTGGAGAAAACCGGCTTCTTCGTGATCTTCTCGGCGGCGTCTGCCAAGAAATTAGGATGATGATGACCGTAAGTTTCGATCAGGACATCCACCGTAATGCCAAGAAAGCCGGCAGCCTGCCACATATCGGTGCCGGCCTGCATCAACCAAGTCGCCGCGGTGTGGCGCAACACGTGCGGAGTGACGTCGGGCCCCAGGCCGGCGATTTCGCGCGCGGTCTTGAAGCTCTTGTCTATCGACAGCACCGGCTTTCCATTCCATTCCACGACAAAATCCTGCGATATCTTGCGACCGATGTTGGCACTTTTGCCGCGCGATTTGGTCTCGATGTGGAGATCAGTGCGCGCCCAGCGCCGGAGGTGCGCTAGCAGCCGCTGCGGCAAGCGTACGGGGGGTTGCCGCTTCTTGGTCTTCCTAGCGCCGGTGGCAGCGCGATAGAAGATACCGCGGTCAAGGTCCACATGACCGCGCCCTTTGGTTGGACGCATGGCGGCACCGCAGATTGCAGCCGAGCGCGTTCCTGAATAGAGCGCGACGAGGATGAAGCGCGCGAGATGTCGCCCAGTGCGCCGGCCACTCTCTTGGCCCTTCCATGTCTGCTTCATACGCCAAGCGGCCCAGATCAGTGCGGCCGCCTCACTGCGGGTCAACCAGCGTTCGCGGGCGGCGGCCTTGTCTGGCAGGGTGATGACCGGTGCGGCGGTTGTATAACCCTCCTTGCGGTAGTAGTTGATGGCGGCACGAAGATCCTCGAGTTGGCGGCGCGCCGCGGCTTCGGAGGGGCGCGACGCAATGTACTCGCGGCAGAGTTTGCCATTGATGGCGGCGAGAGTTTTTTCCCCGAAGAAATCAAGGACCTTGTCCAGCCGAGCCGCCGTCTCTTCTGGTGTCGCGTGCTTCGGTGCAACCTCTTTAAGGTAGAGGTTGACCACATCGGCAACTAAGACGTCCTCGGCTCCCCGCGCTCGGTGGTATTTGCTTCCGATGTAGGCGGCGAGCGCCTTTTCAGCTTCAGTTCCTGGACGGCCTTTTTCGCCGCCGCCAGCGCTGATGAAGCTGGTTCCATCGCGGATAAACCATCCAGCTTTGTTTCGGCGCGTCCCATCTTTTTTCCAGCTTTCGTCACGCCATACCAGGCGTGGCCCTTTCGACGTCCGCGGCATAGTTCCCTCATCCTCGCGATTGCCATCAGGCTCACATATTCCTTTCCGGCGATTAGCTCCGTTTCAAGTCGACCGGCGTCACGTTCCTTGCGTAGGCCTGCTGCGCTCATCGAGCCGTCGGGAAAGGCAATTCGCGCAGCGATTTCGACGCGCAGTGGCGTGGTCTCGTCGAATTGGTCGGGGATTTTCAATAAGAAGCCCTCAGCAGTTCTTAGGTCCGAGCTGTTCGCCGACCTCGTTGAGCACTCCGTCCTGTCTCGCCGTTCTGGACATGATCCTGCCGGAGAACTCTTCTCCAAAAAACCGGCTGCGAAAACCGCCCGCCGGAGGTGCTGCGGCGAAGAGGCGCCTTCGACCTGTCAATCGGAGTGGTTGCGCCAACAAGTCTATGGCTGGCCTCTGCTTCCAGTCCGGCCAGACACACTCCTAAAGGGATTCGACCATCGTTTCAGTATCGATACTGCCGGCAGGGCCTATTGCGTCGCAATGCCCGCGCGCCCCGCGCCGCCTTCAAGCGAGCAGGGCAGCGGAGTATCTCCTTCGCTTCTTGGCTGGCAAGGTCATTGCTGGCGACGATTAGCGGCAGGCCGCCCGTGATGACCAACCAAGTCCAAATCGATTTCCCGTCGCAAAAGCGCACTGTTCGCTCTCGAACTCAGCCGCATACCCTCGATGTCGCAAGCCACAGCGCCGAAGGCGTGATGAAGAACGCAGATGCTTCCAATGGGGCGACCAGCCGCGCTCGTCGTTCATCGCGGCGCTGTGGTCCTTAATCGCTACTGCTGCACGTTTGTATGTTGCAGCCGCGTTTGTAAACAGGAACGCCGTCACTGAGTTGCTACCCCGCGACAACCTCGGTTGGCTGCCAAGTACAAGAGGACGAGGAGTGCCGGAATCTCCATGACGGGTTTGAAGGTCGAGAGAGAGGCTCTCGGCTGCCCGTCTCGGAGTACATTCCGATGGCGACTACCCTTCAGAAAATTACCCTTCTGTCCTCGCGAGACATTGCCTTCAAGAAGGTGGTGCTCTTCATGTCCCAGGTCCGCGTCAAGGCTGACATCTGGTTCGAGGACCTACCTGACCTCGTAGCTGAAGTGACGACCCGCTCGCACCTCATCGTGCGCAAGACCACCAGTGGTTGCATCGAGCGCCTTACCGTCCACATTCGCGCAGGGTCGGCCAGTCCCACTGAGCCGCAGGCGCTCGGACCCGCAATTCTGGGCAAGCTGCTGGAGCGCTATCCCGTGCAGGGCATCGACACGCGGGAGGATGCATGATGCCCCGACACGACGCGTCCGAACTGGCCCACCTCCTGGGTCGGCAGGCCGAAGCGGTTTGTCGCCACTATCTTTCGAACGGACATCGCGAGGGCCGCTACTGGTTTGTTGGCGATGTCCGAAATACGCCGGGCCGCTCGATGTTCGTGCGGCTCGTCGGCTCGCAGAGCGGAAAGGGCGCAGCCGGCAAGTGGACTGACGCGGCGACCGGGGAGCATGGCGATCTTCTCGATATCATCCGCGAGAGCCGCGGCTTGAGCGACTTCAGGGACGTTGCCCATGAGGCAATAGCGTTTCTCGGCTTACCGCATCCCGAGCCAGAGCAGACATCAATCCGGTCGAAGTTGCTGGCGGCGCCGGCGGAAATGTCGGAGAAAGCGCGCCGGCTGTTTGCGGTGTCGCGGCCGATTGGCGGCACGGTCGCAGAGACGTATCTGCGCAACCGCAGTATTACTGCTTTGCACGGGACCGAAAGCCTGCGTTTCCACCCCCGCTGCTATTATCGGTCCGACCAACACTCGCCAACTGAGACCTGGCCGGCGATGATCGCTTCCGTCACCGATCTCTGCGGTCGTTTGACCGGCGCACATCGCACCTGGATTGACCCTTCCGGCCGGGGCAAGGCACCAGTAGATACCCCGAGGCGCGCTATGGGCGACCTTCTCGGGCATGCGGTTCGCTTTGGTCCGCCCAACGAAGTCATGGCGGCCGGCGAGGGCATCGAGACGGTCCTGTCGCTTCGGTGTGTCTTGCCCGACATGCCCATGGCCGCAGCGCTCTCGGCCGCGCATCTTGCTGCCATCCTGTTCCCCGTCACCCTCAGACGGCTCTACATCGTCCATGACCCCGATCCAGCCGGTGACGGCGCGCGTGATGTCTTGATCGAAAGAGCAGATGCTGCCGGGATCGAGGCGATCGTGCTCTCGCCGGCATTTGGCGATTTCAACGAAGACCTCTGTAGGTTCGGCGTCGCTGATCTTAGAGCCCGCGCCCAGGTCCAACTCGCCCCGCAGGACATCGCCCGATTTGTGCCAGTGGCGGCGTAGCCCGGAACCGGTCGCTCCCCGCCATCGTGGCATTGCTAAGTGCTCCTGAGATCGGAGAGAAACCGCGCCTCCGGCCTTCAAGAGGGCGATCGGCCGGCAAACGACCCGGCCCCGCAATGTCTTCGGCCGACTATTTTCCGGCGCGCTCCCAAGGGAGCGCTTTCCATCGCGAAGCAAAATAGCCGGCCTGCGCCCTCCTCCGCTGATGCTCCGGCCCTCCGCTTCGCTGCAGGTGCAGGACCGTCCCGCCCGCCGGCTTTCGTCGCCATGAAGGCCGCGAGGGTCGCGGTCTAACCGACGGAGCATCCAAATGAGCGAGCATGACGACTACGAACCGGAGCATTCGTCCTCACCGATCGACTACGCCGTTACCGAACTCCAGCTCTATGGCTACCGGCCCTTCGCGGATGAGCCGGATCGCCGGCCGCTTCCGGAGGGCCACCGCGTCGCCGGCGCGATTGCAGACATCTTCGACGCGTTCGTCGCCACCCTGCAAGATACCCGCCTCGAGCCCGACCTCGACGACCTCCTTTGGTCGACCGTCAATGTCTTTCACCGCGCCGCAGATCGGATCGAGCGTGAACTTGACCATAACGAGCAGGCGCAGCGCCGCAGCCAGCGTGAGCAGGACGCCAGCGAAGTGAAATCGGTCGAGCTGGAACGCCTGACGGCCGAAGGACAGACTCTCATCGAACGCCAGAACGCCTTCGAACTGATGCGCGATCAGGCCGCCGAGCACTATGAGCGCCACACCGGATCGAGCTGGCGACCGCGCAGCGGATCAATGGTCAACCACCGCAACCTGACCTCTGCGGTGATCGACAGCCGCGATTTTCTCAGCGCCAAGAAACGCGCCTCTCAGGAAGTCCTTCTGCCACCAGGCCCGAAGATCGCCTTCACTGCCGGTCTCGACTTCAACGATCACCAGTTGATCTGGGCCAAGCTCGACCAGGTCCACGCCAGGCATCCCGATATGGTCTTGATGCACGGGAAATCGCCGAAAGGTGGCGAAAAGGTCGCCTCCTGCTGGGCCGACCATCGCAAGGTGCCCCAAATCGGCTTTGCCCCCGATTGGACAAAGCATGGGAAAGCCGCCCCGTTCAGGCGCAATGACGCAATGCTGGACGTGCTGCCGATCGGCGTCATCGTCTTTCCCGGGACTGGAATTCAGGACAATCTTGCCGACAAGGCAAAGAAGCTCGGCATACCAGTCCTCGACTTCCGCCCCAAAGGAGGCGGCGCATAGCGCCGCTCTCTTCCCTTTGTCCGTTGCACGATACGGCCACGGTCGGGCCGCGGGGCTTCTTCCAGTTCGCTGGATTGGATGGGTCCGGGATGCCGGATTTTTCCACTCCGCCGACGCCGTTTGTTGCGATAGTCAAATTGACGTGGATGCGAAGGTGCGCGACGCTATCACGCTTACCTTCCACGTTTTTCAGCTGCTTCGCAGCCGGCATCACCGGCGAGATAGTTACGTCCGTTCAACCGGACGGGACCTGGATCGGGGCGAACTCACCGAAGGACCGGGGCGGATCGGATGCTGTTTCTGACCAGCCAGTGCATCGTCTTCGATATCGGTGACGCGGGTTCGCGCGAGACACAGTTCGGGTCGGCCACGACGTGCCGTCCCGTTCCAAACATGGCGAATTTCCGGTGATGCACGTCAGCCTTGAGCTGATCCATGGCGTGCGTGTCTTAGGCGCGGTGCTAGCACCAGCTCGCGGTTGCCGTTGATGTCTCTATCTGGTCTGCCGCTCCAGACGGCCTCTTCAATGGCCTGATCTGGCCGAAGGTCGGCTTCGCCTCAATCGCCTAAGCCGCAATGGCGCCGATCGACTTTCTCCCCCTGCCGGCTTCGCCGTCATTCCTCGCGAAACAACAAAGTCGCTTGGCTGTCATCCTCCGCTGACGCTGCGGTCGCAAGCGATGCGGCGTCGATCGCCTCCGGCCCTCAGATCGCCATCGAGGCCGCACTGGTGCGGGCTCGAAACAGAGTTCAAGGAGAAAGCTCATGGCGACCATCGGAACCTTCAAAAAGACCGGCAACAACGAGTTCACAGGCGAAATCATCACTCTCTCGCTTCAGGCCAAAAACGTCCGCATCGTGCCCGAGGCAAACCGCTCCGGCGACACCGCACCCAGCCATCGCGTCTTCGTAGGGCAGGTCGAGATCGGCGCCGCATGGGCCAAGCGCTCCAGCGAGGGCCGCGAATATCTCGGCCTGAAGTTGGACGATCCAAGCTTCACCGCTCCAATCTACGCTAACCTCTTCGACGATGACGACGCAGAAAGCCAAAGCCTCATCTGGTCCCGGCCCAACGGCCGCCGTAACGGCGATTGACAGCCGCGAGCTCCCGCCCGCGACCGGGCGGGAGCTGGTTTTTGCTTGTGAACGCTGCAGTGGACTGCAGTTGCGGTTCACCGCAGCCATCAAAAATCGCCCGAGAATCGTTCGTATCATCTTTGAAGACTCGGTGCGGGACGTCTGAGCAGATCTGCGGCCTCGATGCCAAGGACGTTTGCCAACCTGTCGGCCACGTCTATCGTTGCGCCATAGACGCTGCGTTCCAATGCACTGACGTAGGTGCGATCAACGTCCGCACGGTGGGCAAGTTCTTCTTGCGAAAGCCCCGCCGCCTTTCGGTATCGCCTCAGATTGCGCGCAAATACCTCGCGTATTTCCATGTCCGCGAGTGCAATGCCTTGTCGAGTATCCAACCACGGAGTATTCTCGACAAATTGACTTCGACGATTGGAAATCACTTGCTCAAGCCACTGCTCGATCCTGACGTCGCCGACATTGCGCCGGACGCCCCGATCCTGACCGGCTATGATGAGGAGCGGCTACTTACCTACATTCGCCTGCTTGATGCGGCGGCGGAAGATGCCGACTGGCGAGAGGTGGCCAGGATCGTCCTGCACATTGACCCAGAACAGGAGCCGGAGCGGGCCTTCCGGTCTTGGGAAACCCATCTTGCACGCGCGCGATGGATGACGACCAGCGGCTACCGGTACCTTCTCGCAGGCGGCGCTCCCCATTGAGCGCCCAGTCACGCTTTGCTGAATCAGCGCAATGATTTGCCGACTCTCCAACTATTCATATTTCTCCTCGCCCTGAATGTTGATGCCGGGGCCTCAGATGCAGTGATGCGGAGAGGACAGGAACCGTGCAGGACGATTGGACCGAACCGGCGGCCTACGTTCACATGAGCAGCTACCAAGCTGAGGAGTTCGCCGCCGAGTATCTGATCCGGAACGACAAATTCATCGCCGAGTGCAGTCAGATCGCATCGCAGCTCTCAAGCTCCGGAGATCCTGTCGATCAGCGCGACTTCGCTGCCCGTTGGGGTGCGCGATTTCAAGACTGCCGGTGCCGGATTTCCGCAGGCTGAGAATATCATCTGGACAGAACAGGCCTCGCCGCGCGTGCTGCGGACCGCGCGGATGTCTGCCTCTTTCAGCCCCTCTCATCAGGGAATTCGGCCTTCCAGACTTATCGGAGCCAGCGTTTGGGAGCAGCAAGAAGGGCTCCACATTCTTTGGTCTGCTCCAACCGGGAACAGCCATCTGGTCTGCGAAGACGGCTCCGGCGAATTCGATGCTATCTTTCTGCCGCTCGACGCTGCATTTGAGACGCGGCTCGATGCGGCGCGCCGGCTCTGGCGGGCGCTGAACGGCCGAGCTGCCGGTCCATCCTACGGCTCGTTACCGCAACAGACCAGGATCAGGCACATCCTCAATTTGCGCGCGCATGATGGCCGCCACATGGGTGCAACCTATCGTCAGATCGCGGAGGTGCTGTTGTCGCGAGAGCCGATTGTACCGCGGGACTGGCGTGATCATCACCTCCGGCACAAGGTCCGGGCTATCTTGCGTCGTGCAGCTTTTTTAGTCGCTGGCGGCTATCGCGATCTTCTCTTCTACCCCCACAGTCGCAGCGGGAAGTCCGGCCGCCGAAGTCTCTCATCGGGGTAGCAACAACACGCCCCCCGATCTTTGCCCTCCCTGCCTTTCCCCCATTTCGAGCATGATCCGCTTTGCGCGTCCCGGCAGGCCAGGATGACAGCACAACCGAATGGAGATCGAGCAATGTCGAAGGGTCCCGCGGACGCGCCCCGAAAATACCTGCGCACAAAGGAGGCAGCACCCATTGTCGGACTGTGCGCCCGTACACTCGAAAAGCACCGGACCTATGGCACTGGGCCGAAATACCGAAAGATCGGTGGACGCGTCCTCTACGACATCGACGACTTGCATGCCTGGATAGAGCTCGGCGTACGCACCTCCACCAGTGATGCGAACGCGACCAATGTTCCGCCGGCAAAACCACATGCAGCCCGCGCGCCGGCTTATGTCGGCACGCGCGACCGCTGCTCCTGATCTCTGGCACAATGAAATGCAGTATCCCGAGACTATTCAGCAGCAGCTTGCGCTGCCTCACGCTTACCCATCTGGCTTCGCTCCACGCGGTACTCAGGATCATGTGGCGTGGCTGCTCGTCTTGTTGGTGAAATCTCGCTGCCTGACAGCGATCCACTCTCATGCGGACAGGGAATCGTTCTGCGTTGAGGCGGCGAATGTGCATGGCATGACGATTTGGAACGCTGACATCCCGGTCTGGGCCGCGCCGCAAACCATCCACGCCCATGCCAGGAGATTGCCGCCGCGCCTGATCGCGACGAAACGGCACCAAACGCCGGCCTTGATGTGGCCTGGCCAACGCGTCCACAGCTGGATGGCCGCATGCGAGCGCCCGAGTCTCCACAGACACAAGCGTCGTAACGTTTCCCTGTTGCGCCCCAGGATCGAGTCATGAGCAAGCGCATGAAGATCATCGCCGCGATGGTTGGCGGCTCGGTGCTCGCCGCGGCGCCGCCGTGGATTAGTCATCCGCCGCTGGCTATCTGGAACGCGTCCGCGAGCGTCCCCATCGGGCTCTATCGCACCCTGCCGGCCGACAAAATCCGTGTTGCCAGCATCGCCGTCATCGTGCCGCCAGAGCCATTGGCGGCCTTCATGGCAAGACGCGGATATCTGCCGAAAAACGTGCCGCTCCTGAAGCAGGTTTTGGCACTCGGGGGCGCGACAGTCTGCCGCGAAGGTACAGCGATCATCGTCAACGGCAGGACCTATGGGCATGCACGCGAGCGTGACAGCCGCGGTCGACCCCTGCCCAGTTGGCGGGGCTGCCGTGAGATCGCCGACGGCGAGGTCTTCCTCATGAACCCGGACGCTACTGGAAGTTTTGACAGCCGCTATTTCGGTCCGCTCCCGCTCTCATTGATTGTTGCTCGCGCGGTTCCCGTCTGGACCGCGGAACGCGCCACTCCGGCGCTGGATGTCACCAACGGCTTTTCCCGGCGAACCGTTACGTCTCGGCTCAACGCTCACTAAACCCTCATGAAAGGAGCACTGCTATGCCCCAGATCGGCACCTTCACACGCAATGATGACGGCTTCTTCGGCAATCTCTCAACGCTGACGATCGAGGCGAAGATTGCCATTCTGCCTGCTGAGAAATCCAAAACCGAAAACGCGCCCGACCACCTCGTCTATTGCGAGGGAATGGCGGTCGGCGCGGCGTGGGACCGCACCGGAGACAAGGCTGGGGACTATATCTCCATCTCAATTGACGACCCGTCCTTTACGCAGCCTATCCGCGCGAAGCTATTCCGGTCCGACGCCGAGAACCGCGTCTGGAGCCTGCACTGGAGCCGGTCACCGAAGCGCGAGGGGCGAGGCTGAACAGATGCTGTTTGAGCCCTTCGATGAATCTTGCTCGTCAACGCCTTTGACCGATCGGACGCCGGCCAAAGCCTTGGAGAGGATCGCCAGTCCGGCAGCAGCGCGCGACGACCATCAGAGGCGGCCGGACACTTGCTTGTCACTCCAGAGGCCGATTTCATCAGCGTTTTGGCAAAGCTGGTCGGGCCAGCGAGGCGTCGCGCTTAACGGAAGTGAACACCGTAGCGGGCTGGCAGCTCATCGGTTCCGGGGTCGGCGGGATGCCGTCCACAGCGGTGTGACAAGGATTGCCACATGCATCGTGCTCGCCTTCGCGACTCCGGAAGCTGTTGCAAACGCATGCTCTCATGGTGAACGGTCGGCTCACTCCGAGAGCACGATCTTGTCGGCTGGCCAGTGGTCGCGGCATATCCGGCAAGCGGCTAAACGGTTCGCCATTCCGGAGCGTTTGCTTACCGGCGTCATGCATGTCGAGAGCGTCGGCGATGTTCGAGCGCGTTCAAGAAAGGGCGCAATGGGGCTGATGCAGATAATGCCGGCGACCTGGGAAGAACTGCGCATCAAGCACCGACTCGGCCACGATCCCTATCAGCCGCGTGACAACATCCTTGCAGGCGCTGCGTATCTTCGCGAAATGCTCGACACCTTCGGGCGCCGCGGCTTTCTTGCCGCTTACAATGCCGGCCCTGGACGGTACAAGGAACATTTGTCCACCGGCCGTCCGCTGCCACGCGAGACGGTCGACTACGTCAGGAAACTCGCGCCGCTTATCAATGACTCAGTTCCCAGTCCGGGGTGTGCACAGCAAGGAAGAGACAGAGGCACCTCACGCAGTACCGCGCTTTTTGCGCATACCCATTACATTCGGAACGCCGCTGCATTGAATGGCAATGGCTATGCAGAGACCACCTTTGCGGCGATTCATTCGTCCACAATGCAGTCGCTAACGGGCAATTCTGTTGCTGACCTGACCGCGATCGAGCCATGGCCAGGTGAGAGCCGTTTCTGGCCGAACCCCGCTGTTCGAGGGCTATTCGCCCAGCGCGCTTCACCGGCCTTGCGATGATCGGCAGATTCCTCCTGGATTGCATTCCGGCCTGTTCCGTCGCCGAATTTGCGCTGGAAGGGCTGGCCGCAGATAAGGGGGCAGAGATTGGCAGGATAAAGGGCCGCGAGGTGCGGCTCGATCGGCCGTTTGTTTTCCTTGTGAGTTTCAACTCGATTCGCGATGTGCTGGCACAAACGGCGATGTGCGCTATTCCCTTTTTTCGGTCTTTCCATCGGAAACCGCACCTCGTGGCCGCCTGGCATGAAACGTGACGATAGCTTTCGCGTCCGCCCTGGTCGCATCCGCTCCCGCGCCGGCCAGCGCGCGCGACCCTTCATCTTCCAGGCGCTTGCGGCCACGCAGCGCGCTGGCGGTCACCTTACAAGCAAGGGCCGGATCACCTCCCCACGAGCTTCAACGTTTGGCCGCGGCAGGTCGGCGGCCATCCGCGCCAGTCACCTCGTCTCTGAGCGCTCACGAGGCGCCGTCGTCAAGACCCGTGTGGTGCGGCAGTTCAGGGGGTCTCCACCACTCGCCACCTATCTCAAGTACCTTCGGCGCGAAGGTGTTACACGTGATGGCGAGAAGGCGAGGATGTTCGGCCCCGACACCGAAGAGGCAGATGATGACGCCTTCTCCGACCGCTGCAAGGACGATCGGCATCACTTCCGTCTCATCGTTTCGCCCGACGATGCAATGGAACTCGG
Organism: Mesorhizobium sp. WSM4828; assembly: GCF_055811175.1. Taxonomy (NCBI): domain Bacteria; kingdom Pseudomonadati; phylum Pseudomonadota; class Alphaproteobacteria; order Hyphomicrobiales; family Phyllobacteriaceae; genus Mesorhizobium; species Mesorhizobium sp. WSM4828. Next base: position 512,035 of record NZ_JBVVQK010000001.1, on the reverse strand, counting down.
TGACCTCAAGAACTTCGCTCGTGAACTAATGGTAGACATGGAACGTGACCTCGGCACGAGGCTCGACTGGATTGCCGTCGATCACTGGAACACAGAACATCCCCACGTTCACATCCTCGTTCGCGGCATTGCCGACGATGGCGAGAATCTTGTCATCTCTCGCGACTATATCCGCCAGGGCATGCGCGATCGGGCGAGCGACATTCTCACCCAGACGCTGGGGCTCCGTACCGACCTCGACGTCCGCCAGGCCATCGAGCGGCAGGTCGACACTGAGCGCTGGACGCAGCTCGATCGCCAGCTTGTTCGCGACATCAACCGTCATGGCGTCATTGAAGTGGCACCACATCCTGATGGCCAGCCCGACGAATTCCTGGGGCTCAAGGTCGGCCGGCTCCGGCAGCTGGAACGCCTAGGCCTCGCTTATGAGATTCATCGGGGCCAATGGATAATGGCCGAAGAAGCCGAGCTGACTTTGCGCGCCCTCGGCGAACGCGGCGACATCATCAAGCGCGTGCACCGCAGCCTCACCGCGCGGGGGCTAGAAAGAGGGACAACCGGCTATGTGCTCGCGGCCGAAAAGATTGATGCGCCGGTGATCGGGCGACTGCTCGAACGCGGCCTCGACGAACTGCGCGGCTCGGCCTACGCCATCGTCGACGGCATCGACGGTCGCCCGCACCACATTCGCTTCTATGACCCTGACGCGGCCGGGGACTCGGACCCAGGATCGGTTGTGGAGTTGTGCCGCGATTCTGGTGCAACTGGCTCTGGCAGGGTCAGTCTCGAGGTCCGCTCTGATCTTTCGATCGAACAGCAGGTCCATGCTTCCGGCGCGACCTGGCTCGATCGGCAACTTGTTGCGCGCAAGCCAGCCGAACTCCGCGACGGCGGCTTTGGCGGGGAGGTAAGACAGGCACTGGAAGATCGGGTCGACGAGCTTGTCAGGCGCGATCTGGCCAGGCGCGAGGGACAGCGCGTTGTTCTAGCGCCCAATCTGATCGATACGCTACACGATCATGAGGTGGAATCGCTCGGTGCCCGCCTCGCCGCCGAGACCGGCCTGTCATTCAGAAACGCTGCCAACGGCGATCATGTGGCTGGGATTTACCGGCAGCGCTTCTCGCTGGCTTCCGGCCGGTTCGCTATGATCGACAATGGGCTGGACTTCAGGCTCGTGCCCTGGTCGCCATCGCTCGAACAGCGCTTTGGCAATCAGGTTTCCGGAGTCGTGTGTCCGGATACAGGAGGCGTGGATTGGAGCTTGGGAAAGAAGCGCGGCATCGGGTTGTGAGACGACACGCGCAGATTCTGTCTGATGCTGTTCTCAGGAAGCCAGCACCGGGCGTTTCACATCTGCATGTACCTCCCCAGCCGACGCCGTGGCCTTTTTCAAAACAGGCCTGCAAATTCTCGATTAGTCCGCGGTCAGCACGACCTTGACGCTTTGTGAACGGTCGGCGGCAAGACGGAACGCATCGGGGGCCGAAGAAAGCGTCCGCTCCGCTGTCACCAGCTTCAGGACGTTGACCTCACCCGACACGATGAGATCAACTGCCTGGCCGAACTCTGTGCCGAAGCGGAAGGTGCCTCTGAGGTCGATCTCCTTGGCCATCACCGCATTGGCAGGCAGTGGGATCTGGCCACCGGGAAGGTTGCCGACCTGGACCACAGTGCCACCGCGCCGGACGCTGGCGATCGCAGCCGCAAGGCCGGCCGCGCTGCCTGAAATCTCGAACGCCACATCAAGCGAACCACCCGCCGCGAGCGCCCGGAGCTCGGCGTCGCCGCCGGAAATGTCGATCGTCCTGTCGGCGCCCAACCTGCGGGCGAAGGCAAGCGGAGCGGCGGCGATATCGACGACGGTCAGTTCAGCGCAGCCGGCAAGCCTGGCCGCGAGCATGGTCAAGAGACCGATGGGGCCGGCACCGAACAGGATGACGTTGCGGCCCCTGATGTCGCCGGCCCGCGCGACGGCGTGCAGGCTGACCGCCAGGGGTTCGGCAAGTGCCGCCGCCTGGTAGGCCACATCAGATGGAACCTTGAAGCATTGCGCGGGCGTGGCGTCGAACAGACTGGCGAAGCCGCCCTTCATGTGCGGTGTCTTCGATGCCGAGCCCATGAAGTAGATGTTTTCGCAGAGATTGGCGCGCCCCTCCAGGCATCGCGCGCAATGCCCGCACCAGCGCGACGGATTGACCGCGATATGGTCGCCGACGCCCAGGCCGGGTGCCGCGCCGTTGATCTCGACGATTTCGCCTGAGATTTCGTGGCCGAGGACAAGCGGCGAGGTCACCACGAAGTCGCCGGTACGGGCATGGCGGAAATAATGCAGGTCGGAGCCGCAGATGCCCCCTGCCCCGAAGCGCACCCGCACCATGCCTGGTGCCAGCGGTTCGAGCGGACGCTCCACGACGCGCAGGTCCTGCGCGCCGAACAGCGTCGCGGCAATCACCTGGCCACTCACCGGATCAAACCCATCTCTGTCGGCAGCCAGAGCGTGATGGCGGGTATGAAGGTGATCAGAAGCAGCGCCACGATAAGCGGCACCAGCCACGGCAGGATCGCCATGGTGGTGCGCTCGACAGAAAGCTTGGCGACGCGTGACAGCACGAACAGCACCATGCCGAGCGGCGGGTGCAAAAGGCCGATCATCAGGTTGAGCGTCATGATCAGCCCGAAATGCACCGGGTTGATGCCGTAGACGGCGGCGACCGGCAGCAGGATCGGCACCAGAATCGTGATCGCGGCGATCGTATCGAGGAAGCAGCCGACCACCAGCATCAGGATGTTGACCAGGATCAGGAAGACCCACTTGTTTTCGGTGAGCGCGAAAATGAAGTTCGAAAACAGCTGTGCCGCCTGGCTGACGGTGAGCAGCCAGGCGAAGATCGATGCGGCGGTAACGATGAAGAGCACCGAGGCGGTCGTCTCGATCGTGTCGAAGCTGGCCTTGGCAAGCAAACGCAGCGTCATCGTGCGGTAGCGCACCAGCCCGAGGAAAAGCGACCAGATCACAGCCGCCATCGCCGCTTCGGTTGGCGTGAACCAGCCCATTGTCATGCCGCCGATCAGGATGACCGGCGTCATCAGCGCCATGACCGCAGAGAAATCGAAATACCAGTCAGCTGCGATCAGCACCAGCAGCGCGATGCCGACCGCGATGTTGATCGACAGGCCAAGTTGCACAAGCACGTAACAGCCAATCGGAAAGGCAGCCACCACCAGCACCTCGCCCGCTGCTTCGGCGAGCCGCCGAAGCTCGAAAGGTGTGTCGGAGCCCCAGCCGCGACTGTAGGCAAAGATGGCGACCGTAATCATCATCAGCACGGTCATGACCACGCCGGGCAGGATGCCGGCCATGAACAGCGCGCCGATCGAGACATTGGCCATCATGCCGTAGATGACGAAGGGCAGCGAGGGCGGAAAGATCGGCCCGAGCGTGGCGGAAGCGGCGGTGACGCCGACCGCGGCGTCGATCGGATAGCCGTGGTCCTTCATCGCCTTGATCTCGATGGTGCCAATGCCGGCAGCGTCGGCGAGCGCGGTGCCCGACATCCCGGAAAAGATCACCGATCCGATGATGTTGACCTGCGCCAGGCCGCCCTTCATCCAGCCGACCAGGGCGAGGGCGAAGGAATAGATGCGCCCGGTGACGCCGGCGATGTTCATGAGGTTGCCGGCCAGGATGAAGAAGGGCACGGCGAGCAGCGGAAAGCTTTCCACACCGGCGATCATGCGCTGGGCTGCGATGATATCGGGCGCCACGCCGTAGATGACGAGGTAAAGGATCGAGGCGGCCGCCATCGAAACAGCGACCGGCACGCCGATGAGCATCAGGACAAGAAAGCCCCCTACCAGAAGCAGCATCGCTCAGACCCCCGCCGTCTCGAACGCACCGGGACGCTCGAGCACCGAATAGCCGCGCCGGTAATTGCCGATGAAGACCTGGATCGAGCGCAGAAGCATCAGCACGAAGCCGGCCAGTACGGCGTAGAAGAACCAGCGCCGCGGCAGGTTGACGGTGACCATGCGCTCATGCGCCACGATCATGACATAGCGCCACATCAGCCATGTTCCGTAGGCGAAGAATGCGATGCGGATAATATCGACGGCGAGCGCCAGCCAGCGGCCGACACGCTCCGGCAGATAGTGGTAAAGCACGTCGACGTGGATATGGCGCGACAGGCGCACGCACATGGCGGCGCCAAGAAAGACAACGACGACGAGCGCGTTGATGGCGATCTCCTCGGTCCAGGCAAAGCTGTTGTTCAGCGCATAGCGGGTGAAGAACTGCAGGAAGACACAGACGACCATGCCCCAGAACACGGCAAGCGTGACCCAGTCCTCGATACCGTGGTCCGACAGGTCGACGTGTACCGGCACCTCCTCGAATGCGTGCGCGATCTCTTCGACGGTGATCTCGGTGTGGTGTTCCTCGGCCATTGGCGCGGACTCCCAAAGCTAGTGGATCGTCAAGGATTGGAAAGGCCGTCCGGCGCAATTTGAAGCCGGACGGATGGGCAGGTTAAAGCGGCGAATCCGATCGCCGCCCTATCCTCTTGATTGAGCATCCGGTTTCCGATGCTCTACTTGATGGCGCGGATCGCTTCCCAATCGGCCTTGTTGTAGCCGAACTCCTCGAAGGTGACCTTTTCCAGCACATTCTTCTCGAAATCGGCACGGTCGACATCGGTTACGGTGATGCCGCGGTCCTTGAATACCTGCACCAGTTCCTTTTCGCGGGCGACGATCTTCGCCGTGGCGCGGGCGGCAGCCTCCTGCATCACCTCGGTAAAGATCTTCTTGTCCTCGTCGGACAGCGAGGCCCAGCGCGACGCCGATATGATGGTGTTGAGATGATCGACGATATGGCCAGTGAGCACGATGTTCTTCTGCACCTCGTAGAATTTCTTCGCCTCGATGGTGGTCAGCGGGTTCTCCTGGGCCTCGACCGTGCCGTTCTGCAGGGCCAGATAGACCTCGGCGAAGGCAATCGGCGCGGTGTTGGCGCCGCAGGCACGCGGCATGGCCAGATAGGCCGGCACGTCGGGAACGCGCATCTTCAAGCCCTGCATGTCGGAGCACTTGGCGATCGGCCGGTTCGAGGTGGTCTGCCGCGTCCCGTAATAGGTGGTGGCGGCGATATGATTGCCGGTCTTGTCCTCATAGCCCTTGGTCAGGGCCTTGTAGACGTCGCTTTTGGTGTATTTCAGCAGATGGTCGGCATCGCGGAAAGTGTATGGGAAATAGGTGACGCCGATCGGCGGATATTCGCGCGCCGCGAAGCTCGATCCGGAAATGATGATGTCGACGGTGCCGAGCATCAGGCCCTGGTTGATGTCTGCTTCCTTGCCAAGCTGCGAGGCCGGATAGACGTCGATGGCATAGCGGCCCTGGGTGCGCTTCTTGATCTCGTCGGCAGCCCACACGGACTCGGTGTGGAAGGGCTCCGTCGTCTCGTAGACATGTGCCCATTTCAGGACCGTTTCCGCCGAGGCCGACGCCATGGGTATGGCAATTGCGGCGATCGCACCGAGCAGAACTGCGTATTTTCTCAGCATCTAATTCCTCCCTGGTTGAACTTGACGGCCGGATCTCCCCCCGGCCAACTGCTATTCCGCAACCTCCCTGGCTGCGGCTCTCTCATCGAAATTGCGTGAGAATCTGATTTGCGATTGGCGCAGGTGCTGCTGCATGGCGGCCTTGGCCCGCTCGGGGTCGCGCGCGGCAATTGCATCGCGCACGGCACGATGTTCCTTTGCCGCGACCTGCCAGGAATCGCTGGTCTCGAAATAGATCGACAGGCGTTCGAAGTACGGATTCATGCGCTGGTCGAAAAGCTCGCCGATGAAGCGCACCAGCACCGCATTCTCGAGAATGCCGGCGACAGCGGTATGGAATTCCCGGTCGAGCGCAATGGTCATCTTGTTGGGGTGACGCATGGCCTCCATCCGGCGCAGCACGTCGTCGAGCCGTTCGATATCTGCAGGCCGCACGTGAAGGGCCGCTTCGGCGGCGATCGCGCCTTCGACGAATTCGCGCGCGCGCAACAGCTCGAACGGGCCTTCCTCGACTTCGGGTTCGGAGGCGGCGGCGCTCGGCGGATCGGTGACGTAGATACCCGAACCGACGCGGATGCGTATGCGGCCTTCGACCTCCAGCGCTATCAGCGCTTCACGGACCGTCGGGCGGGAAATTCCGAGCTGGTCGGCCAGATCCCGCTCGGTCGGCAGACGGTCGCCGACGGAAAACTCGCCGGCATCGATCAGCTGCCTGAGCTGATCGGCGACCTGTCGGTAAAGCCGGCGTGGTTCAACGGCCTGGATCGGCATGGGCGTTTGCTTCCTCCCGGGCCATCCCCTGGTACATTGGTCTGACCCATTGACCGCAGCCTAAACGGACGACCAAGAGAGTCAAGCTGGATAAAAAGGCAGAAGAGGCGCCTGCCCCATCCATCCAGTACACCTATGTCTCGGACCACTCACCGGGGCGCGCCGCGGAAGGCGGCGCATTGCGAAACATGCGTCAGCGCCGTCCGCCGCGAATGACCAGGACGTTTCCGGCGGCGACGAGGACGAGCCCGATGATCGCGTAAGCGGTCCAGGCATAGCCTTCCAGCGCCGTGGAGATCAAAAGCGCAAAGACGGGAAATATGACGGTCGCATAGCCGGCGCGGGCGCCGCCGATGCGTCCGAGCAGCGCCAGGTAGGCGGCGAAAGCCATGACGGTCGATATGACGGCGAGGAAGACCAGCGAGCCGATATAAGAGGCGGTCGTCGCGAACACGAACGGCTCACCGAGCAGGAAGGCCAGGAACGCCGACCACAGAGTGCCATAAAGCATGCCCCAGGCGCTGGTTGAAACGAGCGGCAGGCCGCGGCGCTGGTTTGCGACGGAGACAAGATTGCCGGCACAGAAGCTCAACGTGCCGCAGAGGCACAGAAGAAGGCCCACCAACGTGCCGCCGGAAAGCCCGTTCGCGGCGATTTCGGGAAAGAACATCAGCGCTATTCCGGCGAAGCCGATGATGCCGCCGGCGAGAACGCGCGGCGCCGGGCGCTCGCCGATGACCAAGGCACCGAGCAGCATGTTGATGACCGAGGCGAGCGAGAAGACGACCGAGAGCAAGCCGCTGACGAGATAGCCGGCGCCGTAATAGAAAAACAGGAAGTTCGACGAGAAGATGAGGATGCCGAGCACAGCAAAGCGCAAATGATCGGGAATCGGAAAGCGGAGCCGCCGACCGGAAAAACCCGCCCAGGCAAACATCAGCAGCGTGGCGATGGCGAAGCGCCAGACCAGATTGACCTCGTTCGACACGCCGCTGCCGACCTGAAGTTCGATCGCGAACCACGATGCGCTCCAGGCAATGACCGTCAGCGCGTAGAGCCCGTAGTCGACGGGTTCGAAGGGGCGGTCGCGCGTCGTCATGCGCATTTCCGCGTTAGCCGGTTCCGCGGCGCCGTTTGGTTCTCTTGTTACCGACATGTTGGCCAAGACTCTTCCGCTCATAAGACACTTATAGACCCACTGTCCGCCTTCGCCGCTTCTGAACCCAGAAGATGAGACCGAGCAACAGCAGCGCTGGAACCGCGAACCAATAGCGTGACGGCCGTTCCGCAGGGACTAGCACCTGGTTGATTTCGTCGCCGGGCTGCAGGCCGAATTTGGCCGCCTGGCTGCCCAGTCGCACGACGCCGATCGTCACGCTGTCGCCAAGCGCACTGACGTCCAGGCCCGCGGCCCTCAGGCGTTCGGCCGATGAATTTCCGGGCCCGAGCTGTAGCCGCACCAGCTTCGATATCTCATCGCCGTTGAGGTTCAGTGTCGTCAGGCGCAAGCGAACCGCGCCTCCCTCGGCCGTCTCGTCGACGATGCGGCTGAGTTCGGAGGCCGGCACTGCCCGATAGGGTTCGCTCACCTGATCGAGCAACAATCCCGGCCTGAACAAGATGAAACAGGCCAGTAGCAACGCAATCGTCTCGTACCAGCGGTTGCGCACGAGCATCCAATTCTGCGTCGCTGCTACAAACGAGACCATGGCCAGCGTCGATGTCGCCACCATCGCGACGAAGTCGAACGGACCTTCGAGATCGATCATCAGCAGTCCGGTGTTGAAGATGAAGATGAACGGCAAGAGGCCGGTACGGATCTCGTATTTGAAACCCTGAATGCCGGTCTTCACCGGATCGGCGCCGGAAATTGCCGCAGCAGCATAAGCCGCCAGCCCCACTGGCGGCGTCACGTCCGCCATCAGCCCGAAATAGAAAACGAACATGTGGACGGCGACCAGCGGCACGGCAAGATCGTTCTGCGCCGCCAAATCGACAATGACCGGCGCCATCAAGGTGGCTACGACGACATAGCTTGCAGTGGTCGGCATGCCCATGCCGAGAATGATGCAGATCACAGCGGTGAACAAAAGCATGACGATGAAGCTGCCGCCCGAGATGAATTCGACCAGCTCGGTCATCACCAGCCCGATGCCGGTGAGCAGAACCGTGCCGACGATGATGCCGGCCGTCGCAGTGGCAATGCCGACCGTCGTCATGTTGCGTGCGGCGGCGGACAGGCCACCGACCAGATCGTCGAAACCGTGAAGCCAATGCCGTGCCAGCGCGCGGTCCTTGCGGAAAAAGGCGGTGAGCGGCCGCTGTGTCACGATCAGCGCCATCAGGGCGACAGCGCCCCAGAATGCCGACAGGCCGGGCGACAACTCCTCCACCATCAGGCACCAGATCAGCAGGATCACCGGCAGCAGAAAATGCAGGCCGGTGCGCGCCGTCTCGCCGAAGTGCGGAATCCTGACGATCTCGCCCTCCAGATCCTCCAGCGGCAGGTCGGGATAGCGCGCCCGGTAGGCGACAAGGCCGATGTAAACGGCGATCAGCGCGGCAGTGATCATCCAGGTCGCGGCCGCGCCGAAAACGATCTTCGTCCAGCCAATGCCGTAATAGACAAGCCCTGCGAGGACGATGAAGCCGCATATGCCCATCAGCCCGCGCAGCGCACCCTGAAATGCGGAGTGCGTGCTGCGTGACGGCAGGCCCTTCATCCCCGTTTTCATCGCCTCGATATCGACGATATAGAACAACGAGCCGTAGGTCAGCAGCGCTGGGTAGAAGGCGTGCTTCACCACCTCGGCATAGGAGATGCCGACATATTCCGCGATCAGGAACGCGGCCGCGCCCATCACCGGAGGCATCAGCTGACCATTGACGCCGGCCGCGCATTCGATGGCGCCCGCCTTCACCGCAGAATATCCGACCCGGCGCATCAACGGGATGGTGAAGGTTCCGGTGGTCACGACATTGGCGATCGACGACCCGGAAATCATGCCGGTCAGGCCGGAAGCCACGACACCGGCCTTGGCCGGACCGCCGCGGTATTTGCCAAGCAGCGAGAAGGCAAGCTGGATGAAAAAGCCGCCGGCGCCGGCGCGCTCCAGCAATGTTCCGAACAGAACGAACATGAAGACGACGTTGGTGGACACACCGAGGGCAACACCGAAGACCCCCTCTGACGTCAGCCACATCTGCGAGGCTGCGCGCGACAGCGTCGCGCCCTTGTGGCCGAGCAGGCCAGGTAGGTGAGGCCCGGCGAAGATATAGATCAGCATGATCGCCGCGATGACGGTGATGGCAGGCCCGACGGCGCGACGCGCGGCCTCGAGCAGGATGAGGACGCCGGCGATCGAGACGACAAGGTCAGCCGTAGTAGGAAGACCCGGCCGATGGGCGATATCGCTGTAAAAGACCAACAGATAGAGGGCGGACGCCGCCCCGGCGATGCCTAGCACCCAGTCGGGCAGCGGCACGCGGCTGCGCGACGAGGTCTTGAAGGCCGGAAACGTCAGCATCGCCAGAAACAGGGCGAAGGCCAGATGGATGGAGCGGGCGATGCCGTCGCTGACGACGCCGAAATTGAGCATGAACGGAAGGGGCGAGGCATACCAGAGCTGGAACAGCGACCATGCCAGCGATACGCCGAGGATCAGTTTCGCAGTGCGGCCGGTCGGCTTGCGCCCACCGGTGTCGGCCTCGGCGACGATCTCGCTGAGCTTGTCGATGTCGATAACGGGTTGGTCAGGCGCTGCCGCCCGCTGGCTTTGATCTGTCATCGTTCCCCACAATTATTTGCGATGCGAGGCGCCCTTGACGCCTCGCATTGAAGGCCTCAGAGCCAACCCTTCTCCTTGTAATAGCGCTCCGCGCCCGGATGCATTGGCGCCGACAGACCGGTCTTGATCATCTCCTTGGGATCGAGATTGGCGAAAGCCGGATGCAGTTTCTTGAAGTCGTCGAAATTTTCGAAGACCGACTTCACCAGTTCGTAGACCACCTCATCGGGCGTGCTGGCATTCGTCACCACTGTCGCGCGGACGCCGAATGTCGTCACGTCGTCCGGATTATTGGCGTACATGCCGCCCTTGATGGTGGCGACCGAATAGTACGGATGAGCTGCCAACAGCGCATCCACTGCCGGACCGGTCAGCGGGATGAGTTTGGCGCCACAGGCCGTGGTCGGATCCTGGATCGCGGCGGAAGGATGACCGACGCCGTAGAAGAACCCGTCGATCTTGTTGTCGCACAGCGCGCTGCCCTGCTCGTCCGCCTTCAGCTCCGCGGCAAGCGAGAAATCGCCGAGCGTCCAGCCCATCTGCTTGAGCAACTCCTCCATGGACGAGCGGGTGCCTGACCCGGGATTGCCGACGTTGAAGCGTTTGCCTTTGAAATCTTCGAATTTGGTGACGCCGGCATCCGGCCGCGCCAGCACGGTAAACGGCTCGGGATGGACGGAGAACACGGCCCGCAGATCCTTGAACGGCTTGCCGTCGAAATTTCCGGTCCCCTCATAGGCCTGGTACTGGACGTCCGATTGGGTCAAGCCGAAATCGAGATCGCCGGTCTGGATGGAGTTGACATTGAAGACTGAACCGCCGGTCGACTCCGTCGAGCATCGGATGCCGGTTTTCTGCCGGTCCTTGTTCATCAGTCGGCAAATGGCGCCGCCGACGGCGTAGTAGACGCCGGTGACCCCGCCGGTGCCGACCGTGACGAAGCGCTGCTCGGCTCCGACGGATGGCAGCGCCAGCAGCATGCAGGCTGCCGCGCCGATCAGGGTTTTCATCGAACTGTACATGGTTGCTACCTCTCTGGTGGGTGTCCCGGCCCGTCGCCGATGACGCGTTGGAACTGGTTTGAGGCGGTCCGCGTCGTGCGGGTCAGGCCGCTGAAGCAATCGCAGCGTCGATTGCCTCACCGAGCCGTTCGACGATCCGATCGATATCCTGTTTGGAAATGATGAAAGGCGGCGCCACAAGCACGTGAACGCCGCGCACACCGTCAATCGTCCCGGCCATCGGATAAATCATCAGGCCGCGGGCCATTGCTTCGCGCTTGATGCGGGCGTTGAGTTCAAGCCTGTGGTCGAACGGTTCCTTGCTGGCGCGATCAACCACCAGCTCGATTCCCCTGAACAGGCCCCGCCCGCGAATGTCGCCGACGTGATGGTGGTTATCGAAGCGTTGGTGCAGGCGTTCGTCCAGCTGCGCGCCCATTGCGCTGACGTTGTCGAGCAGACGGTCACGCCGGATGACCTCCTGCACGGCAAGGCCGGCCGCCGCTGCCATTGGATGCCCCATATAGGTATGTCCATGCTGGAAGAAGCCCGAGCCTTGGGCAAAGGCGTCGAAGACATGCCGGCCGAGCAGCACCGCGCCAATCGGCTGGTAGCCGCCGCCGAGCCCCTTGGCGATTGTCAGCAGGTCGGGAGCGATGCCGTCCTGCTCGCACGCATGCAGCGTGCCGGTACGGCCCATGCCGCACATCACTTCGTCGAGGATGAGCAGCACGCCGTAGCGGTCACAGATCGCGCGAATGTGCTTGAAATAATCGGCGACCGACGGCACGGCGCCGAGCGTCGCACCCACCACCGGCTCGGCGACAAAGGCGATGACCTCGTCCGGGCCGAGTTCGAGGATCTTGTCTTCGAGCTGCTGGGCGGCGCGCGCCGCATAGGCTTCGTCGCTTTCGCCATGCTTTTGATAGCGATAGGCGTAACAGGGGTCGATATGGTGGGTCTCGATCAGCAACGGCCTGAACTGGGCGCGCCGCCATTCATTGCCGCCGGAGGCGAGAGCGCCGAGCGTATTGCCGTGATAGCTCTGCCGGCGTGCGATGAGATGGCGCCGTTGCGGCTCGCCTTTCTCGACAAAATATTGCCTGGCCATCTTGAGCGCGGCCTCGACCGCCTCCGAGCCGCCGCTGACCAGATAGACGTGGTCCAACCCTTTCGGCGCGTCCTCGACCAGCCGATCCGCCAGGCGCTCCGCCACCTCGGTGGTGAAGAAGCTGGTGTGGGCGTAGGCGATGCGGTCAAGCTGGGTGTGCAGTGCAGCGATCACGTCGGGATGGCCGTGGCCGAGACAGGACACGGCGGCTCCGCCCGAAGCGTCGATATAGGACTTGCCCTCGGCATCGAACAGTTCGATGCCTTGGCCGCGAACGGCGACCGGCAGCGTCGAGTGGATGGTTCGATGAAGAATGTGTGTCATCGACGGTCCCTCATGGGCATTTTCTTCGACGGACGTTGGTTCAGATGGGTCTTGAGGGCGGCGCCCTGCTCATCGAAACGTCGCAGCGACTGAACAGCGCCCTCGCCTGCCTGCCCTGCGACAAGAGCACCGAGGACCTCCGCAACGATGAAAGCTGGCGTCATGGTGTGGAAAAAGGACGGGCTGCCCGTCGGCACGATGACCAGGTGATCGGCAAGCAGCGCCAAGGGCGCCACCCCGCTGTCGGTGATCGCAATGACCGGTACGCCGCGGCCGGCAGCGTACTCGACAAGCTCGATGGTGAAGCGCGTGTAGGGCAGGACGCTGGCGGCGATCAGCACGTCGTCCTTGGTCGCGTGGGCGAGAGCGTCGCCGTCGGTTCCGCCGATGCCGTGCAGCAGCACCGACTTCTCGCCGATCAGCGACAGGATGTAATGCAGATGCCAGGCGACTGCGTGGCTCGAGCGCAGGCCGAGGCAATAGACGCGCCTTGCCGCACTCAGCGCCCTGGCCGTCTCGACCAGACGGTCGATCGATCTGCCTTCGGCGAGATGGGCAAGCTGGCTGGAAATCGAATCCAGAATATCGGCCGCCAGCGCGTGGTCGCCCTTGAGCTTTTGGCTGGCCACCTGAAGACCCGCCTTGCCGGCGAAACCGATTTCGCCGTCCCGGATCGCGGCGGCGTAGATATCGCGTACCGCCTCGTAGCCATCAAGGCCGAGATGCTGGGCCAGCCGCGTCATCGTCGCCGGCTGCACTCCTGCGTGCCGGGCCTGCTCACGCATCGACAACAGCGCGACATCATACGGCTTATCAAGGACATAGCGCGCGGCGGACCGAAGCTGCGCCGACATGCCGTCGAAGGCAATGACGATCTGTCCAGCAAGCTCTCCCTGGTCCATGGATATTGCTAGCTCGCCAGACCAGCGATTGCAACGTCTGTTTCAGTGTGGTCAAAGATTGATTCATATGAATCTTGTCACTCACAGAACGTCCCCATGAAGCCGGCCCATGCTCTCGACCGCATCGCCATAACCGTCGCGCCGAACGGGGGACGTCGCAGCAAGGCCGACCATCCGGCGATTCCGCTGACACCAGCCGAACTTGCAAGGACGGCCGCGGAATGCGCCGATGCCGGTGCGGCTATGATCCACGTCCATGTCCGCGACAGAAGCGGCAATCATCTGCTCGACGCCGACGCCTACCGCCAGGCGATCGCCGCCATCCGCGGTGCTGCCGGCGACCGCTTGGTAATCCAGATCACCTCCGAAGCGCTCGGCATCTATTCGCCGGCCCAACAGATGGCCGTCGTACAAGATGTGAAGCCGCAAGCTGTCTCGCTGGCGCTTCGCGAAATCGTTCCTGATGCCGGATCGGAACTCGCCTTCGCGCGCTTCATGGCCTGGCTGCACACCGAGGGGGTTGCGCCGCAGATCATCCTCTATTCGCCCGAGGAGGCCGTCAGGCTTGCGGACATAAAGCAGCGCGGACTGATCCCCTGGGCAAGCATACCGGTTCTCTACGTGCTGGGCCGCTACACGCCGGGACAGACGTCCGTTCCTGCCGATCTCCTGCCATTCCTCGCGGCGAACATACCGCACTTCGACCATTGGAGCGTCTGCGCCTTCGGCCGCTACGAAGCGGCGTGCGTGACCGCCGCCGCATTGCTTGGCGGCCATGTCCGGGCCGGCTTCGAAAACAATCTTTTCCTTCCGAACGGCAGCATAGCCTCGTCCAACGCCGAACCGGTAGCGACGGTCGCACGCATACTCGCCGACTGCGGCGTCAAGATCGCCTCGGCCGCCGAGTTGGCCGCTCAATGGAACGCGCCGTTTCGTTCCATATGACAAACCAAAGCCTATTTTCGGCGGCAAGCTCGCATAAGGCATAGAGAGGCGGCTGCAATGTCATCGCCACGGAAGAACGACGCGTCCCCGCCCGCGGCGCGGCGATTGCAACAACAGTGCCGGTCGTTGTAACCATTCCGGCCGCTTGATTTTGGAGGAGACGCAGCATGGACCGATTCACCGGCGGTTGCCTGTGCGGCAACGTCCGAATTGTCGCGTCGGGGCGCCCATACCGGGTCGGCCTTTGTCACTGTCTCGACTGCCGCAAGCATCATGGCGCCCTTTTTCACGCTTCCGCGATATTTCCTGAGGATGCGGTGACGATCGACGGCGAAACACGCGACTACGCCGGTCGGTTTTTCTGTCCCCGCTGCGGCTCCTCCATTTTCGCACGCACCGCAGACGAAATCGAAGTGAACCTGGGGTCCCTGGATGCGCCTGACCAACTGATGCCAACCTACGAAAGCTGGATCATCCGTCGCGAGTCCTGGTTGCCGCCGTTTCCGTTCAAGAGACGATACGAGCGCGATCGTGACGCCACGGGTCGCTTCGAGGAGTAGGCCGGACGAACGGTGCGGCTCATTCCTTGCTGCCGTCCTCGGTGTAAACCGCAAGCTCGTAACCATCCGGGTCAGCGAAATGGAAGCGCCGGCCGCCGGGGAAGCCATAGATCGGCCTGACGATCTTGCCTCCCGCCTGTTCGACACGCTTGACCGTTCCCGGCAAATCATCGGCATAGAGAATGACGAGCGGGCCTCCTCCGGACCTCGCTGGGCCAGCAGCAAAGCCACCGGACAAGCGCCCGTCGTTGAACTCGCAATATTGCGGGCCGTAGTCGGTGAAGGTCCAGCCGAACGCCTTTCCGTAGAAGTCGCGTGACCGCTGAATGTCTTTCACATTGAATTCGACGTAGTCGATCCGTTGGTCGTTGTTGTTGCTCATGATGCATACCTCTCATGTGATGTACGACGCGGAAAGATAAGCACGCCTCTCCCTTGCCGGATTGAACAAAACGGCCATCGACATATGAGCCGCACACGGCGCTGCCGATGGCGATGCAAGTGGCATCACCCGCCCTCTTCGTTCCCGGCCGGAAGAAAACGACCGATTCTTGCAACCGTTCTCGATTGGAAGACGTTGTCGGTCGTGCAGATTGTTGCCTCGAGCGACGGCCGGGCGCAGCCGCTGCGCCGTAGGTTCACCGCCGCTAATCCGAAGGGGAGCGAGATGAGCGATCCCGTCCCAGCGCAGGCAACGGGTTCATTTCAGCAACGTCCAGCGTCGGCGCGGCTTCGCGGGAGCTTTGCTTCGGTGTGGGTGCATCGGATGGACCCGGCGGGCTCACCGCCAATCGTCGTCATGCCCGACGCAACGATCGATCTGCAATGGATCGGAGGCAGCTTCCGAATTGCCGGCCCCGACAAGGAGCCGCAGACCGAGGTTCTTGCAGCAGACGAGGTCGTGATCGGCTTGCGCTTCCATCCTGCCGCGGCGACGGCATGGCTCGGTGTGCCGCAAGTCGAGCTGGTCGGCAAGAGGCTGTCGCTCGACGATTTGTGGGGGGCGCGAGCTCGCCGCCTCGCCAGCCGCGTGCGCGCCAGCGATAATCTCGAGGATCTGGCCTGCTCGCTCCAACAGGTCGTCGCCGAGGAGGTGGCCTCCCGCGCGCCAGACGTTCCCATGCAGGCGGCATATCGCTTGATCGAGCGCGGGCCGCCACCCGACGCGCCGCTCGTCCCTTGGTTGATGCGCGCGCTCGAGATGAGCGAAAGGACGTTGCGTCGGCGCTTCGACGAGAGCTTCGGCTATGGCCCCAAGACGCTTGACCGTATCCTCCGTTACCAGCGCTTTCTGCGGCTTTCGAGCCACCCCAACAGCTCCGCCGCCATGCTGGCAGCCGAGGCGGGCTATTCCGATCAGGCGCATCTTGTCCGCGAGAGCCGCCGCCTGACAGGAAGCACCCCGCGACAGATTCATCACCTGCTGCACAACGAGTGAGACCTCAGCGCGTCCTTCGACTTGGCGGCACGCCTTTGGCCGTTTTGTTCAAGTCCTCACTGTCGCCCGACCTTATCCTGGTGTCTCCGACAACCAGAGGAGACTGCCATGAAACCGCGCATTTCGGTTTTGACTATCGGCGTCGCCGACCTCGAGAGTTCTCTTGCGTTCTACCGCGACGGTCTCGGCTTACCGACGGAAGGGATCATCGGCCGCGAGTTCGAGCATGGCGCCGTCGCGTTCTTCAGGCTGTCCGGCGGGTTGAAGCTCGCGATCTGGGCTCAGGACGACCTCGCCTACGACACCGGCCTGCCCGAGGCGCCGATTACCTCGACCTCGTTCACAATCGGCCACAACGTCGTGCGCCGCGAAGAAGTCGATCAAGTGATGGATGAGGCCGCCCGCGCCGGAGCCGAGATCATCAGGCCTGCCCGGGACACGTTCTTTGGCGGATATGCCGGATACTTCCGCGACCCGAACGGACATCTGTGGGAGGTCGTCTGGAACCCCGCCAACATACCGAGCGAGGATCCTCTTTAAGCGCGGCACGGGCCTGCAGCATCGAACCGCGTCAGTCATCCCGGTGCTGGCAAATCCTGTCGGTACCGGGCGGGGCTTCGGGCATCGAAGCCAGTTCGGCGGCAGGCGACCAGCACAACCGTGAGGGGCTGACTATGTAGCTCGATCCAGGTTCGCCTCGCCTGCATGACGCATCATGCGGCGAAAGCTCATCGAGATATGCGCCCGCCTTATGTGCCCTATGGACTCCCAGTCGCCGATCTCGGCGGCGGCAAGGACCTCTTCCATTTCGCGGCGGAACGCGGTGAACTCCTCGACAAGGCCCAATTGGGGCATCAGCTTCAGGACGACGCGCGCGACCTGAAAATACAGGCGCTCACTGATCTCGCGCAGCGGCTGGTTGCCGGTCATCGCCGTGAGCTCGTAGAAAAAATCCATGTTGAGGCGCAGGAAAGCGCGCTGGTCGGGATTGAGTATATCGGCATCGCAGCGCGCGATGAGCGCCCGTATCCGGTCGAGGTCGTCCGCCGTGCGCGGGATCGGCGAAAGCTTGCCGACGAGGAGCGCCAACTCCAGGCGCAAGTGATAGACCTGCTGCAATTCCTCGATGTCGACATCGGTGACGATCGTGCCGACACCATGGACGGATTGAACCAGACCCTCGGATTCGAGGCGCGCCAGGACACGGCGAACCGGCGTGCGGCTGATCTGGAATTCCTGGGCAAGCTCTTCCTCGGAGAGATGGCTACCCGGCGCGTAGTCAAGCAGGCAGATGCGGTCGCGCAGTATCCGGTAGATACGCTCGAACCGTTCCCGCGCCGAGAGCGGGCGCGGCGGTGCGGCGGTCGCGGCCAGGGGCGTGGCATCCGTCTCAAGCGTCATCCAGCCTCCAGGACAGCGTGCAGGAACTGCCGCGTCCGCTCGTTCTTGGGGGCGCCGAACAACTCGCTTGGCGGCCCCTGCTCGCAGATCTTGCCGGCATGGAAAAAGCAGACGCGATCGGAGAATTCCCTGGCAAATCCCATCTGGTGGGTGACCATCAGCATGGTGAGGTCATGTTCCCTACCGAGTTTTCGGATGACTTCAAGCACTTCGCCGACGAGTTCGGGGTCGAGTGCCGAGGTCACTTCGTCGAACAGCATGATCTTGGGCCGCATGGCGCAGGCGCGGGCGATGGCGACACGCTGCTGCTGGCCGCCGGAAAGCTGCGATGGATAGTGGTCCTTCTTCTCCGACAAACCGACCATGTCGAGCAGCTCGGCAGCACGCGCCTCGGCATCGGGCCGCTTCATGCCGAGCACGGTTATCGGGGCCTCGATGCAGTTCTGGATCGCCGTCATGTGCGGGAACAGGTTGAACGACTGGAACACCATGCCGATCTTGGCGCGGATCTTGCGGATGTGTGCGAGATCGGCGGGAACAAGCTTGCCGTTCCTCTGCATGTGGGTGAGCGGCTCGCCTTCGACCCAGATGACGCCGTCATTGATCGTCTCCAGCGTCATCAGCATGCGCAGCACCGTGGTCTTGCCGGAGCCGGACGGCCCGATGATGGAGACCTTCTCGCCGCGTGCTATTTCCAGATTGAGCCCGTCGAGAACGGTCAGCGCGCCGTAGCGTTTCGAAACATTGTCGAAGCGGACCATCGGTTGTTCCGTCATCGCATCGTCCTCCGGTTGAGCAGGCCTTCGAGGGAGCGAATGAGCGCGGCAGAAACCAGGCTCATGGCAAGGAAGAACAGGCCGACCAGAGTCATCGGCTCAGTGTAGCGGAAGGTTTCGGAGCCGATGATCTTGGCCGTCTGCATCAGCTCCAGCACGGCGATTGCGGAAAGCAATGGCGTCTCCTTGAACAAGGCAACCAGATAGTTGCCGAGCGCCGGAACGATCGGCGGGATCGCCTGCGGAATGATGATGTCGCGGAACGTCGTCCAGGCTGACAGATTGAGTGCGACCGCGGCTTCCCATTGGCCACGATGGATGTTGTCGAAACCGGCGCGATAGACCTCGGAACAATAGGCAGCGTAGTGGATGCCGATGGCAAGCACCCCGGCGGTGAAGGCGTCGAGCACGACACCGAATTTCGGAAAGACGAAATAAAGAAAGAATATCTGGATCAGCAGCGGGGTCGACCGGATCAGTTCGACCAGCACCGAAATCGTCCAGCCGGTCCACGGCACGGCGATGCGGACGACCGCCAGCACCAGGCCAAGCGAGGCGGCAAGCGCAAACCCGATCAGCGTCGCCTCGATGGAAACGATGGCAGCGCGGGCGAGCACCGGCAGGATTTCAAAAGCAAATGCCCAGTCCCAGATCATGCTGCCTTCCCCCGCGCCAATCCGAGCGAAGCCCGCCTTTCGAGAAGCCGCATGCCGATGGTCACGACCAGCGACATTGCCAGGTACATCAAAAGCACGAGGGTGAAGATCGGAATGGTCTTGAAAGTGTTTTGGTTCATTTGCTGGGCCTTGAAGGCGAGATCCGAAAGCGTGATCAGCGAGACCAGCGCTGTCGATTTCAGAAGCTCGATGAACAGATTGCCCCAGGGCGGGATCATCGCGACAAAGGCCTGCGGCAGGATGATCCGGCGCAACATCTGCGGGCGGGTCATGTTCAATGCCGTACACGCTTCCCACTGCCCGCGGGCGACGGACAGGATCGCGCCGCGCACGCACTCCGATCCGTAGGCGCCGACATTCAGGCCGAGCGCGAGCACCGCCACAACGAATGCGTTGATCGTGACGCCGAATTGCGGGAGCACGAAAAACAGCCAGAACAATTGCACCAGTGCCGACGTTCCGCGGAAGATCTCGACGTAAACCGTGGCCAGCCATCTGAGCGGCGTCGGGCCATACATCCTTGCAAGTGCTGCAAGTACGCCCATGACAATTGCGAGCAGGCTGCCGAGGACGGCGATCTCGACCGTCAGGACCGCGCCTTGCAGCAGCCCCGGCATGAAAACGCTATAGCTTTCCTGTGTTGCCAACGCGCCGATCACGACGAGCGCGATGACCAACATGGCAATGAGCGTACGGATTCCCATGCGATTCCCCCGGGAAAAAAGGGCGGCGCTTTCGCGCCGCCAGCAGTTGGGAACCTATTTGCCAGCGCAGAGCTCCGCGGTGGTCTTGTTGGGGAGATAATCCTTGCCGAAGCCGAGTGGCTCGACCAGCGCGATGTGCTCTGGCGAACCGATGAACTTCTTCAGCTCGGCGTTGAACGCCTCCAGCAGGTCCGTGTCTTCCTTGCGGAAGCCGAACCCACCATGGCCTTTCACCGATTTGCCGCCGACCTCGCCGAAGGGCTTGGTCGATTCGACGCCGTCGGCTTTCTTGGCCATGTCGGCGATCGAAAGAGCGGTCAGCGCGGCAGCATCGGCGCGGCCCGACTGGACGGCGGCGACCAGGCTTGACTGGTCGGGCAAGGAGACGATCTGCCCACCGGCAACGCCCGCATCCTTGGCGAAGCCGCCTTCGACGGCGCCGGCCATCACGGCAAGCTTGAGATCCGGATTGTCCTTGATGCTGGAAAAATCCTTGATGCCTTTCGGATTGCCTTTAGCCACCAGCATAGCCTCGCCGATGCCGTAGGACGGCTCGGAGTAGTTGATCTCGGCGCAGCGCTTCGGAGTGATGAACATGCCGGCAGCGATGATGTCGAAGCGGCCGGCCTTGAGACCCGGGATGAGCGAGCCGAATTCGGTCAGAACACCGTCGACCTGCGGTATGCCCATCTTGGCGAGCACCGCCTTGGCGACTTCCGGCGCCTCGCCGGTCAGCTTGCCGTCTGGCGTGGCGTAACCGAACGGCGCCTCGTTGGCGAAACCGACGCGGATGTAGCCGTCCTTCTTGGCCCGTTCGAGAGTGGTTTCCGCGTGAGCGGACAGCGAGGTCAATGACGTCGCGGCCAGCGCGATGCAGGCAGCCGCTTTCACGACCATGCGGCGCGATATCGATGATTTGAACATGCTTTTCTCCCATTGGACAACTGTGGATGGTTCCCAGGGCGCGGCCTTCTTCGAGGTCGACGCCTGCTTGATAAGACGTATACAACTGCCCTAGACATTTCGCAAGCAGAGATATAGAAGCCATGAAAATTCGGCGATAATTCGTAGCTAGCCAACAAATTGACGTCGAGTTGTGCACAATTTGGCCTGTTTGCCCATGTTGATCAAAGGGCATGCGGCGTAGCTGGAAGGCAGGATTTCGGTGGCGACTGCGAACGGGTTCGGGACGTTCACGCAAGCGGAGTATGGGCAGCGCCTCGCCGGCGTGAAGACACGCATGCAAAAAGCCGGCTTCGATCTCATCGTCTGTCAGGATCCAGCCAACATGTGCTGGCTGACCGGCTATGACGGATGGTCGTTCTACGTTCCGCAGTGCGTCCTCGTCCATCTGGAGGAGGATCGGCCGATCTGGTTCGGCAGGGCGCAGGACGCCAAGAGTGCACGCCTAACCACCGGCCTGCCCGAGACAAACATCGTGCCGTTCTCGGAACGGCTGGTGCAGCAGCCGGTCGAACACCCCTATGACGAACTCGCCCAACTGATCCGGTCGCGCAGCTGGGGAAAGGCCCGCATCGGCGTCGAGATGGACGCGCATTATTACACTGCGCGCTGCCACGCCCACCTTGTCGAGGGGCTGCCCGACGCGCACTTCGCCAACAACCACGATCTCGTCAACTGGGCGCGGCTGGTCAAATCCGAAGCCGAGCTGGTGCTGATCCGCGAGGCGGGTGCGATCTGCACGCATGCCATGAACCGCGCCATCGAGAAAATGCGGCCCGGTGTGCCTCAGAACCATGTCATTGCGGAAATCTATCACGCACAGATCATGGGCGTGCCTGGAGCGGGCGGCGACTATGCCGCGATCTGTCCGCTGATGCCCGTTGGCGAGGGCACCAGCACGCCGCATCTGACGTGGTCCGACGCGCCGCTGCCGGACAGCGGCCTCGCCATTCTGGAGATCGCCGGCGTGCGGCGCCGCTATCATGCGGCGCTGACCCGGACGGTACACTTCGGCAAGCCGCGGCAAGCCATCCTCGACATGGCCAAGGCGATCGTCGAGGGCGTCGACGCTGGCCTCGAGAAAGCGCGCCCCGGCAACACCGCCGAAGAGGTGGAAGCCGCCTGGCAGGCAGTCCTGCGACGGAACGGGCTGAAGAAGGACAGCCGCGTCGGCTATCCGGTCGGGCTCGCATACCCGCCCGATTGGGGCGAGCGCACCGCAAGCCTTCGTCCCGGCGATACCACCGAGATGCAGCCTGGGATGTGCTTCCATTTCATGGCCGGCGTCTGGCTCGACGATTTCGGCATCGCCATCTCGGAATCGTTCGTCGTCACGGAACGCGGCGGCGAACGCCTCTGCGATGTGGCGCGCGAAGTCATCGTCATCGACTGACATGGCCGCCGGGAAACCGGCTGCCGAAAAGACCAGCCCGCCACCAAGCCGGCAACAAGCACGAGGACGCCCGATGGACCGCAATCCGTTTTCCGAAGCCGAAATCGCCGGCCGCCTGGCAAAGGTCCGTACTGCACTGGTTGAGCGCGAGCTCGACGCAGCGGTGTTTGCCTCGCCGGAGAACGTCTTCTATCTCACCGGGCTTGATCACTGGGGGTATTTTGCCCCTCACCTGCTGATCGTGCCGCTCCGGGGAAAACCTGTTCTGGTCACCCGCTCGATGGAGAAGGTGACAATCGAGAAGCAGGTGAAGGCAGCGGAATTCCGTGGCCACTCCGACAGCGAAACCGCGGCCGACCTTGCCGCGCGGGTGCTTGCAGAGCTCGGCCTGTCCGGCAAGCGGATCGGCCTCGAATACTGGACGGCCGGCCTTAGCCACGGACTTGCCGTGGCACTCCAGATGCAAGCCGATGCAAAGTGGAGCGATGTCTCCGGTCTGATCGACAAGATGCGGCGGGTGAAGAGCGCCGAAGAACAGGCGCTGATGCGGCGTGCCGCAAAGGTGACGGACGCCGCCGCCGGTGCCGCGATCGCCGCGATCTCGGATGGCGCTTCCGAACAGGAGGTCGCCGCCCAATGTGTTGCGGCAATGATCCTCGCCGGCGGTCATGCGCCGGGCTTCGGACCGTTCATCCGCCCGGCCGCGCGCCTGGGTGAAGAGCACACGACCTGGGGCGACGGGATCTACCGCAACGGCGAGCCGGTCTTTGTCGAACTGTCCGGGTGCATCTCGCGCTACCACGCGCCGCTCGGCCGGCTTGTTCGCATCGGCCACATCAGCGACGAAGACGCCGCAATGGCGGAGGTGACCGCCAAGGCGTTCCACGCGGTCGTTGAGGCGCTGCGGCCGGGCGCCAAGGCGCGCGATGTCTACGCCGCCTGGCAGGCCGTCGCCGACGAGGCCGGTCTTTCCCACTATCGCCGCCATCACTGCGGTTATCTCGTCGGCGCCGGCCAGCCGCCGTCATGGACCGGCGGCAATTCGGTGACCGGCTTGAGGCACGATTCCGACCTCGAGATCGAGACCGGGATGAGCTTCCACATCCTGTCGTGGCTGATGGGAACGGGCCGCGGCAATGACTTCGTCTCGAACACGGTGCTGTTGACCGATGCGGGTGCCGAAGTGCTCACCTGTACGCCGGCCCGCCCGATCGTTCGATAGGCCCGCACGCATGGCGCGCTATTCGGCATTTTCGATTTTACGCAACGCGCTGTCCGGCCAGAAGAACTGGCAGCGCGCCTGGCGTGCGGCGGAACCAAAACCGTCCTATGACGTGATCGTCATCGGCGGCGGTGGACACGGCCTCGCCACCGCCTTCTACCTTGCCGAGAACCACGGTATCCGCAACGTCGCGGTGCTCGAAAAGGGTTATGTCGGCGGCGGCAATGTCGGCCGCAACACCACCGTCATCCGCTCCAACTACCTGCTCGACGGCAACACCCAGTTCTACGAATTCTCGATGAAGCTCTGGGAGGGCATGTCGCGGGCGCTGAACTTCAACGTCATGTTTTCCCAGCGCGGCCAGCTCGTCACAGCGCATTCGGCCGATCAGCTCGACAGCTTCAGCCACCGGGCCAATGTCATGCGGCTGAACGGCATCGATGCCGATATCCTCGACCGGGAAGAAGTGCGCAGGCTGGTGCCCTATCTCGATTTTTCCGACACCGCCCGCTTTCCTATCCATGGCGCCATCTTTCAGGGCCGCGCCGGCACGGCGCGTCACGACGCCGTGGCGTGGGGGTATGCGCGCGCCGCCGACGGCCATGGCGTCGACATCATCCAGAACTGCGAGGTGACAGGCTTCGTCCGCGACGGCGACAGCATCGTCGGCGTCGAAACGACGAAAGGCCGGATCGGCGCCGGCAAGATCGGCCTCGCTGTTGCCGGTCATACGTCCGTGCTCGGCGCCAGGGCCGGGCTTGAACTGCCGATCGAAAGCCATGTTCTGCAAGCTTTCGTAACCGAGCCGCTGAAGCCGCTGGTAGATCACGTCGTCGCCTATGGCGCCGACCATTTCTACGTCAGCCAGTCCGACAAGGGGGGGTTGGTCTTCGGCGGCAATCTCGACGGCTACAATTCATACGCCCAGCGCGGCAATCTCGGCGTCGTGCGCGAAGTGGCGGAGGCGGCCATTGCGCTGATGCCGTGCATTTCGCGCGTCCGCCTGCTGCGCCACTGGGGCGGCGTCATGGACATGACCCCCGATGCCAGCCCGATCATCTGCCCGACGCCGATCGACGGCCTCTATCTCAACGGCGGCTGGTGCTATGGCGGCTTCAAGGCGACGCCGGCTTCCGGCTGGTGCTTCGCCCATACGATCGCCACCGGCAAGCCGCATCCCTTGATCGCGGTCTACGGGCTCGATCGTTTCCGCACCGGCCACACGCTCGACGAAGCCGGCGTCGGCCCTTCGGCCTGGCTGCAATAGGAGGCGGAAACAAAATGCTGCTTATCGAATGCCCCTGCTGCGGCCCGCGCGACCATGACGAGTTCCGCTATGGCGGCGATGCCTCGGTCACGCGTCCGGCCCATGCCGACCCCGATCCGGAGGCCTGGTACCGTTATGTCTATGTCAGGAAAAACCCGGCCGGCCCGCACCGTGAATACTGGCAGCACGTGACCGGTTGCCGGCAATGGCTGGTGGTCGAACGCGACACACGCAACCACGTCATCGCAGCCGTCGACTTCGCCAGAAAATTGCCGGCCAGGAGATCAACTCTCAGGAAATCACCGGCATGAGTGCGAACCGCAAACGGCTGTCGGTGGGTGGCCGCATCGTCCGCGAGCAGCCGGTCGAGTTTACCTTCGACGGCCGCAAGCTGGCTGGATATCGCGGCGACACGCTTGCCTCCGCGCTGCTCGCCAATGGCGTCACGCTGGTCGGTCGCAGCTTCAAATATCATCGCCCGCGCGGCATTTTTTCCGCCGGGCCCGAAGAGCCGAATGCGCTGGTTACGCTCGGGAGCGCCGGCAGGCGCGAGCCGAACCTGCCGGCGACGACGCTGGAACTCGCCGACGGGATGGTCGCGGAGAGTCAGAACCGCTGGCCGTCGCTTGCCTTCGACGTGCAAAGCGTCAACGGGCTGTTGGCACCGTTTCTGTCCGCCGGCTTCTACTACAAGACCTTCATGGGCCCGACGCGCCGCGCCTGGATGTTCTACGAGCACTTTATCCGCAAGGCGGCCGGTCTGGGCAGGGCCGGCACCGGCCCGGATCCCGACCACTACGAGGTCCGTCATGCCTTCGCCGATGTCGCCATCGTCGGCGGCGGCCCGGTGGGACTGTCGGCGGCGCGGGCAGCCGCCGCGGCCGGCGCGCGGGTCGCGCTGATCGAGCAGGATTTCCTGCTTGGCGGCCAGCTTCTGGCGGAACCGTCCGACAGCGCAGCGGCCGCATGGCTGAGGCAGGCCGAGGCCGAGTTGGAGGGCTTCGAAACCGTCGCGCTGATGAAGCGGACGACCGCTTTCGGCAGCTATGACGGCAATGTCCTTGGACTGGTCGAACAGCGCGATCCAACCGATCCGCAGCCGAATGGCCAGACACGGCAAACGGTCACCATGCTGCGCGCCCGCTCGATCGTTTTTGCCACCGGCGCCATCGAGCGGCCGATGGTGTTCTCGAACAATGACCGGCCCGGCGTCATGCTTGCCTCGGCCGCCCGGACCTACCTCAACCGTTTCGCCGTCCTGCCGGGCAAGAAAATCATTGTCGCCACCACCAATGACGGTGCCTGGCGCACCGCCTTCGACTATGCCGCAGCCGGCGCGGAGGTGACGGTTGCCGATCTGCGCCCCGTCCCGCCCGCAGCACTTGCCGCAGAAGCCGCACGGCTCGGCGTGGTGGTGCGGGCCGCAACGCGCATCGTCGACCTGCACGGCGGCCATGCCGTCAGGCACGTAACGCTCAACGGGCCGGAGGGCCAGTCCTCGGCCGCCTGCGACCTGGTCTGCATCTCCGGCGGCTGGTCGCCAACCGTGCATCTCACCTCACACCTCGGTGTCAAACCTGTCTATCGCGACGACATCGGCGGCTTCGTGCCGGGCGCTTTTCCGGCCGGCCGGTTCGGCGCCGGCGCAATGCTGGGGGCCTATGCAACTGCCGAAGCCATCGAGGACGGTCATCGTGCTGGCATCGACGCGGCAGTCTCCTGCGGCAAGTCGGCGCCGGCGCCCACTCCATCGAAACTAGATCTCGGCGAGACCGCCGCGGCCCCGCATTACGAGGTCCTGCCCGCTGGACGCGGAAAAGCCTTTGTCGATTTCCAGATGGATGTGACGACAAAAGACATCGAGCTCGCCCATCGCGAGGGCTATGAATCGGTCGAGCACCTGAAACGCTACACCACGCTCGGCATGGGCACCGACCAGGGCAAGACCAGCAATTTTCCCGCACTTGCCGCCATGGCAGCGCTGCGCAACGCAACGATCCCCGAGACCGGCACCACGACCTTCCGCCCGCCTTATACGCCGGTTGCCATCGGGGCGCTTGCCGGGCGCGCCATCGGCCATCATTTCAAGCCGATCCGCCGCACGCCGATGCACGACTGGCACATGGCGAACGGCGCCGAGATGCTCGAGGTCGGGCTCTGGATGCGGCCCTATTTCTACCGGCAGTCGGGGCGCGACGTGAACGAGGCCTATGTCGCCGAAATGCGTACCGTACGTCAGGCGGCGGGCCTTATGGACATTTCCACCCTTGGCAAGATTGATGTCCAGGGCCCGGATGCGGCAATCTTCCTCGACCGCGTCTACGCCAACGGCTTTGCCAAACTGGCGGTAGGCCGCGCCCGCTACGGCGTCATGCTGCGTGACGACGGCATCGTCTTCGACGACGGCACCACGACGCGGCTGGCGGAAAACCGGTTCTTCATGACCACTTCGACGGCCAAGGCTGCCGACGTGCTGTCGCGTCTCGAATTCCTGCTCGACACGGCCTGGCCGGATTTGCGTGTGGCCGTCACCTCGGTCAGCGATGAATGGGCGGCAATGTCGGTTGCCGGGCCAGCCAGCCGCGCAATCCTCAGCGCTGCTTTTCCTGGTCTCGACGTCTCCGACGCGGCGCTTCCGCATATGGGGCTACTCGAAAGCGAGTGGGAGGGCCGTGGGCTCCGCATCCTGCGTCTCAGTTATTCCGGCGAGCGTGCTTACGAAGTCTATGTCGGCGCCACTGCGGGTGAACAGCTCTGGAGCCGCTTGCTCGAAGCCGGCAGACCCTTCGACCTGAAGCCTTACGGCGTTGAGGCGCTTGGCGCGCTACGCGTCGAAAAGGGCCATGTCGCCGGACCGGAGATCGATGGGCGCACGACGCTCGACGATCTCGGCCTCGGCCGCATGGCCGGCAAGCGCAGCGGCTTCGTCGGCGACATCCTGCGACGGCGCCCTGCCCTCCAGGCGCCCAACCGGCAGCGCCTGATCGGACTGGAATGCATCGAGGACGGAAAACGCCTGCGCGGCGGCGCCATCCTGTTCCTGCCGGATGAGAAACCCTATGGCCATGGGCGCGGTCGCGTCACCTCCGTCACTTTCAGCCCCGAACGCGGCCATTATGTCGGTCTGGCACTCCTTGCCGGGGATGTTGCGTCAGAAGGAAGCGAGGTCGTGGCGGTCTATCCGATGAAGGCCGAAACGGTTCGCGCCCGCATTGTCTCGCCGGTATTCGTCGATCCGCAGGGAGAACGGCTGCATGGCTAGCTTGACCTCTTCTCGGGATTTCAGCCTGTCCGTGGCAGATTGTCCGCTTATCCAGGTCGAGGGCTGGGACGGGACACTGAGACAATTCGAAAAGAGCGTCTCGGCGTCGCTCGGCAAGAAACTTCCCGCTTCGGTCGGAGAGACGGTTCGCCACAAGGGGCTTCTAATAATCCGCGTTGCACCTCGCCGCCTTTGGCTGGCTCTCGACGAAGGCACAGAAGTGCCAGCCCTCGTCGTCGACCCCGATCTCGGCTGTTCCGTTCCCCTTGGGGAAGGCCGTGCTCGTTTGAAAATGGCCGGCCCTGGTATCGCAAGGCTTCTGTCCGGCTGCATTGCCGTCGACTGGCACGCGCCGACCGCCGCTCCGGGCCGCGCCGTGCAAACATCCTTCCACCACGTGCCCGTGCTCTTCCTGCGCACCGGTGAGACCGCTTGCGAACTCATCGCGCCGCGAAGTTTTGCCCGCAGCCTCTTGGATTGGATTGCCGTCGGCTAGCCAATACCGGTTCCTCGGGCAAGGGCCGGCTTTAGCGGCGATCCAAGCCGCCATCACGAAGCCTTCTACTCTCTTGCCGGCCAGTCTTGCAGAAGCGTAATCCCATACTTCGGCGCGGCTGCTTTGAGCCGCTCGATATCGGCAGGCGTCGGCGGCTCGACCACCTCTCCCTTGCCGAGTTCATGGCCACCTTCGGCGAGAAACTGCTCAAACACACTTGGCGTGTCTATCAGGATATAGCGAACGAGCTGATTGCCGGGATTCATAAGCTGGTGCGGGATGCCACGCTTCAAAAACATGCTCTCGCCGGGCGAGAGCGTTCGGACCACACCGTCCACAATTGCGGTCAACTGCCCTTCGATGACGTAGACCGTCTCGTCGTCATTCGCATGAACATGGATTGGCGTTTTCGTGTGCCCGTCGCTTCTGTTTTCGAAGAGACTCAACAAGCCTCCCGTCTGTTCGCCGGAGACCAGTCGCCTCATGACGATGCCTGCGAGCACGAATTCTTTTGGTTCAACATCCGTCATTGATCCAATCCTGCCAAGCACATTTTTGGGGGCCGTCAAGCAGACGAACTGCGCCGCGACATCCGGCAAACGTCGAACGGGCTCACGGGTTCCCGGTCGCCGGAGTTCCCTCTTCCCAAGCTCCGTTTGGACAAAAGGTCCGCCAATTCGATGGCGCCGCAGAGATCCGCCTAACTGACGGCGAAGCTGCAACGGGCTGCCAGGGCCTCGCCGGGCCCAAGCACCGACAGTCCATTCCATTTGTCGATCGAACCACGATTGTGAGCATCGACAGCATGACTGACCGGTTCAAAACAGAAGAAGTCGCTCTCGTCCGATGGCGAATAGACCAGGTAGAAATTCAAGGGCGATGAAGCTTCAATCCGCAGGCTGCAACTATGCTCCGGCCACGATATGGTGGCGACGCCGTTCCAACCAGCAAACAGATTGTTTATCCATCCACTCGGCAATACGGCCGGGGCGCCGAAATCCCAATGGGGACGGGTTTTGATATCCACAAACCGTTCGGGGAGATGGTTGGGCAGTTCGAGACAAACCTGCGAGGCCGGCGCATGAAGCGCGGTCCGTGCCGTTCTCGGGAACCATGGATGGATGCCAAGCCCGAACGGCAACCTGATCGATGCCCGATTGACGACGCGAAGCTTCAGCTCGAGCCCCTGTCCGGTCAGCGTGTAGCGCACCTCGGCGCGATATCGGTATGGGCCGGGTCCATTGCTGATGAGGGACAGCTTTGCGTTGTCCTGCGCTACGCTGTCGACGTCCCACTCGCTCGAAAATCCATTGCCGTGAATGGGAAATGGCTCGCCTGCAACATTGGCAGGCAGTTCGTGGAATTTGGAGTCGAATGTGAACCCGGCGCCCGAGATGCGATTTGACCACGGCAAAAGCAGGTTGCAGGCAAGGTCGAACGGGTTGCTGCTCCCGCCATCCGGCCACGGCCGGAAGAGCGGCACGCGCCCATAGTCCAGTCTCGCAAGACCTGCCCCAAGCGACGGGACGATTTCAGCGGACAGGTCTCCGCTTCTGATCTTGATCGTCGGGGCCATCAGTTCAGACGGTGTCGGCCTTGGCAGCGGCGATCGGCTGTTGATGGCGGCCTTTGCGAGCCACTGCAAGAAGGTCGTTCGACGCGATGCCGATGAGCGCCTTCATCTGATCGTGAGCGTCGTCGGCCCTGCGCATCCTGATTGCCTCCAGCACGTCGCCATGCGCGCTCAGCGTCTGCTGGTAATTAGCGGTGGCCGATGTGGTCAGGCGGAAGGAGAAGCTGAGGGCGGCCGCAAGCATATTGCCGAGATTGGCGAATACCGGGTTGCGGCTGGCACGAAGGATGGCGGTATGAAACCTGACATCGGCATCGAGACACGCAGCGAGATCGTCCTGCGGAGCAATGCGCATGGCTTCATACGCCGCTTCGATGACTGCGAGATCGCCTGACGTCGCCATCTTGGCCGCAAGTTGGGCGGCAGCGGGTTCAATGACCAGCCGCGCCTCGATCAATCCACGGACGAAATCGAGGTCAGGCTCGATATCGCGCATCCATTCCAGAACCTGTGCATCCAGCCTGTTCCATTCGCTCGACACGCGCACACGCGTCCCGGCCCGCTTGCGTGCCTCGATCAATCCTTTCGCCGAAAGCGTCAGAAGAGCATCGCGAAGCGCGGTGCGGCTCGCCCCGTAGATAACGCAAAGTTCGGCTTCCGTCGGCAGGACGGAGTGCTGGGCGTAGGAGCCGGCGAGGATGCGCTGTCCGAGATCGCGTGCGATGCGGTCCTTGAGCGATGACGTGGTGCCATCTGCGGCAGGAATGTCCTGCTTGCCTTGGCCAGTCGAAACGATCGCCGCGTCCATCGTCATGTCCTGTTCAAGTGGTACTCGGCAATTACCACAGCAAGTATCAGCAGCGAGCCCTTGGCAAGCAGCTGATAGAAGGTTGGCACGGAGGTCAGTATCATTCCGTTGTTGAGGACGCCAATGATGGCGACGCCCAGCAGTGCGCCGACGATCGTGCCCTTGCCGCCCTGCAAGGCGCAGCCACCCAGAACGGCCGCTGTGATGGCCTCGAGTTCCAGGCCTTGGGATCCGGATACGGGCTGCCCGGAGCCGGTACGGGCAGCCAACAGAATCCCGGCCAATCCGGCCGCCACTCCACTCATGATGTAGATGCCGACGCGGTAGCGGTTGATGTTGATGCCGGAGAAGCGTGCGACAACGGGATTGCCGCCCAGGGCATAGATGTTGCGGCCAACGATCGAGCGGGCAAGAAAGAGATGGAACACGATGGCGGTCAGCAAAAGAATCCAGATCAGCAGAGGCAGGCCGAGGATTCGTCCGATCCCGATGAAGCGGAAAGTCTCGCTGAAAATCGCGATCGATTGCCCATCGGACATGATGAAAGCGATGCCGCGGAAGATCGCCATCGTACCGAGAGTCGCGATGACAGCGTTGACCCGCCCATAGGTGATGATGATGCCGTTCACGAGGCCGGCAAGACCGCCCAGGACCAGGCCGGCAAGAATGCCCGCGGTGGGTGATCCGGTGGCCTGGATGGCCATTGCCGTCGATACCGTGGTCAGACCGACAATTGCGCCGACAGCAATATCAAGCCCGCCGGCGACGATGACCACGGTCTGGCTCATCGCCAGGACGCCCAGGATGGTGATGCCCAGACCGATGTTCAGCAGGTTTCGGCTCGAGAAGAACACGTCGCCTCTCAGAGTGCCGAAAATGAGCACGAGAATGACGAGAGCAACAAGAAGACTTATGTTGTGAATGCCGATGCGCTCTGCGATGCGCAACGAAGCGCGCCTTTTTCCGGTTTGTGTTGTTGCTGTCCTGAGCTCAAGGCTGTTCACTGAATTTGTCCTCCGAGCGATGCTACAGATTGCGGCATGGCGTATTTCAGGATCGTGGTCTCGTCGATGTCAGGGCGGGAAAGTTCGGCCGTGATCCGACCTCCAGCCATGACAAGCACCCTGTCGGCGAGCCCGATCAGTTCCGGCATTTCCGAGGAAATCAGGATTATGCCGATGCCGCTGGCGGCGAGTTCATCGATCAGGCGATAGATTTCCGCCTTGGCGCCGATGTCGATGCCGCGGGTCGGCTCGTCGAGGATGAGAAGCATCGGCTGCCGCGCAAGCCAGCGCGCGAGAACGACCTTCTGTTGATTGCCACCCGACAGTTTGGAAACCTGTTCGTCGAGGTCGGGCGCCTTGATCGACATCTTTGCTGCAAGTGGTGAGACGATCTCCAGTGCCTTGCGCCGGTTGAAGAAGCCGAAGGTCGACGTTCTGTCGGGCACGCAAAGCGAGGCGTTATCAAGAATGCTTCGGAACAACAGCAGCGCCTCGTGCTTGCGGTCTTCCGGGGCAAAGCCGATGCCCGCCACGATCGCTGCATGCGGACTGTTAGGGCCAACGGGCACCCCATTCATCGTTATGCTTCCGTCGAGACGCCTGTCATAGCCGACAATCGCCTTTGCCAACTCGGATCGACCCGCACCCATAAGGCCGGCAATGCCGAGGACCTCGCCATGGCGGACCTTGAGGCTCACATCGGTGACGTGGTCAGTGGTCAGGCCCGTCACCTCCAGCAACGGTTGCCCCGATTGCCACGTCTCGCGCGTAAACAGATCGGCAATGTCGCGGCCGACCATGAGCTTGGCTATGGTCTGCTCGCTGGCACCGGCCGCGGGGGAATCATCGACCAGCCGGCCGTCCCGCAAAACGACAATGCGATCCGCAAGGTCGATGACCTCGTTCAGCCTGTGAGAGATGTAGACGATCGAAGTGCCCTCTTCGCGCAGCCGGCGAATTACTGAAAACAGACGGCGCGCTTCGTCGTCGGTCAGCGACGAGGTTGGCTCATCAAATGCGATCAGCCGGCCGCCGGCACGTATGGCGCGCATGATTTCGATCATCTGGCGCTGTGCCGGACCGAGTGTGCTGCAGAGTTGACGCGGCCGCATATCCTGCTGCATGCCGAAGGTCGCAAGCACCCGATCGGTCTGCTCCTCGAGCCTGTGCCAGTCGAGCAGGACGCCTGCCAGCCGCGGCAGTTCGCCGACGAAAATGTTCTCGGCCACGGTCAGGTTCGGAACGATCTCCGGCTCCTGATGGATGACGCGTATTCCGGCTCTGTGGCTGTCGCGCGGTTCGCCGAAAACGATCGGCGTGGCGCCATGCAGCACGGTGCCGGTGTCCGGTGCGAACACGCCCTCGAGAATTCGCATCATTGTCGATTTGCCGGCGCCATTCTCGCCAACCAGGGCAAGCACCTCTCCTGGCCGAAAGGTAATCGAGACATTGTCGAGCGCCTGCACGACGCCGAAGCGCTTCGAAATCCTATCGAGCGAGAAGAAATCCGATTGCATCAAAAGCTCCCTCCCGAGGATCGATCCCGTGTGCCTGCCGACGAACTGCCGGCCCAAAGAGCGTCATGCGCCCTGCTGCGCATGACGCATATCTGGTTCAGTGGCAGAGCTTGGCTTTGTAGTCCGACGCAAAATTGTCGGCGGTGATGTATTCCGGGTCAGTGAAGGACTGAACGGGAAGCTTCGTTCCGTCCTTGATGGATGCCAAGAGAATCTTCACCGCCAGCGCGCCATGATTTTCCGAATTGAGCCACATCGTACCACGGAACGCCGATGGCTTTCCCGATCCGAAGGCGTCGCAGGCGCGGCTCCCGTCGATGCCGATCCCCATGCCCTGGTCTGCGGAATAGCCGGCATTCTCCAGTGCTCGCGCACCACCCAGCACGCCATCATCGTTGCATGAATAGAATATCCAGTTCGTGACGCTGGGATTGGCCGTCAATGTGGTGGTCATCACATCGATGGCGTTGACCATCGTATTGTCGTAGGGGACGCGAACGATGTTGCCCGGCTTGAAATCGGGCACCGCCTTCAGGAACGCTTCTTCCGCGCCCTTGTTGCGCTGCATGCAGGTATCGGCCTTGCGGTCCTCGATCGAGGCGATGCGCACCTCTTTGCCGGCCCAGTCTTCAGCCTTGTAGAGCTTGGCAAGCTCTTCGCCCACCCGCGCACCGATGTTGTAGGCATTCATGCCGACATAGGGGACCTGGGTGCCATCCTGGTAGTAGATATCGTCGTCCACCGCCACCAAGGGAATTTTTGCGGCCCTTGCTTTCTCCGCGATGACCGGTCCCAGCGCCTTGTCGGGGACAACGATGGCGATGCCTTTCACGCCATCGCCGACCATCGTATCGAAGGTCGTGATCGTCAAATTGGCGTCAAACTGAA
This sequence comes from Mesorhizobium sp. WSM4828, assembly GCF_055811175.1. NCBI lineage: Bacteria > Pseudomonadati > Pseudomonadota > Alphaproteobacteria > Hyphomicrobiales > Phyllobacteriaceae > Mesorhizobium > Mesorhizobium sp. WSM4828. The sequence goes on along the minus strand of NZ_JBVVQK010000001.1, from coordinate 477,680 downwards.
CGTCCTGTGACACGAATGCAGCCCCTGCCGCCTCAGCCGCTTTCTTGGCGCCTCCGACTTCGGCGACGAACCATGGGTGGTCTCCCATCTTGTTGATGTAGCCGATCTTGATGTCGTCTGCGCTTGCTGCGCCACTCATCAGTCCGGCAGCCAGTACCGCAAATGTCGCCAAAGCCTTTGTTGTGGTTTTCATGAAGATCCTCCCTGAGCTCAATGGTGGTTGCTAGTCGTGGTAGAGAACCGAGCGCCCACCATCGATGGTGATCGTCTCGGCATTTATGAACGGCGCTTCGTCCGAGGCGAGGAAAACCGCCGTCATTGCAACCTCGTCCGGCCGGCCAATACGCTTAGGCGGATGGAGGTCGTAGGCTCGCCGCTTCTCCTCGGCGGGGTTCGGGAATGTGTTCCAGTAGGCTTCCGCGATCGGCGTCTCGATATAGCCGGGTGCTATCGCGTTCACCCGGATGCCACGCGCGGCATATTCGATGGCGAGCGAACGGGTCAGGCCCAGAAGCGCATGCTTGGCGACCGGGTATGGAAATGTATGGGGAATGATCTGGAACGCGTGACAGCTCGCTATGTTGACGATAGAGCCTGAGCCGTTCGCCAGCATCGTCGGCAAAACCGCCTTGGCGCAGAACCACGCGGCCTGGAGGTCGAGCTTGAGGCAGCGCTCCCATTCCTCATCCGGCATCGCCAGCGGTTCGTAAAAGACGTTGGCGCCGGCATTGTTGACCAGAATGTCGACGCCGCCATAGGCCGTGATCGTCCGGGAGACCATGTCCGCGACCGCGGATGCGTCGGTGACGTCCGTCTCGATGAACAGGGCGTCCGCGCCCTGGGCACGCAATTCGTCGGCGACCGCTTTCCCGCTTGCCGCATTCAGTTCAGCAATGACGGTCTTTGCCCCATGTGTTGCAAAGGCGCGGGCGGTGGCGGCACCGATGCCTTGGCCGGCGCCCGTGATGATTGCGATCTTTCCTTGCAGCCGACCTGCCATTGCATTCACCAGTCCACCACGGTGCCGTCCGGCATGACGGCGTTGCGGGCATGCAGCACTTCCTGCTTGAAGGGGTGGCGCGCGATCACGTCCTCATTGACGGTGACGCCAAGGCCCGGCAGTTCGGGCAGATCCCAGCGGCCTGGGTTACGCTGAATTGGCCAGGTGACGACGTCGTCGTACCAGGCGACGGCACCGGACATCTCCTCCTGAATGACAACGTTTGGCGTCGATATGCCAAAATGAAGAGCAGCCACACCGGCGATCGGACCGAGCGGGTTGTGCGGCGCAAGGCCGATGCCTGCGGTTTCCGCCATGGCCGCGATCTTCTTTGTCTCGAGCAGACCGCCAGTGTGGCAAATATCAGGCTGGGCAATGTTGAAGGCGCGGGCTGCGATCGAGTGCGTAAATTCGCGGCGCCCGATCAGCCGTTCGCCGGACGCGATCGGCACGGCCGATCGCGCCGTGATATGCGCCAGTCCGGCAACATCTTCGGGTGGAACGGGCTCTTCCGCGAACATGATGCGGGCCGGTTCGATTGCCTTGAGGTAATCCATCGCAGCGTTAACCGATGCAGGGCGTCCGTGGAAATCGACCATGATGTCGATATCCGGGCCCACCGCCTCGCGAAGCGAGCCAACCATATTGGCAACGGAGTCGACTGCCTTGGCGGGCGATACGTAGTGGGTGTAGGGAATGCAGACGACCTTGACCGCGTCGTAGCCTGCTTGCGTCACGATGCGTCCGCGTTCCACGATGGCATCCGCGGATCCGGTCTCATAGACCGCCTTCATGTCCCCGAGGCCGAGATGCGTATAGGTGCGCAGATAGTCGCGGACCCGACCGCCCAAAAGGCGCCAGACGGGGACGCCCAATGACTTGCCCAGGATGTCCCAGAGCGCGATCTCGATGCCGCTGACGGCGGACATTCCCTCGACGCCGAGGCGCCAAAAGCCGTGGCGCGTAAGTATCTGGTAGCACTGCTCCACATTGCGCGGATCTTGCCCGATGAGCAGGGCCTCAAGGTCCTGAAGCGCCCCAACGACGGCTCGGGTCTTCCATTCCAGCGTAGCCTCACCCCAGCCAAACAAGCCGGGCTCGTCGGTTTCGACGCGAACGAAAACCCAGTTGCGCATTTCCGCATTGCAGACGCGCGCCTTGATGGCCGTGATTTTCATTGGTCCTCCCAGACCTGCCGTCTTTTTTCGAAGCAATATGTATGATTTATTATGAATAATATGGACGAGTCAAGCGCAACGTCGATGTGGACCAGCGCCGTCAAGGAACTGGTCCTTAGGAGGGTCCTGGCAATTTTCGATCAATCCTTGTGCGCGGATGGAAAGGCTGTCAGCCGCCGATCCGCGAACATCGCGGCGAAGGCGCGGCTAGATCACCGCGCAGACCGTTTTCGTCTCGAGATAGTTCTCCAGGCCCGGTGCGCCGTTCTCATAGCCCCAACCGGATTGCTTGTGGCCGCCCTTCGGCAATTCCGGCGAGAAGTAGGAATGGCAATTGATCCAGACGGTGCCCGACCGGACACGTGCGGCAAGGCGATGCGCAGTGGAAAGGTCGCGGGTCCAGACGCTTGCGGCGAGGCCGTAGGGCGAGTCGTTCGCATGGCTTACCGCCTCCGCGACATCGTCGAACGGTGTCACGGCAACCACCGGGCCGAAGATTTCCTCGCGCATCATGCGCATGTCCGGGCGGACGCCGGTGACCACGGTCGGCTCGAAGAAGTTGTCGAAGCGCCGGCCACCGGTGATGATCTCGGCGCCGCTGGAAGCACCATCGCCGACATAGGAGGCGACGCGCGCAGCCTGGGTTCCGTTGACCAGCGGACCAAGGTCGGTGTTCGGGTCAAGCCCGTGTCCGAGACGCAGCTTTCGCGCCTCTTCCGCCAGACCCTCCACCAGACGGTCGTAGATCGAGCGATGCGCATAGACACGCGAGCCGGCGACGCAGACCTGGCCGGCATTGGCGAAGATCCCCCGGGCCACTCCGGGGATTGCGAGCCCCATGTCCGCATCGGGCATGATGATGGCCGGCGACTTGCCGCCCAGTTCGAGCGTCAGCTTCTTCAGATTGCCGCGCGCTGCGGAGACGATCATCTTTCCGACTTCCGTCGAGCCGGTGAAGGCGACCTTATCGACATCGGAATCTGCAGCCAATGCTGCGCCCACAGTTTCACCGAGACCGGTCACGATATTGACGACGCCGTCCGGCAAGCCGGCTTCGATCATCAGTTCGCCGAGCCTGAGCGCGGTGAGCGACGTTTCCTCAGCCGGCTTGAGCACGATCGTACAGCCTGCGGCAAGTGCCGGGGCGAGCTTCATCGAGGCCATGAGCAGCGGCGAATTCCATGGCGTTATGGCTGCCACGACACCGATCGGCTCGCGCACCGTATAGGCGAAAATCTTGCTGCCCGCCGGTTGGTAGCTGATGGAGGTGGGGATGGTCGTGCCGAGGATTTTCGTGGCAAAACCGGCAAAATAGCGGAACTGCTCGGCCGAGGCGGGAATCTCGGCGAAGCGCGAGGTCTTCAACGGCTTTCCCTGGTCAAGCGTCTCGAGCTCTCCAAGCTCATCGGCATGGCGCTCAATCAGGTCGGCGATGCGCCATAGCAGCTTGCCGCGTGCCGACGGTGTCATGTCGCGCCAGCTCTCGCCTTCGAAAGCAGCACGCGCCGCAGCAACGGCGCGCCCGGCGTCATCGGCTGTGCCTTGCGCCAGCAGCGCGAGCGTGTCGCCATTCGCAGGATCGGTCGCGGGCAAGGTTGCGCCATCGCTGGCGTCGCACCAGCCGCCGCCGATCAGGTGCCGCATTCTGGGTTTGGCCAGGAACGCCTTGACGCCTGCATGTCTGGCTTCATCATTTCGGATGATGATCGTCATGTCCGTATCCCGCAAGCGAGCGCCTCGACCGCGGCGAGAGCACCGCGGATGATGGAATGATAGCCGGTACAGCGGCAGATATTGCCTTCGAGCGCAGCGCGGATCTGAGACACGTCTGGAGCCGGATTCTCCAGCAGCAGAGCGGTCAGCGCAACAGTGATGCCGGGTGCGCAGTAGCCGCACTGGAAGGCGTTTTCGGCCGCCAGAGCCTCGGCGCAGGACAACGGCTTCGGCAACGACGTCGAAACCTTCCGGGGTGATGATGGTGGCCCCGTCGAGCTGCCACGACATGACCAGACAGCCATTGACCGCGCGATCATCCATCAGCACGGAACAAGCGCCGCAGCGGCCGATGCCGCAAGCCATCTTGGCGGCAGTCATGCCGAAATGGTCGCGTAGCAGGTCGATCAGGCGTAACTCGGCAGGCATGGCCAGCGCCCGGCGGCAGCCGTTGAGGTTAAAGGTAATCTCGATCTCGGCACTCACGCTGCACTCCTCTGCAGGGCGTCGAGTACCCATTCAGGATCGACCGGGATGCGCTCGGGCCAAGCTCCTGTGGCATCCGCAATCGCGTTGACGATGGCTGGCGTCACGGCGCCAATGCCAAGCTCACCAACTCCGCGCGGACCGAACGGGTCGTTCTCGTCCAGATCCTCCAACGCGAAGGTCGCGAGGCTTTCCGGCGTGTCGGCAATGCCTGGCAGCATGTAGAAATCGAGGTTGCCGGCAAGATACCGGCCATCCCGCATCGCCGCGTCCTCAGTGAGGGTGAAGCCCAGCCCCTGGACGCCGCCGCCTTCGATCTGGCCAAGATAGGCGGCAGCATCGAGCATCGGTCCGGCCGCGGTGTGCTGATGGAGCTCGAGCACGCGTACCTGCCCAGTGATGCGGCTCACGGCAACGCGCGCCAGTGTCGCGCCGAAGGCGAAGATCAGACGTGCATTGCCTTCCAGATAGTCCGATTTCGGAAACTCAAAGCTGACGGCAGCAGCTGGCAGCCGGTCCGGAGGCAACGCCTTGGCAAGCTCGGCGAAACTCATGAGCCGTGAGCCGCTGTTGGAATGTCGCTCGACGATGCCGCCGGGCGCCAGCGCCAGCGTCCCGGCTTCGCGGCAAAGCAACTGGCCCGCTGCGGCCAGCAGGTCGCGCGTAAAAGGTGGTGCGGCGACTGCCGCGACCCGCCAGGCCACGTGAGTGCCGCGCGAGGCGGTAGAGGAACCGGATTCGGGCGTCGCCGCCGTATCGCCGGTGACCGGCCGGACATCGTCGCGGCCGCAGCCGAGCGCTCCGGCGACCGCGGCCTTCACCGAGGTGAGCAGGCCCTGTCCCATCTCGTCCAGGCCGTAGAGAGCTTCGATCATGCCATCCGGAGCCAGGCGCAACGCGCCTCCGGCCGGGTCCGGCGGCAGCGTGCCGAGTCCGTTGCCTTGATAGTTCATCGCCATGCCGACGCCGATCGTCTCATAGCCGTCGAACGACGGGCCGCGCGCCTTGGCCCAGATCGGGTCAGCAGCGGCGGCTTGCAGCATCTCGGCCAGACGTTCGGACGGCGCGACCTGCTGGCCGAGATGGCCTCGCGTGCCAGGCTCGCGCAAATTGCGGCGCCGTATCTCGATAATCTCGATGCCGGCGGCTTCGGCCAGCCGATCCAGCTGGCACTCTACCGCAAAGGCCATCTGGTTGGCACCGAAGCCACGAAACGCGCCGCAGACGCCGTTATTGGTGTAGGCGAGCCGGCCCGAGCTGAGGATGTTGGCAACGACATATGGCCCGCAGGCGTGTTCGAGCGCTGTCTCAAGAACGCCCGGGCCGAGCGACGCATACGCGCCGGCATCCGCGATCACATCCACCTGCTGGGCGAGCAGCCGACCCTCGGCGTCGCAGGCGGTGCGCATATGGATGCGCATCGCATTGCGCTTGGTACCCGCGATGACGGATTCCGCCCGGCCGAGATGCAGCCGCACGGCGCGTCCGGTCTTTAGTGCCAGCAGGGCCAGGGCCGGCTGCACGGTCAGCTCGTCCTTGCCGCCGAAAGCGCCGCCAGTCGGGCTGGTGACCACCCGTATCTGCTCTTGCGGCATGCCGAGGATGCGCGAGAGCTGCATGCGGTCGCGGCGGCCATGCTGCCCACCGGCAAAGACGTTCAGGGTGCCATCCGTACCTACGAAAGCGTAGCCGCCCTCCGTCTCCATAAAGCCGTGCATCTGGCTCGGCGTTTCGTAGACAGCCTCGACGATATGAGCCGCCTTGGCAAAAGCCGCGGCGGCATCGCCACGTATGAACTCGAAGCTGCACTGCAGATTGCCTGAGACGTGGACCGGCTCGGCTCCAGCGGCGAGTGCCTGTTGGGGATCGCTCACAATTGGCAGCGGCTCGTATTCGACCCTGATGAGAGCAAGCGCGCGTTCGGCCGTCTTCGTGTCAACAGCGGCAACGGCAGCAACAGCGTCGCCGATATAGCGCACCTTGTCGAAGCACAGTGCAGGCTGATCCTGCACGACAATGCCGTAGGCATTGCTGCCGGCGATGTCGCGGTGCGTTACAACCGCCGCGACGCCGGGCAGCGCCTCGGCCGCGCTCGTATCGATGGAAACGATCCTTGCATGGGGAACGCCGGCACGCCGAATGCGCCCGACCAGCATGCCGGGCTCGCGATGGTCGGTCAGGTATTCGAGCCTGCCTGCGATTTTCGGCGCACCGTCCGGCCGCTGGTACCAGCGTGCACCGGTCTCCGATCGGGACACGAGAATTTCGGCAGGTGGGTCTCCGGACGGTACGGTCCGCCGGCGCGGCGAATGTGCTCCTTGGGACAACTTTCCGCCGAGCCCGAAGACCAGCGCATTCGCCACGACACTGCGCCGATAGCGGTCGGACCGCCATGCATCATCGATCGCCGGCGCCTCTTCGAGAATTGCGGCGTGCAGCTCGGCCCAATCGATCTCCCGCAGGTGCCGGCCGACAAGCAGCGCTTCAGCGCGGTCGAGACGGGCCGCTTGCCCGCCGCCGCTGGCCGCGAGCCGCGCGACGATGATGCGATCATGCGCCGTTTCGATCAGCCCGGCGATACCGGCCACGCTTCGGGTAAAGGCGGCGCGCAGGCCGACTTTGCGATGGGTCCAGCGAGCGGCAGTTGGTTGCGGTCGAACAATCACCGCCTTGATGAGGCCCGCGGACGGCGCGGCGGCCAGCCATTGCGCGAGCGACACGACGGCGTGCCCGGCCGGTGAGACGATCTCCAGCTGCGCGTCGGTCGCGAGCAGGGCCGGCAGAAGGCAACCCATGCGCCCGGCGACGTTGCCGCCCAGAGTTCCGAGATTGCGGACGGCAGGTCCCGCCGTGGCGCGGACGGCGGCGGCGAGCAGAGGCAAATTCTCGCCTATTGCCCGGTCACGCTCCAAGGCACCCAGGGTCGTCAGTGCGCCGATGCGAAACCCATCGGCGGCCGGTTGGATGCCCTTCAGGCCGGCGATACGGCCGATGTCGATGAGGCACCGCGGCTTTGGCAGGCCCTTGGCCCAGCAGAGTTGCAGCGCCGTGCCTCCGGCGACCAGTTGCGATGCGCACTCCCCTGCCAACGACAGCGCCTCGGCAACGGAGGCCGGGCGAAGCACCTGGAGATCCGGCCCGGTCATGTGGCTACCGCGGTCGTGCCGAAACGAATGCCTTTTTCCTTCAGCCAGCGGCGATAGGCAATGGAGGAACCGTCGGCGCGTGTCGGGATTTCCATCCGCGGCTCGAGCGGAAGGCGCAGCGGCCGCTGGTTCTCCACGATGATCCGGTCTTGCAGGAAGATGACCTGTTCGAAGTTGAGCAACGCCGTCTGCGTCGAAGCGGAGTCGACAAGATACATGACCGGCTGGGCGCGGCAGAGGTCTTCCTCGATGGGCTGGATGAACAGCGCGATCGCATCGAGCCGACCGGGCGCTCCGGGGCATACACGGTAGAGCATCACAACGAATGGGCTCGGCACACGATAGGTCAGATGCACAAACGCGCCGGAGCTTTCCGTTGCGGCAATGCGCGGCTGGAAGAACGTGCAGTTGGTCGCCCAGACCTCGTCCACCTCGCGACGTATCTCGCTCAGATAGGCCGGCACTTCCGTGTGCGGCTCCGAACCGAGAATGTCGGTATGCACGAAGGGGAAATGCGCCATGTCGAGGAAATTCTCTACGACGCGCAAACCCGAAGCCCGCATCGTCACCCAGCCGCAGGGCACGTATCGGCGGTCGGGCTCCGATGCCTCGGCGATCTCGAAGATTTCCTTCCCGGGCCGGCCCAGCGTCGTCCAGACGCAGCCGTAGCGCTGCCGGACGGGCAGCGCGGGGCCGCGGTTGCCGTCGTCCAGTATCTCCCGAACCGTGATTGCACCCGTGATGTCACGGACCAGTTCGATGTCCTGGCCGAGCAGCCGCGTGCGGCTCGGCGCGCCATCTAGATCGGCGACCGTCTCCACCGCGTACCAATCGTCCAGTGCCGCCCTGTCCGTCGTCTTCATCACCGAGGCCCGCCCTATTGGGTCCATTGCAGGCTGCCGCCGGAATTCTCGGCAAGGAAAGCGGCGCGCCGGGCGAACAGACCAGGCGCGACGCGATGGATTTCGGCGATGATCTCGCGCAGCTCGCCGGTGCGCAACGCGCCGTCCTCGGCCAGGATTTCGCCATCGACCATAGTCAAAGACACGTCGCTGCCGCGCACAGCGTGGACAAGATTGTGATGGAAGTTGAAATAAGGTCCGTCGCGGAAGACGGGCGTCATGCGCGGCGTATCGGTGCGGACCGCGATGATGTCGGCGCGCTTGCCGACTTCGATCGAGCCGATCTCGTGGTCGAGGCCGATCGCTCTGGCGCCGAGAATGGTGGCCATCCGCAGCACCTGCCAGCTATCCATGGCGGCGGCGTCGAGGTCCTTCAGCTTGCCCAGCAGCGAAGTCACCTTCATCTCTTCGAACATGTCGAAATTGTTGTTCTCCTTCTCGCCGTCGGTGCCGATCCCGACAGGCACGCCGGCCTTCAGCATCTCGGCCACCAACGCGATGCCGCTTGCCAGCTTCATGTTGGAAACAGGATTGTGGGCCACCGAAACGCGGCGCTTGGAAATAAGCTCGATCTCTTCTCGATCGAGCCAGACGGCGTGGGCGATCATGGCGCGCGGCGTTTCGAAGAAGCCAAGGTCGTCCAGCGCGAACATCGGGCGTTTGCCGTAGCGCCGCTCAAATTCCGCGATCTCGATCTCGGCCTCGCTGCAATGGGTGTGGAAGCCGGTGTCGTGTTTCCTTGCGAGTTCGATAGCCCGGCGTTGGCCGGCTTCGTCGGCATAAAACAGATGCTCCAGCCCGACCCACACATTGATGCGGCCGCCCGCCTTGCGATGCCAGCCCTCGATCATCGCCTCGTTCATGTCGAGCGTGTCGAAGTAGTTGTAGTCGGGATGCTCGCCGACGTAAGGCACGGCGACCAGGCGGTTGCCGATCGCCTCGGCCGCCCTGGCGCTTCCTTCCATGAACCGCCACATGTCGACGACGGTGGTCGTGCCGCCGAGCACGGATTCCGCGTAGCAGAGCCACGATGCCGCCTCGGCCTCGTGCGGCTGCAGCACGCGATGCATTGGATTGATATGGAGCGTCAGCCAGTCCCAGACCGGCAGGTGCTCCGCCGTGCCGCGCAGAAAGCCGGAATGCGCATGCGCGTTGACCAGCCCGGGCAGAAGCACCGCATTGTCGAGCTTCTTCACGGCCACGGCCGGATACGCAGCGCGCAATGCTGCGAGTGCGCTGACCGCGGCGATACGACCATCCTCGACCAGCACGGCGCCGTCAGGCAGCACGTGGTTATCTTCATCCATGGTGAGCAGCGTGTCGGCAGCAAGGATGAGGCTTGGGGTCATCGCGGGTACCCTGTGTGCGTTCCGTCGGTCATGGCATCCTCAAGCTGCCGCCGCGAGCAGGAAATCGGCGGCGCGCTCGCCGATCATCGTGGCGGGCGCGTGGGTGTTGCAGGTCGGGATCGTCGGGATCACCGAGGCATCGGCGACATGCAGGCCGTCCAGCCCGTGCACGGCGAGACGGCTGTCTACGACGGCCATCGCGTCCTCGCCCATCTTGGCGGTTCCGCAGGTGTGGAAGAACGTCGAGCACGCCTCGCGGATGAAGGCGATGGTCTCGGTGCGGGTCAGTCGGCGGTCAGGTGCGGCAAAGTTGCGGAAGAGACCGGCGTTCGCCTTTGCAGCCGCCATCTCCATCACCATCTCGACCGCAGTGACCATGGCGTCGAGGTCTTCCGGTTCCGCCAGAAAGTTCGGTTGGATTTCGAGCCGCCCGCCGGGCGTGCCGTCGAGCAGCTTCAAGTGCCCGACGCTCTTCGAGCGCATCAGGCCCGCACCGAAGGAAAAGACATCGCCGGATGTATCGTAGCGCGCGCGGATCGCCGGTTCGGCGCTGTTGCCCTGGACGGGGAAGGCATGCAGGTCGGGCTGCGACAGGTCCGGCCGTGACTTCCAGTTGACCATCGAGCCACCGCCATTGCCCACTATCGGTCCGATCGGTCGTTTCGCGCGGAAGACGCAGGCCTGCGCCAGCGGATGGTCCTGAAGATTCCGGCCGACACCCGGCAGGGCGCAAATGACCGCAATACCAAGCCGCTGCAGTTCGACCGGATCGCCGATGCCCGACAGCATCAGCAGGCGTGGCGTGTCGATGGCCCCTGCCGCGAGCACGATGCTCTGTTGCGCGCGCGTCTCGCGGATTTCGCCGCCGACGAGGTGCTTGATCGCGACGCATCGGCTGCCTTCGACCGTCAGGCCGATGGCCGCGGATCCGGTCAGCACCGTCAGCATCGGGTGATCCAGGATCGGCACGAGATAGCCCGTCGCCGAACTCCAGCGCTTGCCGTCGAAGATGTTGAAATTCGCGGCCGCCGCCCCCTCGTTGCTCGGGCCGTTCGGATCGTCGATCACCGGGATGCCGATCTCGGCCGCGCCATCGATCAGCGCCTGCGCGACCGGGTGCAGTGCCGCCGGGCGCTCGATACGGAGCGGACCGCCCGCTCCGCGAAATTCGCTTGCACCGTCGCGCCAGTCCTCGCAGCGCCGGAAATAGGGCAGCACGTCGGCGAAGCTCCAGCCCTTGGCGCCGCCAGCCTCCCAGGCATCGTAATCATGCGGATGGCCGCGATACCACATCATCGCGTTGATGGCGCTTGAGCCGCCAAGCAGGCGCCCGCGCGGGATGCCGATAGTACGCCCGTTCATGCTCAGTGTCGGAGCATAGTCATAGCCCCAGTCATAGGTGCCGCGGCCAAGCGGCACCCACTTGCCGGGGTCCTCGATCTCTTCGATCCCAAGACCCGTCGGGCCGGCCTCGATCAGGAGGACGTCGGCGCCGGCATCGACCAGTCGCCGCGTCACCGCACAGCCACCGGAACCCGAGCCGACCACCACGTAATCGTAGCTGCGTTTCAACACGCGTCGGGGGACGACAGGTCCGAGGATGCCCATGATCTCGTCAGTTGTGCTCGCTCGGGCCCATGATGACGATGCCTTCGCTCGCCTCGACGTGGCGGACGAAGATATACTTGTCCTCGCGGCCGTCGCTGTGTTTGCGCTTGATGTCCGGCTGGACCGTTCCCGAGACCTTGGCGACCACTATATAGGGTGCCTCCATCGCGAGCCCCCTTGCGCAATGCGCGTCGAACTCGTCCACCGTGCGCACTGTATGGGCGTTCTCGACACCGGCGCCGCGCGCGATCGCAGCAAGGTCGACGCGGCCCAGCGCCGTATGCGTCGGCGGCCCGCCGATCGACTGGTAGCACTCATTGTCCCAGACCACGATGAAGAGGTTTTTCGGTTGTTCGTTGCCGAGCGTGGCCAGGATGCCCAGATTGAAGAGCAGGCCGCCATCCGTATCAAGCGAAACGACGCGGCGGTGCGGCAACCCGGCGGCGAGCCCGAAGGCCTGCGGCGTGACGCAGCCGAGTTGCTGCTGGAACAGGCTCGCCTCGCGCATATGCGGCGCGGCGTTGTACCACTCGTCGACGCTGCCGCCGAGCGAAAGGATCACCAGCTCATCCTTCAGCCGCGCGGCAAGAGCCTTCATGCAGTCGAAGCGTTTCATCGCACCACCTCGCCGCCGAGAGCCACGGCCGAATGGTAGTAGGACGCATAGGACCAGGAATAGGCGTCGACGATGGCGCGCTCGATCTTCGCCTCCTCGGTGACGATCCGGTAGGGCACGCGCAGCGCGTTCAGCACCGGCTCCATGGTGATGCCATGCGGAATTGCCCACCAGTTGTTCTCTCCGAGCTCGCCGCGATAGCTCATCAGCATCACGACCGGGATGCCGGCTCCGAGGCCCATGCGGGCCAGCGGCTCGACCGACGCGCGCAAGCCGGAATTTTCCATGACCAGCGCCGCGCGCTTGCCCGACAGGAAGACCCCGCCGCAGATCGCCGCGCCCTCACCCTCGTTGGTGACGCGGATCGTGCGGATATCCGGATCGGCATCAAGGGCCGGGTAGAGCTCCTTGAACAGCGAATCGGGCAGGTAGCAGACGATGCTCACTCCTGCCCGTTTCAGCCCCCGAATGACCGCGTCGACCGCACTCTGCTTCATGACATCCCCTTCGGCCGGGAAGTCTCGCAAAGCTCAGTTGTTCGAGATAGAGACAAATTTCTCTCTCTATCGATGCGCAAAATGCAACAACTAATCATGCAACGCCTCGACCATGCGGGCCAGCAGCGCCGCGAATGCGGAGGCCGCATCCGACATTTCGCGTTCAAGTCGGGCGAGCAGCATCAGCCGGTGCGGATTCATGCGAGAATCGCGCAACGGCACGAAAACGAGCGATCCGTCAGCCACTTCCGGTTCGATGCCGAGCTTGGTGCGAAGCACCACGCCGAGGTTGAGGCGCACCATCTCGGTCATCAGTCCGATCGAGTTGGTCCGTGACCGTCGCGTGAGGTCGATCATGGAGCGCCCGATCGCATCGTCGATCGAAATCCCCAGCGCAAGGCTGTTGTCCGAGACGATGACCTGTTCGCCGGCAAGATCGAACAGCTTCACTTCCTTGCGGCCGGCAAGGCGGCTGTCCGGATGAGCGACGACGCCCAGCGGCAGAGGCGTGCTCGCGATCTTGCGCACGTTGCGCGGCACGCGCACGTCGAAAGCAAGCGCCAGATCGCATTCGCCGTCGGCAACCGCATCGCAGGCGCGTTGCGACCCGGCGACATGCACATCGACCGATATCTGCGGGTGGCGCTTCCAGAATTCCTTCAGCGCGTTCGGCACCAGCCCGCGCGCCGCGCTCTCCACGATCGCCACGGACAACGAGCCGCGGTTGAGGCCACTGAGATCGTTGATCTCGGACGAGGCGCGCGCCAACTCGGTGATGCTCTGACGCGCGTGGTAGAGCAGAAGCTCGCCTGCGCTGGTCAGTTTCAGTCGCTGGCGCACACGCTCGAAGAGCGGCGTGCCCAGTTCGTCCTCCAGGCCCTTGATGACGCGGCTGATGGAGGATGGCGCCACGTTGAGCGCCTGCGCGGTCTGGCGAACCGAGCCCAGCCGCGCGACCATTTGGAAATAATGGATGCGCGGTGAGACCAGCCCAAGTCGGAAGGGATCCACTCAGGCGGCCTCAAAGGCGGGGACGATCTCCATTTCCGGCACCAGCACGAGACCTTTGTCGGTGATACGAATTTCGGGGATGACCGAGAGCGGGATGAGGTTGAAGCCCATATAGGGAATGCAGCAGCCGGCCGCCTCCCATTCCCGTTTGAGGATCTTCACCTCCTCCGCGACCTCGGTGACGCGCTTGTCGGACAAAAGGCCGGCGATCGGCAGTTCAACCATGGCAGTCACTTTGCCGTCGACGACGACACAGACGCCGCCTTGCGTTTCCTCGATGGCCCGCAGCGCCACCTGCATGTCGGCCTCGTTGAGGCCGGCGATGATGATGTTGTGACTGTCGTGGCCGACAGACGATGCGACGGCGCCGCGTCGCAGCGTGAAATTGCTGAGCAGCCCGTAGGCGACGTTGCCGTCCGACTTGCCATGGCGCTCGACCACAGTGACGAAGCACAGGCCGTGGCGGTCGAAATGGTTCTGCCAGCCGTTGGCCGGATCGAGCGTGATCTTCTGGTGGCCGAGCGTGATCCCCGGCAGTTCGGTGCGGATGGTATGGGCCACCACCTTGCCGGTTGGCAGGTCCGGCGTCAGCTTGATCTGCTTCGGCAGCTTCACTGTGTGGTAGGCCGCGTCCGGATAGCGGTAGCGGGTCGACAGGGCCTGGTCGAGCAGCGGCGTGATCTTGCCGTCATCGACGACGAGTTCGCCGCCATACCACGTGCTGACGGGATCGAAGCCGTCGTCGAGCAGCACCAGGTCGGCACGGCGGCCACCACCGAGGCCTCCGATTTCGCCTTCCATACCAAAGCGCGTCGCGCCATGCAGCGAGCCCATCGCCCAGGCCTGCTCCGGCGTCATGCCGGCCTTCATCGCCTCGCGCGTCACCCAGTCCAGGCCGAAGAGCATCAGGTCGTCAGCATCGCGGTCGTCGGTGCAGACCGCGACGCGCTTGTGCGAGGCTCCGAGTTCCGTGATCGTTTTGATCGCTGCGGGCAGGCTGTGCCAGGGCGTCGTCGGCGGGCCGCCACGCAGGAACAGCCAGATGCCGGCTTCGAGCATGTCGTCAGCGATCTCGCGGTCGATCGCCTCATGCGTATCGGTGACGCCGGACGCGGCATAGGCCGACACGAATTCGCGTCCATAGACGTGGCCCGACACCGGACGGCCGCGTTTCAGCGCCGCAGCGAGGATGGCATGGCTGCGCTCATCGCCCATAGCCACTGGCACGAAATCCATCTTCTCGCCGAGCGCCACGGCTTCCGGCCATTTGTCGAACAATGCGCCCACCTTCTCGGCTGTCAGGTCGCCACCGGCCGTTTCCAGCAACGGCGAAGTTGCCGGGACGGTGCTCGGAACCGTCAGGAAAATGGACAATGGCGCCAGGCGTGCGTCCTCCAGCATCGCCTCGATGCCAGCAACGTCCATGACGTTGCCGATCTCGTGGCTGTCGCAGAAGAGGGTCGTGGTGCCGTTGAGCAGCGCCGCCTCGGCATAGGCGCAGGCCGTCACCATCGAGGATTCGATGTGGATGTGCGGATCGACCAGGCCGGGGGCGACGATGCCGCCCCTGGCGTCATATATCCTGGCGGTACCGCCCTTATAGGTGCCGGCCGGCTTCACAGCGGCGATCCGCCCTCCCCACAACCAGATCTCGCGGCCCGGAAGCACGCGCTCCGAGTAGGTCGACAACACGCGTGCGCCGGCAATGACCAGATCGGGATCGGCTCGCCCGGAAGCGACGCCGGCCAGCCGCCGGGTCATGGACGAGAGCGGCTGGACGGAAAAGCGCGTGAGAAAGGTCATTTTGCTGCCAGCCTCGTTCTCGTTGAATGTTGGGCGTCAATGGTAGTCGGGGATGCCCGGCATGGTCATGAAGCCGGGAAGCACGCGGAAGCGCCGCGCCCAGCGGCGCAGCGCCGGATACTCGTCATGGTCGACGCCGAAATCGCGGCTCAGCGCAAAAGCCGGAAAAAGTGCGATGTCGGCGATGGTCGGGCGGTCAGCAGCGAACCATTCTTTCTTCTCGAAACCCCGCGCGGTCATATGGTCGTCCATGGCGCGGAGCGCGTGCGCGGCACCGGCGCGCAGCGTAGCCTCGTCGCCGGCGGCACCGAACATGGCATGGCGGCGCGCGGCGCCTGCAACGCCAAGATCGCCGGCCGCGAAGAAAAGCCACTGCATCACCTTGGCGAAATCCGCACCATCCGCCGGCAGCCATGCACCCGTTGAATCGTGGCTGCGCGCCAGATGGACGACGATGGACTCGGCGCCGAACATCGTTACCTCGTCGTCGCGGAGAATGGGCAGGCTGCCCGCCGGGTTCATGGCCAGGAATGGCGGCGTCTTCTGCTCCGCCCCCGGAAATGCATCGACTGCAACGGTCTGCCATTCCAGGCCGAGCATGGAAAGCGCCAGCCGCACCTTGTAGCAGTTTTCGTCCAGCTCGTAGTTGTAGAGCGTGATCCCCGCCATCATGCGGCCCGCGTCGTCGAGGTCGCGCCGGTACGCCCGGTCTCGAGATGATGACGCAGCTCGCTCGTCCAAGCGAAGAAGTGCTCCTGCCCCCTGCCGGCATACTTGGCTGCCGGTCCGTCAATCACGACGTGCAGGGCCGATCGTTTGCCGGTCAGCTCCTGCAGGCCAAGAAGCAGCGTGTCTTCGCCGGCCGTCAGGCTGAACAGCATCCCGCTCAGCACCTTCAGATCGGCCACCCCGGATCCGCTGGAGGAGGGCGAAGGCGGCATGGCCTTCACGACATCGATCACCATTGCGGCGGGACTGTCGAGATACAGGCTGCGGACCGGCACCACCTCCTCTGGCAAGGCAGGCAGTTCTGGCAATGCTGCTGCCGGGTCCAGCGCCGTCCAGACCATGCCAGCCGCTTCGGCCGAGATGTAGGCAGACACGGTAATGGACGCCGGCACCCTGAGATCGGGGTGGGCCGGAATGTATCGGCACTGGCCGGCCGCATCGTACTGCCAGCCGTGATAAAGACAGGCAATATGATCGCTGCGGACAAAACCGAAGCTCAGCTTCATACCGCGATGCGGGCAGCGATCCTCCCACACATGCGCTGCGCCGCTGTTGTCGCGCCACACCACCAGTTCGTTTCCACAAAGGCGCGCCCCCGCCGAACTGCCCGGTTCGATCGACCCCGACAGCGCCACTGGGTGCCATCCAGCCTGTATCGTCATTCTGCGTCTTCCTCTCTGGAATATTCCCGAATTTCGGCCCGTTCGCAGTCCATCACCAGACAGTCGATTGGTCCCAGGCTACATGCCATCTCGAAGGCATCGATGAGATCGGGCTGGCCCGAAACCTGGACGACAAAAAGATCGTCCGCGGCTTCGTGCACCAGCAGATCGAGATTGAGCCGAGCGGCACGCCTGTCGGCGAACTCGCTAAAGCTCGACGACACCAGTTGGCCGACGAAGCGCAGGCACGTTGTTTGAGGCGGAGGCGCAAGGTTCTGCGCTTCCAGTAGGTGCTTCATGCCTATATTTCTCCCGGCCTGCACATTTTTTATGCAGTTTTAGAATGTGTCTAGTTAGGCATCATTTTTTGGCTTGTGCAAGCCCCGTTTCCCTGACATCTGTTGCGTATCAGGTGATCGGACAGTTGGAAAAAGCCGCGATTATCGAACAACTCGGCAGCCGTCCGTCGCCCAAGAAAACCAGGTACGGCTTGGGATTGCCGGTCCGGGCGGGTGAGCGTCGATGTCGTTGTCAAGTTTCATTCAGCTTATACCCAAGGTCGAGTTGCACTTGCACCTCGAGGGCGCCGTCTCCACAGAGACATTCGCCGAGCTGGCGGCGCTGAACGCGGTGCCGCTGCCGGACGGCAGACCGACATCGGAGCTCTACAGCTACGGCAACCTGCTGGATTTCCTGAAGATTTACGATCTGGTTTGCGCCTCGATCAGGACCGCGGACGATTTCTCTCGCATCACGTTCGAGGCATTGGAGCGCTGCGCGAAGGCCGGTGCGCGCTACGTCGAACTGTTCTTCAGCCCGCATGCGCATCTGGCTCATGGCGTGGCCTATTCGACTATGCTCGAAGGCATCCTCGACGGCTTTCACCGCGCGAAGGAGCGCTATGGGCTTATAGCAAAGCTGATACCGGCGCATGCGAAGCCGCTCGGCGCGGCAGGTGGCGAGCGCTTCCTCGACATGGTTCTGGCCGAGCGCCCGGCAGAGGTGATCGGCATCGGCTTCGATTACGAGGAACGCCCGAACCCGCCGCCGATGTTCGCGCGCATCGTCGAGCGGCGCGGGCGGCCGGGCTCAATGTCACCAACCATGCGGGCGAGGACGGCCCGGCGGGCTACGTCCGCGATACCGTCGACGTCCTCGGCCTAAGACGGATCGACCACGGCTACCACGTGGTCGACGACCCGGCGCTGATGGAACAGTGCAGGGAGATGGGCATCGTCTTCACCTGCTGTCCGAGTACGACGCTGGCCACCACTGTCTGGCGCGACCTTTCCGCGCCCGACCACGCGATCCGCCGCATGATCGAGGCCGGGCTTACCGTGACGATCCACTCCGACGATCCGCCCATGTTCGGCACGACGCTCGACCGCGAATACGCGCTGATCGCCGAAAATTTTGCGCTCGGGCCGCAAGCACTGAAGCAGATCGCGCTGGCCGGCGTGTCCGCCGCATGGCTCGACGACGACATCAAACAGGCATGGCTGGCCGACTGGTCGGCAGAAATCGACCGCCTCATGGAAACCGAACTGTCTCTCCCGAACTGAACATAACACGGAACAAAGGACCGACGCATGATCGACCTGCGCAATCTCTCCCGCCGAGGCTTCCTCAACATGGGCGCCGCAGCCGGCGCCTCGCTGCTCCTGCCGAAATCCGGCCTTATCACGCCCGCGCATGCACAAACGCCGCTCGCCGCCGTCGCCGAGGAAAACGCTGTCATCGCCTTCGGCCACACCGGTCCGGTGACCGATGAAGGCTGGACCTGGAGCCACGACCAGGGCATGAAGGCCGTGCAAGAAGCGTTCCCGAAGCTGAAGACGCTGTTCGTCGAAAGCATCCCCTACTCGGCCGACGCGACCCGCACTTTCCGCCAGTTTGTCTCGGAAGGTGCCAACATGGTGTTTGCCACTTCCAACTATGGCGACTTCCTCTACGACGTGGCCAAGCGTTCGCCGGACGTCGCCTTCTATGAATGCGATGGCCGCAACCCGCTCGAAAATCTCTCGACTTATTACCTTGCCCACTGGTATCCGACCTACGTCACCGGTGTCGCCGCGGGCCTGATGAGCAAGAGCGGCAAGCTCGGCTACGTCGCCTCCTTCCCGGTTCCGTCGGTCTTTTCCGGCACCAACGCCTTCCTGATGGGCGCCCGTTCGGTCAATCCCAACGCCACGATGCAGACCATCGTCATCAACTCGTGGTTCGATCCGCAGGCGGCCACCCAGGCCGGCACCGCGCTAATCGACAACGGCGCCGACCTTCTGTTTGGCATCATGGACGAAGCCGGCTATCTGCAGGTGGCCGAGCAGCGCGGCGCGAAGGCCGTCATGTGGAATACCGACATCCGCCGCTACGGGCCGAAGGCCTACGTCTCCTCGATCGCCATCGACTTCAAGAAATTCTATGTCGACCAGGTGCGCCTGCGGCTCGAAGGCAAGTGGACGCCCTCGCAGACCATCCTGCCGATGGGCGGCGGTATCGACCGCGATGCCTGGGGCGAGACGGTGCCCCCGGAGGTCGCAAAGCAGGCAGATGTCGTGCGCGACAAGATTCTCGGTGGCTGGAGCCCGTTCGAGGGCGAGATCAAGGACACCAACGGCAACGTCAAGGTGGCTGCCGGCCATCGCATGACCGAAGAGGAACTCTACAACTGGGATTGGTCGATCGAAGGCGTCAGCGGCCTCCAAGCGTGATCCCGAAGATTGCAGAGTTTTCGGATAGACTATGCGGCAGAGGGCAAGAGCTAAGCAGGATGAATGATTTTGTTCCAGTTCATCATGCTTCGAGTGAGCACCGCTACGGCGGCGTGCAGGTGCCGTCCAGCTCCCCGGGGCGTTACGAGCCGGGCTCCGGCGCGCCGCCGCTCGTGCTGCTCAAGGGCATCAGCAAATATTTCCCCGGCGTCGTTGCCAACCAGGATGTCGACCTGGACGTGATGCCGGGGGAGATCCACGCCTTGCTCGGCGAGAACGGCGCCGGCAAGTCGACCTTGATGAACATCCTCACCGGCATCTATCAGCCGGATGCCGGTGAGATCGTCGTCGACGGCTATGCCAAACGCTTCGCGTCTCCGGTCGATGCGATCTCCGCCGGTATTGGCATGGTCCACCAGCATTTCAAGCTGGTGACCGCCTTCACGGTCGCCGAGAATATTCATCTCGGCTGGTCCGAAACGCCCAAGCGTATTGGCTCGTCCGTGCTCGAGGCGCGGACTGCCGCACTGGCCGAGAAGCTGAACCTCGCGGTGCGGCCATCCGCGCGCGTCGCCGATCTTTCGACCGGGGAGCAGCAGCGCGTGGAAATCCTACGCGTGCTCGCGCGCAACGCCCGCGTTCTGATCCTCGACGAGCCGACTGCAGTGCTTACTCCGGCGGAGGCGCGCGAGCTCTTCAAGGCGCTCAAGCAGTTCGTGTCCCGGGGCAATGCGGTGGTCTTCATCAGCCACAAGCTCGACGAGGTCCTGGAGATATCCGACCGCATCACCGTGCTGCGCGGCGGCCGCAAGGTGGCCACCGAGAAGACCGCGGACTGCAGCGAGAAGATGCTGGCGCGCCTGATGGTTGGCCGTGAGATCGTGCTCAGCAATCTGCGTGCCAGGCAGCCAGGCGCGGCCGGCATCTCCGCCGAGCCGGTGCTCAGCCTCAAATCCGTCGTCGCGCGTGACGACGTGGGCGGCATCCTTCTCGACGAGATTTCGCTCGACATCCATGCCGGAGAGATTCTCGGCATCGCCGGCGTGGCCGGCAACGGCCAGAAGGAGCTGACCCAGGCCGTCACCGGCTTACGGCCGATCCACTCCGGCCAGATAGTGCTCGGCGGAAAGGACGTCACGACCGCCGGCGCGGTCGATTACGCGAAGTTCGGCGTCGGCCACATTCCCGAAGACCGGCTGCACAGCGGCCTGGCGCCGGCGCTTTCAATCACCGACAACGCCATAATCCGCGAATATGCGTCGGCGCCTGTTTCAAAGGGCCTCGCATTCCGACCGCGCCTTGCGGCTGCTCTCGCGCGCACGATCGCCGAAGCGGCATCCGTTGCGGTGCCCGATTTCGGCATGCCCATGCGCAACCTTTCCGGCGGCAACCAGCAGCGCCTCGTCGCACGCCGCGAGATGCGCATCGCAAGCAAGGTTCTGATCGCCGCCTATCCGAGCCGCGGCCTCGATGTCGGAGCGATCAACACGATGATGCACCATCTCGTCGAATTGCGCGATGCCGGCGTCGGGGTGCTCTTCATTTCCGAGGAACTGGAAGAGCTGTTCAACCTGTCGGATCGCATCGCCGTGATGTTCCATGGCAGGATCATGGGCGCGGTGGAGACTGCCGCCACCGACATCGAGGAAATCGGCCTGATGATGGGCGGGCATATGCGGTCCAGCGCCGGCGCCCAGGCCGCTGCCGGGAAGCACTGACCTTGGCGATCAAGCTCCAGCGCGTTCCATCCGCGCAGCCCTCCGTTGCCTTTGCGGCACGTGCCCTGGCGATCGTGCTGGCGCTGGTGGTCGCCGGCCTGGTTCTGGCCGCTCGCGGCAACGCTCCCATCGAACTCGCCTGGGAGGTGCTCAGCTCGACTTTTGGCTCGAGCTTCGGGCTGGAAGATGTCGGACTTCTGGTCACTCCCCTGATTCTGACAGGCCTGTCGGTCTGGGTAGCGCTGAGAATCGGCGCCTGGAACATCGGCGCGGAGGGCCAATTCTATGCCGGCGCCTTCGGCGCCACGGCGGTCGCGCTGTTCATTCCCGGCCCGACCTGGCTGATCCTGCCTGTTATGTTCATCGCTGGCGCGCTCGGCGGGCTGCTCTGGATACTGGTGCCGACGCTGGCGCGCGCCTACGCCGATGTCAGCGAACTCATCACCACCCTGCTTCTGAATTTCGTGGCGACGCTGATGGTCTATTATGTCGCCACCGGCCCATGGCTCGACCCGAGCGGCCACGCGCTCGCGACCACTGCGCGTCTGCCGCATGACGTGCCCGAATTCTGGGGTATCGTGCACTACGGTTTCCCGCTGGCGATCCTGCTCACCTTTGCCATCGCAGGACTGCTCAACTACACGCGCTGGGGTTACGAGGTGCGGGTCGCCGGGTCGAACCCGAGCGCGGCGCTTTATGCAGGCATGCCGTTCCGCCGCCGCCTGATCGTCGTCCTGCTGATGTCGGGAGCGATTGCCGGCATCGCCGGTATGCTGGAAGTAGCTGGCACGGTGCATCGCCTGCAGGGCGGCATCTCCAACAATTTCGGCTATCTCGGCATCATGGTCGCGGTGCTGGCGCGTGGTTCCTCACTTGGCGTGCTCGCGGGCGCGGCTTTGATGGGCGTCATCCTGAATTCGGGCATCATCCTGCAGACGCAAGGCATCACCGTCTCGGCCGTGCTCGCCATCACCGGACTGATCCTGTTCTTCACGGCGATCGGCAACGAACTCGCTCACTACCGCATCACGCGGACTGAACCGGCCGCGAGCTGAGGAAACACCCATGGACATGATCGCCGGACTGATCCAGACCTCCATTCTCGCCGGCGGCGTGCTGGCGCTGGCGGCGCTGGGCGAGACGCTCTCCGAGCGCGCCGGCGTTGTCAATCTCGGCGTCGAAGGGCTTATGGCGCTCGGTGCAATCACTGGCATCGCGGTCGTCGTCGCCACGCCGCACCCTATGCTCGGCTTCGTCCTTGCGCTTGCCGTCGGTTTCCTCGTTGGCTGTGTCTTCGCGCTTGGCACCGTCGTCGTCAAAGCGAACCAGGTGTTGTGCGGCCTGGCGCTGACGCTGATGGGCACCGGCATGGCCGCAACGATCGGTCGCGCCTATTCCGGCATGCCGGCGCCGGCGACCTTCGCGCCGATCGCTATTCCCTATCTTAGCGACATCCCACTGCTCGGTCGCGCGATCTTCACACAGAACATTCTTGTCTACCTGATCTACATCGTCTTGCCGGTTGTGCTGCACTACATCATGTTCCGCACGCGCCACGGGCTGAATATGCGCGCGGTGGGCGAAAACCCCGCGGCAGCCGACGCCGCCGGCATTTCGGTGCAAAGCATCCGCTTCTGGTATGTCGCCGCGGGTTCGGCGCTGGCGGCCGGCGCCGGCGCTTACCTCACGCTTGCCTTCGTTCCCTCCTGGTCGGAAGGCGTCGTGGCCGGCCGCGGCTGGATTGCCGTCTCTCTCGTTATCTTCGCAGGCTACCGGCCCCTCAACGCCGTGCTGGCCGCTCTGCTGTTCGGTCTCATCACCTCGCTCGGCTTCGTCGGCCAGGCACGCAACTGGCCGATCGCCGCGCCGATCCTGTCGATGCTACCCTATCTCGGCACAATCGCGCTGATCATCGTGCCGGTACTCACCTGGCAGCGCATGCGCCGGGTAATGGCCGCGCCGGCTGCTCTCGGCGAACCCTATTTCCGCGACATGCGTTGAGACCATCATGCCTCGCCTGCTTGTCAAGAACATCGATCTGCTCGCCACCTTCGACGATACGCGCCGCGAGATTTCCGACGGCGCCTTGTTGATCGACGACAACGTCGTCGAAGCGGTCGGCACCACCGCCGAACTCAGTGCCTCCAGCGCCGACGAAGTGCTCGACCTATCGGGCCATGTCGTCATGCCGGGCATGGTGAACACGCATCATCATATGTACCAGAACCTCACCCGTGTGATGGCTCAGGACGACGAGCTGCTTGTCTGGCTGAAGACGCTCTATCCGATCTGGGCCGAGCTCGACGACGATGCGATAGGCGTCTCGGCGCGCGTAGCGATGGCCGAGCTCATCCATTCGGGCTGCACGACCAGCTCCGATCATCTCTACATCTTGCCCAACAACTGCACGCTCGACGCGACGATCGGTGCGGCCCGCAATATCGGTCTGCGTTTCCACGCTGCGCGTGGAGCCATGTCGCGCGGCGAAAGCCAGGGCGGCCTGCCGCCGGACCGCTGCGTCGAAAAGGAAGAGGATATCCTGAAGGATGCCGAACGGCTGATCGGCAGCCATCACGACGCGTCGCGGCATTCGATGAGTCGCATCATCGTGGCTCCTTGCTCGCCCTTCTCGGTGACGCCGGAGCTGATGCGCGATGCGGCATCGCTGGCGCGCAGCCACAAGGGCGTAAACCTGCATTCGCACCTTGCCGAAGAGCTTTTCGAGGAGAAGTACTGCCTCGAAATCTATGGCAAGCGGCCGGTCGAGTTCGCCGAATCCGTCGGCTGGCTCGGTGACGACGTCTGGTTCGCCCACTCGATCTTCATGACCAGCGACGAGATCGACCGCTTCGCCGAAACCGGCACCGGGGTCACCCATTGCCCGTCGGCCAACATGCGCTGCGGGCAGGGCATCGCGAAGATCCGCGAGATGCTCGACAAGGGTGTGAAGGTCGGCCTTGGCGTCGACGGCTCGGCCTCGAACGACACGTCGAACCTGTTCATGGAAGCGCGGCTGGCGCTGATGCTTCAGCGTGTCGCGCCGCACCACTATCTCTCCGAAAAGCCCGGCGGCCGCGGCGGTTTCGGCGGCACGCCGACGGCGCTGTCCGCGCGCGAAGCCCTCGAAATGGCGACGCGCGGCGGCGCTGCCCTGCTCGGCCGCAATGACATCGGCCATCTCGCACCCGGCATGTGCGCCGACTTCATCGCGGTCAAACGCAGCCAACTCGGCCTTTCCGGCACCGAGCGCGACCCGCTCGCCGCGCTGGTGCTTTGCGGACCTTTCAAGGTCGACTATTCCTACATCAACGGCCGGCAGATTATCGCGAGAGGCGACTTCGCCTCTTTCGATGTCGAGGCGGCGATGGCCGACCACCGGGCCGTGATGGACCGCATCTATCGGCAGTGAGACAGCACAGGAAGGACGCAACAATGACCATTAAGCGAGCTGCGGAGCAGGCGGCCCTCGATCAATGGTATTGCATTGAAGCGGTGAACGAGATTCCGGTCGGCACGATGCCGAACCGGCTTCTGGGCATCGATCTGTTGGTAGCCCGCGATACGGCAGGCGCGGTCAATGTGTCGCGTGCCGGTGACGGCAGCCAAGTCCCGGCCAAGGAACGCTACGGCTATCTATGGATCACGCTCGGCATGCCGGCCGGCGATGTGCTGTCGATCCCGGAGGCCTATGAGGACGACCGCCGGCCTGTCGTTTGCGGAGCAATCGCGGTAAAGGCGTCCGGCCTGCGCATCATCGAGAATTTCCTCGACATGGCGCATTTCCCCTTCGTCCATACCGACATATTGGGCGCCGAGCCGCACACGGAAGTGCGGCATTACACAACCGAAATCCGCCGCGACGTGGATGAGGTATGGGCGACCAACTGCGAATTCTTCCAGCCGCAGGCAGCACTCTCGGCGACCGGCGGCATCATGACCCAATACATGTACCGGGTCGCCAATCCTTTCGCGGTGATGCTCTACAAGACCTGCCCCAACTCGGCTACCCGGTGGGACGTGATCTGCCTATTCGTGCAGCCCCTCGATCCGGACCGCTGCCGCGCACACCCCGTCATGTTCCTGATCGACGACGTATCGACCACGACCGAACTGGTGCAGTTCCAGCAGCTCATCTTCCTGCAGGACCGCATCATCCTGGAGAACCAGCGGCCACTTCTTTTGCCGCTCGAGCCGCGCGCGGAAATCCCGACGCGGGCCGACGGCTCGTCGATCGCCTATCGCCGCTGGCTGAAGGAGAAAGGCATCACCTACGGCACGACGGCGCAAGCCGCATGAGCGGCAGCCCTTCCGCTATTGTCATCGGCATCGACGGACGGGCAAACGCGCTCTGGCGCTTCGCGACGGCAGTGCGTAACTGTTCTTCGGCGGAGGACAGGTGAGCGACCTGAGCGGCAAGACGCTTCTGGCCAGCGGCTTTCACGCGCCGGAGCGCGGGCTCGTGGAAGAGTTGCGCCATGCCCTGATCGCAGTCGATCAATCAGGCATCATCGCCTCGGTGCTGCATCCGCATGATGCCGGCTATGACGAGGCGCTGGAGGCCGCGCGCCGGACCGGTTCGCTGGCGACCTTGCCGGCGCAGAGTTATCTGCTGCCCGGCTTCGTCGATCTTCACGTGCACGCGCCACAATATCCGCAGCTCGGCCGGGCGCTGGACGTGCCGCTCGAGGCCTGGCTTCACAAACACACGTTTCCCCTGGAGGCGCGCTACGCCGATCTCGCCTTCGCCCGGCGCAGCTACGGCCTGCTGGTCGACGACCTGATCGCCAACGGCACGACCACAGCGCTCTACTTCGCAACCATCCACCAGGACGCGACAAGGCTGCTCGTCGACATCTGCCTCGAACGCGGACAACGTGCGCTGGTCGGCAAAGTGGCGATGGACAATCCCAACGAATGCCCGGCCTATTATCGCGATAGCTCGGCGGACGCGGCCATCGATGGCACGCGCGCTCTGATCGACTACGTGCATGGGCATCCGGACAATGCCACGGGACGGGTAAAGCCGGTCATTACGCCGCGCTTCATCCCCTCTTGTACCGACGCCGCCCTCGAAGGGCTCGGCACGCTTGCGCAGGAATGCGGCTGCCATGTGCAGACGCATTGCTCGGAGAGCGACTGGGCGCATGGCTACGTGCTGCAGCGCCACGGGATCAGCGACACGTCGAGCCTTGATCGCTTTGGCCTGCTGCGCGCCGGCAGCGTGCTCGCGCACGCCAATTTCATTACGCTTGCCGACATGGAGACGATCCGCGTGCGCAAGGCGGCCGTGGCGCACTGCGCCGTTTCCAACGCCTATTTCGCAGGCGCCGTGTTCCCGTTGAGGGCGGCCCTCGAGAAGGGTGTCAAGGTCGGGCTCGGCACCGATATTTCCGGGGGACCGAGCGCCTCGATGTTCGATGCGATGCGCGCGACGGTCATGTCGTCGCGCATGCTGGAAACCGGCACCGACCCGGCGCTAGCGGCCGAGGCGCGCGGCACGGCCGGAACAGCCCGCGTCGACTTTCGCGAGGCCTTCCACCTAGCGACGGTAGGCGGCGGCGCGGCACTCGGCTTGCCTGTGGGGCGATTCTCGCCTGGCTACCATTTCGATGCGATCCTGGTCGACACCGCCGCGCCCAGAGGCACAATTCACCTGTGGGACGAACTCGACGACGGCGACGGCATCCTTCAGAAGATCGTCTACTCCGCTTCCAAGGCCAACATCGCGTCGGTCTGGGTCGGCGGGAGAGCTGTTCTCGCCTAAGCCGACAGGAGGCTGTGCCGAGAACCAGAATGGATATCAATATTCGCCGACGTCGATGACAGCCTGGGCAAAGGCTTGCGGGGCTTCTTGAGGCAAGTTGTGGCCGATACCGCCGGTGATGATCCGGTGCGTGTATCTGCCCGAAAATTTCTTGGCGTAGGAACTGCTGTCGGGATGGGGTGCGCCGTTGGCATCACCCTCAAGGGTAATAGTCGGCACGATGATCACGGGAGCTTCGGCCAGCCGGTTTTCCAGACCGTCATATTCCGGCTCGCCCTGCGCCAGGCCGAGCCTCCAGCGGTAATTGTGAATGACGATGCTGACGTGATCCGGGTTGTCCAGGGCTGCGGCGCTGCGCTGGAAGATGTTATCGTCGAAATTCCACTGCGGCGAAGCGAGTTGCCAAATGAGTTTGGCGAAATCGCGCGTGTATTTCTCATAGCCGGCGCGGCCGCGATCCGTGGCGAAGTAATACTGATACCACCATTGAAGCTCCGCCTCGGGTGGCAGCGGCACCATGCCGACCTGCTGATTTCCGATGAGATAGCCGCTCACCGAGACGATCGCCTTGCAACGCTCGGGCCAGAGCGCGGCAACAACATTGGCCGTTCGGGCGCCCCAGTCGCAGCCGGCGATCGTGGCCTTTTCGATCCCCAGCGCATCCATCAGGGCAATCGTATCCACGGCGAGCGCCGACTGCTGGCCGTTGCGCATCGTCTCGTCCGACAGGAAGCGCGTAGTGCCGTAGCCGCGCAGGTAGGGCACAATCACGCGGTACCCCTTTGCGGCAAGCAAAGGAGCGACGTCGGTGTAGGTGTGAACGTCATAAGGCCAGCCATGAAGCAGGATCACTGGGGCACCGTCAGCAGGCCCTAGCTCGGCATATCCGACGCTCAGTTTTCCGGCATTGACCTGTCTAGGCGAGCCGAATGATTTCTGCCGGGCTTGCGTCGCGGATGCCCTTGCCTCGACCGTCCAAGTGGCTGCCGGCGCGCTCAAGCCGAGTTCGGTGGCGGCGAGCGTCATTGCTGTTGCACCAACAATGCGCCGGCGGCGATGATCGACCGTCTCGGGAGCCTTACTCGCATTCATGATAAAGCCTCTATGATGACCAACAAGCCGGAACGACCAGACCGCCCGCATCGGCCGACAGGAAATATTGCGCTTATTTCGACGGTGACTGGGGCGAATCCAGGATTGTAACCACTCGGCCAGGAGGCAGTGCGGCGAGCTCTGACTGAATGTCGGTAAGGTCCAGCGTTTCCTCGATTTCCCTCCTCAGAAATTCGAGACTTTGGCCTTCCCCGCGCTTGGAAGCGGCTGGATGCAGCATCCGCAGAAACTCCAGCATGAGAATGACTCCTGATCTTCTGTTGGGGCGAGAGGATATGTTGCGTCTGATCTTATGCTCGAAGCCACCCTCGGCTTTAGACGAGGCCCTCACGATCCATTGCGATGCGCACGGCCGGCCGGGCAGCCATTCGGGCGCGGAGCGCTTGCAAAGGCGCGGGAACAGGGACGTGGAAGCGCGCCGCCCAAAGCAGCATCACGAAAAGATAAAAATCCGCGACGCTGGGTTTGTCGCCGAACAGATAGTCGGTCTCGAGCCCGTCAGCGAAGAACTCGAGTTGGCTCGTAATCGTCGCGCTCGCCTTGGCCTTTTCGGCATCGCTGCTTTGGTGCCACATCGGCTTGAAGCTTCGGTGTATTTCAGTTGAGACGTAGGCCAACGCTTCGAGAAGGCGGGTACGGCCCAACGGCCCCGCCGCTCCCAGTGCCGGGTATTGCGACGCAATCCACTCGAGGACGGCGATATTTTCCGTCAGCGTTTCGCCGCTGTCCAGCACGAGGGCTGGAACATAGCCCTTGCGCGTGACGGTAGTGAAATCATCCCCGGAGCCCGTTCGTTTGGTCTTGAGGTTCACGCTTTCGCGCTCGAAGGAAACACCCGCTTCTTCCAGTGCGATGTGGTCCGCCAGGCTGCAGGAGAGAGGGCTGTAATAGAGTTTCACCGCTTTTCCCTTTTTCGGAACCCGATTGAATCGCGCTGGTCCTCGCCGGGCGGAAAACCTGCCACGCGAGACAGCCGCCCCAGAAACTCGCACCTGGCGGAGACCACGACTACAACACCGACAGCTAGACGTGCCTATGCCGAGGTATGGTCGGGCTGAAGTTCGGGGATCGCCGTGCGCAATGCCGGGGCGCGTGCCAGCTCAGTGACCAACGGTTATCTCGAGAGATCCAGAACCTTCCATGATGGCATCATCGCCAGCCCGGCCAGTCCTTCGCTCAGGAAATCCTAAACGAAAGTATTGGACGCACGTGCCGTTGGCACGATGGCTCACACCCGGCCACGGCCGGCATATTCCGCGCGGCATGAGCAGACTGGAAAGGCGAAAGCCGTGGCCTGCTTTTGCTCGATTGCCACCAACGCGATGACGCAGCTTCCAACAACAGGAGTCGCCATCATGGCCGACCTTTCCGAGACCTCCACAGCCGAGCACACATTGCGCGTCGAAGCGCCCGCCGCGATCGAGGTCGACGTCTCCTCGCTGGCGCCGGGAACGTCGCTGATCGTCGACTGGCACGGCAAGCCGGTGGTCGTGCGCAACCGCACCGAAAAAGAGAGGAAGGAAGCCGAGGCGGTCAATCTCGCCGAGCTCAAGGATCCAATCGCCCGCAATGCCAACCTGCCGGCCGACGCGCCGGCAACCGATGCCAACCGAACCACGCCGGGCAAGGAAGCCTGGATGGTGATGGTACAGGTCTGCACCCATCTTGGCTGCATCCCGCTCGGCCAGGAAGGCGATTTCGGCGGCTGGTTCTGCCCATGCCACGGTTCCGTATACGATACTGCCGGCCGCATCCGGAAGGGTCCGGCGCCGGAGAACATGGCGGTACCGGTGTTCCAATTCGTTTCCGACACCAAGATCCGCATCGGTTGAGGCGGGGCATTTCGATGAGCGGCAACAAACACTCGACCTATACGCCCAAAACCAGAATCGAACGTTGGTTCGACGCCCGCCTGCCGCTGCCGCGGCTGGTGCACGACAGCTTCATCGTCTATCCCGTCCCGCGCAACCTGAACTACGCCTATACGTTCGGCGGCATTCTCACGATCATGCTGGTTTCACAGATCCTGACCGGTATCGTGCTGGCGATGCATTACGCACCTGATACGGGGCTGGCCTTCAATTCGGTCGAGCAGATCATGCGCGACGTGAATTCGGGCTGGCTGCTGCGCTATCTCCATTCCAACGGCGCGTCGTTCTTCTTCATTGCCGTCTACATCCATATCTGTCGTGGGCTCTACTATGGTTCGTACAAGGCGCCGCGTGAGTTGCTGTGGGTGCTCGGTTGCACCAACCTCCTGCTGATGATGGCGACGGCCTTCATGGGCTACGTGCTGCCTTGGGGACAGATGTCGTTCTGGGGCGCTACTGTCATCACCAACTTCTTCACGGCCGTCCCACTGGTCGGCGACTGGCTCCAGCAGCTTTTGCTCGGCGGCTTCGCGGTCGATAATCCGACGCTGAACCGCTTCTTTGCGCTGCATTACCTTCTGCCATTTGTGCTTGCGGGCGTGGTGACCTTGCATATCTGGGCGCTTCACGTCGTCGGCCAGAACAATCCGACCGGCATAGAGGTCAAATCGAAGACCGATGTCGTGGACTTCACGCCCTATGCCACCGTCAAAGATGCCTTCGGCATCCTCGTATTCCTGTTCTTCTTCGCCTATTTCGTCTTCTACCTGCCGAACTATCTCGGCCATCCCGACAATAACAGCATTGCCAATCCGCTGAAGACGCCGGCCCATATCGTGCCGGAATGGTACTTCCTGCCGTTCTACGCGATCCTGCGCGCCATCACCTTCAATATCGGGCCGATCGATTCCAAGCTCGGCGGCGTGCTCGCGATGTTCGGCTCGATCGCGGTGCTGTTCCTGGTGCCCTGGCTCGACACCTCGAAGGTACGCTCGGCTGTCTACCGGCCCTGGTACAGGGTGCTCTTCTGGCTGTTCGTTGCCAACGCCCTCTTTCTCGGCTGGCTCGGCTCCCGGCCGGCGGAAGGCGCATACGTCGTCATGTCCCAACTGGCGACGCTTTACTATTTTGCGTTCTTCATCGTCGCCATGCCGGTGCTCGGGCTGATCGAAAAGCCGCGACGGCTGCCGAATTCGATCACCGAAGCAATTCTCGAAAAAGACAAGGCCAGCGGCAGAGGCCCGATCGCCGGGCCGGAGACCAAACATTGAACTGGGCATCGCGGTGATCGTTCATGAACTGGTGGAACTCTCCTCTGGTCTACATCGTGTTGCTCGGCCTCGCCGGGATCGTCGTTTGGACCCTCATCCCCAGACGCTTCGCCAATGCGAAGCTGGTCGTCCAACTCGGCTTTTTCGTCGCGATGTCGGCCATGATTCTCGACCTGCGAGTCGTGCCATACGAGGCCGCAGGGGACAACGATACAACCGGAGGAGCGATCCTCATCGGCTCGGTCAAGCTGCTCTGGTGGGTTCACCTTGCCTGGGCGCTGATCGGATTTGTCCGTATCTATCTCGTCTTTGAGCGAAAGCCGCGCGAGGCACGTCTCCTGCAGGACGTCGTGGTCGGTGTTGTCTACGCTGGAATGTTCCTGTCGATCCTGGCG
Organism: Mesorhizobium sp. WSM4828; assembly: GCF_055811175.1. NCBI lineage: Bacteria > Pseudomonadati > Pseudomonadota > Alphaproteobacteria > Hyphomicrobiales > Phyllobacteriaceae > Mesorhizobium > Mesorhizobium sp. WSM4828. The sequence continues at coordinate 446,137 of NZ_JBVVQK010000001.1, read as the reverse complement.
TTTGTCTTTGCGGTGCCGGTCGGAACGCTCATTGCCACGTCGGGCGTCTTTGCCGTCATCCTTGGACTGGCGCTCCAGAATACGCTTGGTGACGTATTTTCGGGGATCGCGCTTAACCTCGGCCGCCCTTACGTGCTTGGAAACTGGATCATTCTGGGCGACGGAACCGAAGGCCGCGTTGTCGAGACCAATTGGCGGTCGACTCAACTCCTGACCCCGACCCACAATGTCGTCGCGCTGCCAAACAGCCTTCTCGCCAAGATCGGGGTAACAAATTTAAGCGGTCCGGACGAGAGCCATGGACTTGCCGTAACCGTCAAGGTGGCGCCAACGAAGACACCGGCGATCATCGTAGATCTCATGCGCACTGTCTTGCTGAGCTGCAATTCAATCCTCCAAGACCCTTCGCCTTCAGTTACCATCAGAAGCCTGGATGCCGCAGCTATCGAGATCGAGTTGTCGTTTCGCGTCGCAAGTATTGACCAGCGAAGTGCCGCTCGGAACGACATCTTCGATCTCATTTATCGCCATTCAAAGTCGACCGGCATGCTGCTGGCGCAGCCGCTTTCGGCTTCGATTGCTATGACCAACCGGCCGGGCGACGAGACGGCAGCCTCGCAAGGCTTCACCCCGATCGAACTCATCAATTCCATACCGGTATTCTCAGCACTGACGGGTACCGAGCAGGAGTCGCTCGCCAAAGCGGCCTCGGTTCGCACCTACCACAAGGGCGAGATCGTCGCACAACAGGGGGAGATGCTGCCGTCGCTCATGATCGTACGGACGGGAGTCATCGTCCGGCAAATTGGCGAGGACGATGATCGACTGCAGGAGATCGGCCGGCTTGCACCTGGCGATTTCTTCGGCGAGACCGGCTTGCTCGCCGGCATTGGCGAGATGTCGAGTTTGCGGGCAATGACCCCTGTCACGGTTTACGAGATAGACCAGGAAAGCTTTGCGCCGCTGCTGCACGACCGGCCCGAAATGGCCGAAGATCTTGCCGCGATCCTGTCGATGAGGGTGTCGGCTTTTAATGAAAGCGGCATCGCCGGACAGCACCACGCGAGCTCCAAATTCGCGCTCCTCAATGCCATTCAGACGGTCTTTCGCGCCGCTCCGTTCAAGCGCGTTCGAGCACCTGGCTGACAAGGCATGCAGAAGGACAGAGATCCATGACCATCCGCCAAAGCGATATCACAGGCATCGATACACTCGTCCAGCCGGCTATCCGTGATTTTGCGGACGGACTGAAGATAAGGCGTGTATTGCCCTCCTCGAATCGCCTCATGATCGGGCCCTTCATCCTGTTCGACCATTTCGGCCCCGCCATATTCGATGCCGGTCACGGTTTCGATATGGGACCGCATCCGCATATCGGCGTTGCGGCCGTGACCTACCTGATCGATGGCGAGATCGTCCATCGCGACAATTTCGGTAAAGTGCAGACCATCCGTCCTGGCGAGGTCAACTGGATGACGGCCGGGTCGGGCATCGTCCATTCCGAGCGCACGCCACCGGAAGTCCGGGCGTCGGGAAGCAATCTCTTCGGCGCTCAGGCTTGGATCGCCCTCCCCTCCCGCTATGAAGAAATTGCCGCCGACGTCGCACATTTTGGCGCTCCCGAAATACCGAGGATCTGTGCCGACGGCGTCGAGTTTACGTTGATCGCCGGCGCGTCCGACGGGTTGGTCTCGCCGGTAAGGACGTTCTCCGACATGATCTATGCCGAAATTGTGCTCACGAGCGGTGCCCGATACCAGGTGAAACCCGAACACCGTGAGCGTGCGATCTACATCGTCGCCGGTGAGGTTGGAATTGTCGGCCAGCTCGGTAGGTTTCATGAGGCTGAATTGATAGCTCTGGCGCCCGGCGCTGAGATTGTGCTCCAGGCGCCTGCCTTTCATGCGGCGAGACTGATGCTGATAGGAGGCGAGCCCTTTTCCGAGCCACGTCATATCTATTGGAACTTCGTCTCGTCTTCAGCCGAACGGATCGAGCAGGCAAAGGCGGATTGGCGCGAACGCCGCTTCCCCGGCGTGCCGGGAGAGCACGAACTCATGCCTCCGCCAGATGACAGCGTGTAAGGGATAAGGCAGCGGATGGTGACCTCTGCGCCGCGACGGCTTTACGCCGGTGGCGCAGGCAGACCGCTACGACATCAAGTAGAGATCGTTCATCGTTTCCTCATCGAGCAAACCGTCGAACCAGACGTCGAAGATTGTCTCGAGCAGGAACTCGTCGTTGCTTGCTTCGGAAAACAGCGTGAGGGACGCGTGCAACTTCTTCGCATCAACCTCACCGAAGACAGCGCGAGCGCTTAGGCCGGAGAGCCGCTGCAGGGTGCCAACGCATTCCCGATAACGGCCTCCGAGAATCGGAAATGAGAGATAGGCGCTGGCTTCGTCGAGCGATGCGATTGCATATGGCTCAAGCGCAGTACCGCTTCGCCTGGTGGCCAACATTGGAAAGATGAACTCCATGTAGGGAGTGCACATCATTCCTCGACGTAGAATGGCCAGCGCGTCGTCGTAGACCGGATCCTGCGCGCTGACGAACCTCTGCAAATCATACTCGTCAGGCATTTGGATAGATCCCTGAGAAACCCTCAACATTCGTGCCCTGACTAGCCGTCAACGACATCTGCATAGTCCGGGTGCTTGGCGAAAAAGCGGCTCATGAAGGGACATTTCAAGATCGCTTTACGGCCGGTTTTGCGGAGCAGTTCGAAGGTCCCTTGGGCCAATCGCGACGCGATCCCTTGTCCGGAAAATTCCGACGGGACTTCGGTGTGTATCAGCGCGACCTTCCCGCCCTCGAGCCGATAGTAGGCCACCGCAAACATATCGCCGGCGATCGGCAGCTCGAAACGGTGCTGTTGGACGTTTTCAACGACTTGTGCATCCATCTTTATCTCTCGATTGTATGTCACGTCTGTCACCGGAGACAGATTGGCCGGCCGCTATCGCACCGCAGGCAACCGCAGAGTGACGGTCGTGCCTGCCCCAAGCGTGCTCTGAATATCGATGCTTCCGCCTGATTGCTCGGCAAAGCGCTTCACCATAGGCAACCCGACGCCGCCGAGGCCTTCGCTTTTGGTGGTGAAGAACGGATCGAAGGCGCAGACCATCGTCTCGCTGGTCATTCCGATACCGTTGTCCGCGACACGGATATCTACCTGACCGGTGGTAGAGCTTTCAGAGGCCAAGCCGGCATCGATCGAGATCAAACCGCCGTCAGGCATTGCATCGCGCGCGTTGAACAGAAGATTCAGAACCGCATTTTGCAATCCAAAGCGATCGCATCTCACCAAAGGCAGGTCCGGCCCCACCCGAAGCTCAAGATCGAAATTGGCATCCAAGGCGCTCCGCACGAGAGTTTCGATCTCAGCCAGGCAAGCACCTACGTTTGTGTATTCGATTTCCGCGTGGCTCTCTCGGGCCAGGCTGATGGTTTGCCGGACAAGGCCCCCGGCCCGTTCCAAAGCCGTTTTGGCGCCGGCAATTACAGGCCCAAGCGCCGGAGCCGCCTGGATGCTCGGATCGCGGGCCAGATGGTTCAACGCCGACGAGGCGACCTGAATGAGATTGCCCAGGTCATGGACTATGCCGGCCGTCGACATTTGCACGGACATACCACTTCCAGGACCATCGGGCGGGCTGTCGAAGACATCTTCTTTTATGTCCGGACGAAACATTTCATTCCCCCGTCGGCTCAGTCGACGCCTATTTGCTTCAATACTCTATAATTTATGATATTTATTATCCATTATATCTAAGAAGACTTCGATACATACTTCTGTATACCCAAACGCGAGACCATGATCTATTGATAGCCGATCCCGCTGATATAGTTGGCAAGCAGCCGTTCCTGCAGTTCCTCTTGTTTGAAGAGCGCCTTCATCGCATCGCGGATATCGAGGACGCCTAGCGGTTTCGAGTCAGCCCCGAGCACCGGCACATTCTGAAGGCCTTGCGCGGCCATGGTCTGCCAGACTGAATGAAGGTCGTCATCGGGACCACAGGACACGATGGACGTGCTCATCAATGCTGCAATCGGCGCTTCTGTTGGCCCTGAATTCGCCAGATGACGGACGAGGTCGGACTTGCTCAGCACGCCTGCCGCCTCCCCACTGCCGTGGCACACCACGACCAGGCCTATTGCGGGCCTGGAAAGTGAGAGTGCTGCACTGCGGAGTGGAGCGTCGACATCGATCACCATAAGACGGGCCGATATTACTGGATGCAGACTGTCAATGCGCATGACACCCTCCTGAGAGCGCCTCGCGGCCGCGGCCGGGAGGTTGGGATCGGTTCCAGGTTGGTCGCCTAGGTCGGCGCGCCTTCGCCTGGCCGGTCAGAATGGCGCGCTAACAAGCGCCATTCTGACCCATTCCAAAGATTAGCTTAGTGCTGCTTTGCTCAGGCCAAACTTCGCATCGCCTGAGCCCGGGACGGGTTTGAAGCCGATGTTCAGACGGTTCCAAGAGTTGACCGCCATGACGACGAAGGTCAGATCGGAGATTTCCTTCTCGGAGAGCTGCGACCTGACCCGATCGTAGATCTCGTCCGGGACACCCTGCTCGGGCAGCTTGGTCAAGACTTCCGTCCATGCCAAGGCTGCACGCTCGCGAGGAACGAACAAGGTCGAATCCCGCCAGGCTGCCAGATGGTAAAGGCGCAGTTCGCGCTCGCCATGAATCTTTGCCTGTTTGACGTGCATATCAAGGCAGAAGGTGCACCCGTTCAGCTGCGCGGCTCGGACTGCAACAAGGTCGCGGATCGGTTCTTCGATCGACCCCTCTCGCGTCGCACCAAGAAATTCAATAAATTTCTTCAGAAATTCCGGCGACTGCTCCGCGTAACTCGCGCGTTGGGCGACGGCTTTTCCTTTCGGAGCGACCGGTGGCGCTGCAATATTCATTACTTATCTCCTTTAGGTGTTTGCAATCCATTGCAGCCTAAGGATGACCAGTGAGCCAAAATGTTGCTGTCGTGCCGGTGATATGTATTGCCAATCGATTGGTTTGGGGCGCCTAAACCGAAGTATAGGAGGTGGAAATCGGCACCCAGAACGCTGCGCTCGGCAATTCGCTTTGCCGCAGGCATGCGACAGGCGCTCGGCGTTTGGATCATATGAAGGGCTCGGCTGAGCTGGCGTCGATCGAGAGACCTGGATAGAAACTGTGTTCATTCTTCGAAGGGAGCGTTCATCACAAGATCAACTGCCGAAGTCGCCTTGTAGCCTGAAACAAAGCGCTCGCCGAAGTCCCGGGCAAAGTTGTCGTAGGTGGTTTCCGGCCGGACCTCGGCGACATGGCAAAAGCATCGGGTCATCCGTCGCTTCATTTGGAGGCGTGGAAACTCACCGATGATCTTTGCAAACTCGGCTGACGAAACGAGGCTGTATTGCAAGCCGACGACATCGAGGCAGATGCCGGCTGTGCAAAGCGCCACCTCAGCCTCCTTGTAGAGGCCGATCGACGGCGTCGAGTTGAGGGCAACGCTGTCCCAGATCAATTGGGCGCGCCGCTCGTCGAAGCCGCCTTCCCGAACGAAGGTGCGGGCAAGATCGGCGCCTTCCACTTCGAAACGGCGCGGCCCGGCGAAGTCCTCATTGAGCGTGACGTCGTGCAACAGGGTTGCAACGGCAACAACCTCCGCGTCGTGCTGGATATTCTGAATCTGTCCGATCCGGGCCGCGAAAAGCCAGGATCGGACCACGTGGTTGAACAAGTAGGGTTCACATCGCTGGCGGGCATGTTCGATTGCTCGGCCAACAAGCGGTGTATCGGGGACCGAAATCCCCGCAAGTGTGCGGATGGCGATCGAATTCATGTCACTGACCGTCCCTTCGCGTACGCCCCGGGGGCTACGATTTCAGTTCGCGTTCGTCGTCAGTTCCGTCTCGCTGGTGTCGACGACGAAAATAGCAAGCAGGCGAGCGCCTTCCGTCTTGCTGGCGTTTTCGCTGACGGCATGACGGTCGCCCGGGAATTCCGAGAAACTCTCGCCGGCGCGATAAGTCTTCACCGGTCCATCGTTGACCTGGCTTCGGATCGCCCCCTCAAGGACCGTGGCATAGATGAACGCGGATTTGGGATGGGTATGGGCCGGCGACGTACCCCCCGGCGCGTACTCGACGAGCACGGCTTTCATGCTCTTGCCAGGCACGTTTGGGAGAGCCTGGTCGTAGACAAGCTTCACGCTGGCGGCGTCTTTGGCCATTGCCGCGGTGACGGAAGCGGCGGTGAGCGCGGCGCAGAGAAGTATCTTGATCATGTCTGGTCTCCTTGTTGTAATGCGAATGGTGGGCCTATCCGATGATTACTTACTTCGGTGGTGTGTATCGGCTGAGCCAATCATCGAAACGCACGGCGCCGATGCGCGCGTCCTCGCCGGGCACAAGCGTTCGATCGTCGATTGCCACTTGGCCGTAGTAGAGCGCGCCGGGATCCGGGACGACTTTGCGAGGGTCGTTGGTGGCCTTCAGGAAGCGCTCGACAAGTTCGCTCATGCGAACACGCTCCGGACCGGCAATTTCGATCATGCCGTTCAACGGCGCGGCAAGCGCGACGTCCGCCATCGCATCGGCAACATTATCAGCCGCCATGGGTTGGAAGTAGGCCGGCGACATATGAATGGTATCCCCGACGGCGCCCGTGTTTGCGATGGCGGCGGTGAATTCGAAGAACTGAGTGGCGTGAACGATGGTGTAGGGAATTCCGGACTCCCTGATCAGCTTTTCCTGAAGCAACTTGCCGCGGAAATAGCCCATGCCCTGCAGCCGGTCGGTACCGACGACCGACAGTGCCACGTGATGACGGACGCCGGCGGCCGTTTCGGCCGCAAAAAGATTACGCCCGGATGCCTCGAAGAACTCCAGGGCAGCCTTTTCCTCGAACGACGGCGAGTTCGCGAGGTCGACAACAACCTGCGCACCGGCAAGCGCGGCCGCCAGACCCTCTCCCGTAACGGTGTTGACGCCCGAATTCGGCGACGCCGCAAGCACGTCGTGTCCTTTGTTTCGCAGTCTCTCCACGGTCTTTGAACCGATCAGCCCGGTTCCGCCGATGACGACGATCTTCATGTCTAGTCTCCTGGTGTTGCGTGTTTATTTTCGTTGCTCGATCGAATGCTGGCGTTTCCGGCCTGCTACTGACTGACCGATGCAGCAGCATCCTCGATGAGTGACGTGACCTCGTCGGGATGCGAAACCATGAGCGCATGGGACGCACCCTCGATGACGACGGTCTTTACCGCGTGCGCACGCTTGGCCATGAAGCTCATGACGGCTGCCGGGATGTTGCGGTCATCCGAGCCGTAGATCATGTAGGACGGCAGCGTCTTCCATGAGGCGACGCCCGAGGCTTCAGCCAGAGCTGCCTGCGCAACAGGGCGCTGAGTGGCAGCCATCAGCAAAGTCTGCTCTTGCGGAACGTCGGCGGCGAACTGGGCGCGGAACTTGGCCGGCTCGATGAAGAGGTCTTGTCCGCCGTCCGGCAACGCTACTGGAGCAAGCGCGCTCCCCAAGGTGCTGCCGGGAAACATGCTGGACAACGTAAGGCTCGATTCGCCGGTATCCGGCGCGAAACCCGCCACGTAGACCAACGCCTTTACATTGGGATTGCCATTGGCGGCCTCGGTGATGACGGGCCCGCCGTAGGAATGCCCCACCAGCACGACCGGCCCGGAAACCGACCGGACGATGGCTGAGACTGCTTTCGCATCGCTGGCAACGCCGCGGAGCGGATTAGCTGCGGCTATCGCTACATAACCGTCTTTGCTGAGCTTGGTGATGACTGCGTCCCAGCTCGACGATTCCGCGAAGGCGCCGTGCACTAGTACGATCGTCGGCTTGGGCTGAGAATTCGCCGCCTGCGCCATCCCGCCGCCCGACGCGGCAAGCGCCGCTGTGAGCGCCAGGACTCGAGTTATGTTTCGCATTTGCTTTCTCCCGTGTGGCCTGTGGTGACCAATGCTCAGGAGAATGCGCCGACGCGGCCCGCCAACCTATTGTGCGGAAGGGTCTGTCATACAATGCCAAGGTGCAGGGTAGGTCACCAGGGAGATCAGGTGCCCTGCAGCATGATTGAGGTAGCCTTCGGCCCGCATCGCCCAATGCCTTGGTATGGGTCAAACAGCCGGACCGTCTGATCGTGTCGCTGCGTCACGGCATTTATATTTGTATGGGTGAATACCATCCAAGCTATCAATGGAGTTACTGAAATGAAAATGACAGTCCTTGCTGTCGCCGCGCTTGTTATTACAGCAGGAAGCGCCATTGCCGGAAGCGACCACTATGGATCAAACGGAGCCCAGCAGCCTGCGACTGCGTCTGACAACATGTATACATCCTCGACCAAGAAATGAACAACGATATCGGGGCGCCGAAAACCGTACGCAAGCCGACTGTTCCCAACGATGAATATGGCCAGGGCATCTGGGGTCACTGATCCCGACCTACAGAAAATTGAAGGACCGGGGCGAGACCTCGGTCCTTCCGTATCGGCGAGCGGACTTCCCTCTTGCGCGTCGATCCCTGCAATGCGACTTGCCGCTTACGTGGCTCAATTTGCACCACGTCGACGAAACGTCTCGCCTCCGACCTATTTGGCGGGATTCGTGCGGCAGCTTCCCGGAAAATCGTCGTGAGGAAGACCGATTGCTCCGGCGTTATTCGGCAGTCTATTGGCGCGACGACATCGCAGTCATGGCTCAGAGCACTGCCATCCCGCCGTCGACCCGCAGATTGATGCCCGTGACGAAACTGCTCGCGTCCGAGGCAAGGAACAGGGCGGCTTTTGCCAGTTCGTCCGGCTGCCCCATCCGGCCAAGGGGTATTGCCTCCGCCATCGCCTTTTCAAACAGCCCGCGCTGCTCAAACGGTATGCCTAGCTTATCGAGAATAGCCGTATCCACCGGACCTGGGCTGAGCACGTTGACCCGGATGCCGCGAGACTTCAGTTCGATCGCCCAAGCGCGCGCAAAGGCATTTATTGCCGCCTTCGAGCCCGCGTAAACAGCATGACCGTCCAGAACCTTCTCGCTGGCCAGCGAGCCTGTGAGGATGATTGCGCCGCCGTTCCGCATGATCGGAATCAGCTTCTGGACGCCGAAGAAGACGCCTCGCGTGTTGACGGCAAATTGCGCATCATATTCTGCCTGGGAGACGTCGGCCGAGTGCGTGATGGTGTTTATGCCGGCGTTCGCCATATAGATGTCGAGCGTCCCGAACCTCTGGAGGACCTGCTGCGCGACCTCATCATGGTGCGCCACGTCGGCCACATTTCCCTGAATGCCCAGCGCGCCTGCCCCGATCTGTGCGACCGCTTCCTCGACCGCCTGCCGCCGGCGGCCGGTAATGACGACTTGTGCGCCCTCGGCCGCAAAGATTTTTGCAGCCGATAGTCCGATCCCGCTGTTTCCGCCGGTGACCACCGCGATCTTGCCTGATAGTGCGCCCATGTCGTTCCTGCCTTCGAAAAATTGTGCCGGTGCTGCTGCGATAGTCGCAACTGCTGGCCAAGAAAATTTCACGCCGAATTGAGACCGCCAAAATGAGCTGCAATCGCAAACGGCTACCGATTGATAAACTCCCGGCGCTTAGCCAGTTTGATGTCTTCGAGAGCGCTTTGGCCTTCAAGGCAGAACAAGCGCGCGGCGACGACCCCCGACAGCGCGACGTAGTGTCGAACGCCGGCGATCGCCTCCGCGCTGCACAGGCGCAGTTGCCCGAATGGCAGCCGTGGCGCAGCATATGTTTCGCGCCTTTGCCAGCGCTCCAGCTCGATGGCGCAGTGGTTCGGTTCCACAATCCGGGACATGAGCCGGCAGAACCAGCATTCAGGCCACCGCTCGGCTATGCGAGCGCACAAGGTTTGACCTGGCGCGCCACCTGAAATGCGATTCAGGGCGCGCGAAATACTGCCAAAGGTGGTCATCGGCGGCTCCAGGAAATTGCGGAGAACGTGCGGTCGTGACTGAGGGCGTGCTATCCTTTGATGAAGGCGAGCAGGTCAGCATTGACCTGATCCTGGTGCGTGGCCGTGATCCCGTGGGGCGCGCCGGGGTAATAGACGTCCTTTGCGCCTTTGATCAATCGGGCCGACTTGACTGCCGAGTCCTTGACGGGGACGATCTGATCGTCCTCGCCATGCAGGACCAGGGTTGGTACGTCGAACTTCTTAAGGTCCTCGGTAAAATCGGTCTCGGAGAACGCCTTGACGCTTTCGTACGCGTTCACGAGACCCGCCTGCATGCTCCAGAGCCAGAACTGATCCAGAGTCCCTTGGGAAACCTTGGCGCTCGGCCTGTTCGCGCCATAAAACAACGGTGCGAGGTCCCGGTAGTACTGCGAACGATCCTTGACGAGGCCAGCCCTTATGCCGTCGAATACCTCGATCGGCAGACCTTCCGGATTGGCCGGCGTCTTCACCATGATCGGCGGAACAGCGGCGATAAGAACAGCCTTGGCCACCCGCTTCGTCCCGTGCCGTCCGATATAGCGAGCAACCTCGCCTCCTCCGGTGGAATGGCCGACCAGCGTGGCGTCCCGGAGATCCAGCGCCTCGATCACAGCTGCAAGATCGTCGGCATAGCCGTTCATGTCGTTGCCGGACGTGGCCTGGCTCGATCGGCCATGGCCGCGCCGGTCATGCGCAACGACGCGAAAGCCGTTATGCGCAAGATAGAGCATCTGGCCGTCCCAGGCGTCGGAATTCAGCGGCCAGCCGTGCGAGAACGTGACGACAGGACCCTTGCCCCAATCCTTGTAGTAGATTTCGGTGCCGTCCTTGGTCGTGATGGTGCTCATCGTCTTGGTTCCTTTGATTGAGGGCGAAGAGGAAAGGTTTTGTTTTCGGCTCGCAGCCGAAGCAGCGCGGGGCAGTCCGGCGGCAACGGTGGCGATCAGGCCCGCCAACAAGACATCGCGGCGAGATCCGCCGACGGAGAAAAGTCCGTCTTTGTTCATCATGTCCATCCATGTGCTTTGAACATCCTGCTCACCATCACGACCGTCGAGTCGGCCTGCGCGGTCGCGTTCGGGGAGGAGCGAGCGAGGAGCGCTCGAAACCCGACGGTCGTGATGGCTTGCGAGGAACAGGATGCATCGATCCGGGCCGCGAACCTATTCTACGGAAGCATCTGTCATACGATGCCAAGGTGCAGGGCAGGCACGCCGAGGATAGGGCCGGGCTAAGGCAAGCTCTTATAGACACACGTCAATTTAGGCTTGGTAGCGGCGCGGGGACCGACGCGGCATGGCCGGCGTCAGTTGCTGTTGCATGAAATGTTGCGAGTTTGTCGGTCAGGCTGGCGCCGCCGAGGAGCGCCGCTCAATGGTAACCGATGTTGGCGCGGGCCTTGCCGCGAAACACCCAACAGGACCACCGATGTACATCAGATCACCCGCAGCAGCACGAGCGTACCAACAGGCAGAAAGGCCTGGGCGCGCTGAGGAAGCAATTTCCCGCAGCCTGAAACAGCCGGGCGCGCCGGGCGATCCTATTGGATGGGCATGGTTCGGCTTGTGCCAAATTCTAGACCTGGCGCATCGGCGCGGGCAGCGTTTCCCACGCCCGGATCAGTTCACCGATAGAAGCGGCCTCCATCTTCCGCATGACATTGCCGCGGTGAAGCTTGACCGTCACTTCACTGATGCCGAGGTCGAAGGCGACCTGCTTGTTGAGGCGCCCGCGCGCCACTTCACGCAGAACCTCGCGCTCGCGCGGCGTCAGCGTCTCGACGCGCTCGATGTTGCGCTTGACGATCACCGCATCCGCCCGCCGCTTGGCGTCCACCGCAATGCCCGCGATCACGGCGTCAAGCAGCGTCTGATCGCGCACCGGCTTGGTGAGAAAGTCCACGGCGCCGGCCTTCATCGCCTGGACAGTCATCGGGATGTCGCCATGCCCGGTCAGGAAGATGATGGGTTTGGGGTTGCCGTTTTTCGCAAGATGGTGCTGCAGATCGAGACCGCTCGTCCCTGGCATGCGCACGTCGAGGATCAAGCAGCCGGGGCTCTCCAACACGTCGGCGTCAAGCAATTCACGGGTCGAGGTAAAGCACACCGGCAGGAAACCCGCCGACAGGATCAATTCAGACAGCGCCTCCCGGACAGAGGCATCATCATCGACAATAATGACCAGCGGCTGCTCGGCTTCAACCCTTCGCTGCTGTGATGACGGCGTCGATCTCCGTAAGGGCAATTGGTCAACTCTCATGTTTAGCCTCCGTTTCTGGGTTGCGTAAAGCGTCGCCGATCGCCGCAAGCAGTGCCTGGCCATCGAATGGCTTGCGAAAAAGCCCGCCAATGCCCTTGGCGCGGTGCTGATCCACTATCTCGTGGCGGCCGGTGATCAGGAACACAGGCAGGTCCGGACGCGCCTTCTTGACCAGGTCACGAAGTTCAAAGCCGTCCATGCCGGGCATCCCGATGTCGGTGATAAGCATGTCCAATCCAGACAGGCCGCTGACCAGCAATGCCCCCGCCGACGAGAAGCTGCGGGCCACATAGCCGGCGGACTCCAGAAGGTCCTCCAGCGACTCGAGCAGTCTTGGGTCATCGTCGACAATCGCCACGACAGGCCTCCGCTTGCTCACGCTCAGCTCCCCCCTGCCCTGCGCGAGTGCGTGATCGGTATTCCCAATCGCTCGGCGATGCGCACGAGGTCGGCGAGCGACGCCGCGACCATCTTCTGCATGACGTTCCTTCTATGAATTTCCAGCGTAACTTCGCTGATCCCCAGTTCAGCGGCCGCCTGCTTGTTGAGCAGGCCGCTGACCACCAGCGGCAGCACCTCACGTTCGCGCGGCGTCAGTTCGAGATAACGTTGCTTCAGCACGCCCAACTCGGCACGCTCCGATCGCTGTGCCCGATCTTGGGCAATCGCTGCATGGATTGCGGCCATGAGGTCTGCATCGCTGAAGGGCTTAGTCAGGAAATCCACGGCGCCGTGCTTGATCGCACGCACGGAGGACGGGATATCGCCGTGTCCTGTCAGGAAAACGATCGGCGGATGATCGCCCTCGGCAATCTGCCGCTGCAGATCGAGGCCGTTAATATCCGGCAACTCGATATCGAGGATGAGGCAGGCAGGGACGTCCGGCTTGTCAGCGCGGATATAATCGCCCGCCGATCCGAACACTACGGCACGCATGCCGTGTGCGGCCAGCAGCTCACTGAGCGCCTCCCGGATGCGTTCATCGTCATCTACGATGAAGACAATTTGGCCGTCCGTCATCATGACGCCGCTTTCGCCTCAATCGGCAACGTGAACATAAACGTCGCTCCACGTGGTTCGTTCTTCTCGACCCATAAACGCCCGCTGTGCGACTCGATGATCGAACGGCAGATCGCCAGTCCCATGCCCATCCCTTGCTCTTTCGTGGTAAAGAACGGTTCGAATATCCGGTCGGGAAAATCGACGCCCCGGCCGCGATCGCTGACTTCGGTCTGGACAACATCCCCGATATGGCGCACGCGGATTTTGATAACTCCGTCGTCCGCACCAGAGTCCATCGCCTCCATGCCGTTGCGGATGAGATTGACCAGAACCTGCTGGATTTGGACGCGATCGAACGCGACTAGCGGAATGTCGCTTCCGACATCAACGCTGATGCGAACGCCCCGCCGCATCGCTTCCTCGGCCACGAGGTCGCGTGCCTCTGCGATGACACTGCTGAGCGTCGCGTTGGTCCTCGTCTCGGTGGATTGCTTGAACAGCGCGCGGATGCGGCCGACGACGTCCGCCGCCGAATTGGCGTCCCGGATAATGCGCTCGGCGGTAATCTTCGCGCGTTCGACGTTCGGAGGGACGGCGCCCAGCCAACGGTGGCATGCATGGGAATTGGCGACGATCGCGGCCAGCGGCTGATTCACCTCGTGCGCGATCGAAGCGGAAAGCTCGGCGAGACTTGCAGCCTGAGTGGCTTGCGCGAGTTTGTCGGAGGCTTGTCGCAGCGCTTCCTGCGCGCGCACCTCTTCGTCGATGTCGAGGGAAACCCCGTACCATTGCACAACCGCCCCGTCTTCATCACGCCGCGGCTCGACCCTGCACTCCGCCCAGCGATAGCCATCTGTTTCGCGCCAGCGAAACCGCATCGCGGAACCGCCGCCTGTTTCGAAACAGGTCAGCAACGTGCGCAGCACCTCGGGAGCATCTTCGGGATGAACCAGTTCTTGCAGCAATTCCTCGATGCGCGGCTCTCCGAGCGTTTCGAAATTGGCGATCACGGAGCGGAAATGGTCCTGGTATCGCTTGTTGAAGTAGACCGGCCCGCCAGTCGGCACCGCGCTCCAGATGCGGACCGGCACCGCGTCGATCATCTGCTGAAGCTGCAATTCGCTCCGCCGCAGGGCTTCTTCGGCTTGCATCTGATCGTCTATGTCGTGACAGAGGCCGTACCACTGGACGATGCGGCCAGTCTGATCGCGCATCGGCTCCGCCCGGCTCGACATCCAGTGATAGACGCAATCGGCGCGGCGCAAGCGATACCTCATGGAGAAGCGCTCACCGGTGGCGAGGCAGTGACTGAGCGCATCGCCGAATGCTGCTGTGTCGTCCGGATGGACGGTGGCCGCTATCATCGCCGCCAGCCGGCTGATGCCCTGTTTGTCCAAATCCGTTACGTCAAGGCCGAGAAAGTCGACCATTCGCTTGTTGAAAAAGGTCGGCTCGCCGTCCGGCGTCAGGCGCCAAACGTGGCTCGGAACCATGTCGACAAGCTGCGAGAGCTCCCGCTCCCGGTCGCGCAATGCCTCCAGGCTTTCGCGCAAAGTGAGCACCGCCGCCTGATGCTGCCGGGATATGGCGGCCACGACGAGCGCCGAAAATGCCGAGATGGCCAGGAAAAGCTGCAGCATGATCTGGTTGTGCTTCTGGGACTCGGGATCGCCGGCAAATTGGCTGGCGCCGGATATCGTGAATACCGCCGTGATCAGAGCGAGGACGGTCAATGCTACGGCGGCGCCTCTGAACTCAAAGCGCACTGCGGCCCAAAGAAGAGGCGGCATGATGATGTAGGCGAAGGGCAGATAGCTGCTCAAGGAAAGGGCGGCGATACCAAGAAAAATCAGCCCCAGGACGCAAGCTTCCATCCACCGCGCTGCCGAGAGCTGCGCCTTACCGCGCCAGTTCTGGAACACGACCAGCGCCAGTGGTGCTACGATCAGGACTCCCGTCGCGTCTCCGATCCACCACAGCGGCCAAGCCGTCGCAAAGGTTTGCGATTGTATGCCAAACCACGCAAGCGCCGCACTCCCCACCGTCGCGCTTGCGACTGGCGCAATTCCAGCGGCCAGTACGATGAAAGCAAGAACGTCCCGCAACGTTTCCAGCCGAACTGGGCGCTTGCAGGTCTGGTTCACAAGCCATGCGCCGGCCACCGCTTCAAGAGCGTTGCCGGCAAAGATCAGGAAGGCCGGGGGCAGCGGAGTGTGGAACCACAACAAGTTGCCGAACAGTTCGGCCAGACAGGCCCCCAGCACCCACCACGGCCAGCTATACCTGGAGGCGAAGACCAGCGTAGCGATGAACAGCCCGCTCGGAGGCCAAATGGAAATCCCGGTTCCAGATATGATTGCGAGCGACTGGGCGAATCCGCAGCCCAGGACATAGGCCGTAATAAAAAGCCCCAGGTGCAAGAGTTGGGGACGGTGCGACCAGACGCGCGACAACCTGCCTCTTTCAAGATCGCTGATCATGTTGCCGTCAATCAGGCCCGATTCAATCGTCGCGAAAGGTCGGCCACTTCCCGGTCCGGATCGGTCCAAGTCATGAGTTAACGCGAGCGTTGCGTTGGAATCGGTCTCGCCAAGTGAGTTGGGCGCTGTCGTCATCGGGTGCCCCTGACGGACAAACAAACTCTGGAGATTGTCGGCGCTTCTTGTAGCACTTGCTCTTGATAGCTGGACTGGGCTGACGGACTCACGTCGCCACCCTAATCCCGCCACGCCCCAACCGCACCTCATGGAAATCCATGCATTGCACGGGGCGGCGGCGCCCCTTCACCGAGAGCCGAAAAAACTAAGCGCTTACTGAGCGCCGCCCGTTATTGCGCAGCTTTCGCTTCAACCGGAAGGGTGAAGATGAATGTCGCCCCACGCGGCACGTTATTCTCCGCCCAAAGACGTCCGCCGTGAGACTCGACGATCGAACGGGAGATCGCGAGCCCCATGCCCATCCCGTTCCCTTTCGTTGTAAAGAACGGCTCGAATATCTTGTTGAGACGTTCGATACCCGGGCCGCGGTCGCTGACCTCGGTCTGGATCGTGTCCTCTATCCGGCGCACGCGCATCCCGAGAACCTTGTCGCCCGCGGTGGTGTCCATTGCCTCCATGCCGTTGCGAATGAGGTTGACCAGGACCTGCTGGATCTGGACGCGATCGAACGCAACCAGCGGAAGGTTGCTTTCGACGTCGATGTCCATGCGAACGCGACGCCGCATGGCCTCCTCGGCCATAAGGTCACGTGCTTCGGCAACGACGCTGGGGATCGGCGTGCTGGTTCTCATTTCAAGCGAAGGTCTGAACAGGGCACGGATGCGGCCGACGACCTCCGCCGCCGAGTTGGCGTCGCGGCTGATGCGCTCGGCCGTGATCTTCGCGCGCTCGACGTTCGGGGGCTCGGCGGACAGCCAACGGTGGCATGCGCTGGAGTTGGCGACGATGGCGGCCAGCGGCTGGTTCACCTCATGAGCGATGGATGCGGAGAGTTCGGCAAGGCTCGCCGCCTGGCTCGCGCGCGCAAGTCTCTCTTGTGCCAGCCGAAGCTCCTCTTGTGTCCGCACCTCATTTTCGATGTCGAGGCAGATAACGTTCCACTGCACGATGGCGCCTTCAGCGTTGCGCATCGGCGCGGCGCGCGTCTCGACCCAGCGATATTCACCATCGAAGCGCCGCAGACGGTGCCGTCGCGCATACGGCTCGCCTGTGGACAGACAATGGGCATATCTCTCTTTGACACCTGTCAGGTCGTCGGGATGAACACCGGCGTCGAGTGTGCCGGCCAGCCGGGACTTTCCCGCTTCGTCCAACTCCTCAAGATTGTATCCGAGAAATTCTCGGAGCTGCTGGCTGCGATATATCGGTTCGCCGTTCGGCGCGGCGCAATCGATCATTGCCGGCAGCGTTTCAACGAGCTGCCAGAGCGCGCGTTCTCTCTCGCGCAGCGCTTCTTCGACGCGCAGCTGATCGTCGATGTCGTGCGTAAGGCCGTACCATTGGACGATGCGTCCACCCTGGTCCCGCAGCGGCTCCGCGCGGCCCTCCATCCAGCGATAAGCGCCATCGGCACGGCGCAGGCGATACTTCATGAAGAAGCGCTCGCCGGTGGCAAAGCAGCTGTCGAGTGCTTCCCTCAGGCTGGCTGCATCGTCGGGGTGGACGACGGTGGCAATGAAGGCCGCCAACCGGCTCGTGTCCGGCTTTTCCGCGTCCGCTATGTCCAGGCCGAGAAAATCTATCAGGCGCTTGTTGAAGAAGGTCGGCTCACCGTTGGGAGACAGCCGCCAGAGGTAGCTCGGAACCATGTTGACGAGTTGCGAGAGCTCTCGTTCCCGGTCGTGCAACGCGGCTTGCGTGGTCACCAGGTCATGGATGTCGACGCTCACGCCGTACCATTGGAGAATGCTGCCATCTTCGTCGCGCAGCGGCTCGGCGCGAGTCTCGGTCCAGCGATAGCCGCCGTCGGCCCGCCTCTGGTGATATCTCTGAACGTAAGGTACGCCCGTTGCGAATGAATGGCGGATCGCCTGCCGTGCGGTGTCGATATCGTCTGGATGGATCACGCTCAGCGACGGCGATCCGTCCGGGGCGGTGATGTCATGGAGCGTGGCCCCGGTTACATCGGTGAACCGCTTGTTGACGTAGGAAGGCGTCCCTTCCCGTGTCGTACTCCAGATCAAAGCGGGCACGGTGTCGATAAGCTGCTGAAGGCGCCGCTCGCTTTTGCGCAACGCCGCTTGCGCGCGCACCTCATCGTCGATGTCGAGAGAAACCCCGTACCACTGCACGACCGTTCCGTCGTCATCGCGCCGCGGCTCGACCCTGCACTCAGCCCAGCGATAGGTGCCGTCTTTTTCGCGCCAGCGAAACCGCATCGCGGAGCCGCCGCCAGTTTCGAAACACCTCAGCAACGTGCGCTGCACCTCGGGTGCATCTTCGGGATGAATCACCTTGTGCAGCAACGTTTCGATGCCCGGCTCGCCGAGCGCATCAAAGTTCGCGATAACGGAGCGGAAATGGTCCTGGTATCGCTTGTTGAAGTAGACCGGCCCGCCGGTCGGCATCACGCTCCAGATGCGGACCGGCACGGCGTCGATCATGTGCTGAAGTTGCTGCTCGCTCTGCCGCAACGCCGCTTCGGCGTGCATCTGATCGTCTATGTCGTGACAGAGGCCGTACCACTGGACGATGCGGCCGGCGTCATCGCGCATCGGCTCCGCCCGGCTCGACATCCAGCGATAGACGCCATCGGCACGGCGCAGGCGATAGCGCATGGCGAAGCTCGCACCGGTAGCGAAGCAACCATGGAGTGCATCGCCGAACGCTGCCGCGTCGTCCGGATGAACGGCGGCCTGTATCATCGCCGCCAGCCGGCTTATGCCCGGTCGGTCCAGATCCGCTACGTCGAGGCCGACAAAGTCAACCATGCGCCCATTGAAGAAGATCGGCTCGCCGTCGGGATCGAGCCGCCAGATGTGACTCGGGACCATGTCCACCAGTTGCGAGAGTTCCCGCTCGCGGTCACGCAATGCTGACTCGGCCCGCTTCTGGTCCTCAATGTCTATTGTCGTGCCGTACCATTGAACGATGCGCCCCTGGCTATCGCGAAATGGTCGTCCTGAGCTTCGAAACCAGCGATAGACGCCATCGGCGCGCCGTAGACGATGCTCGGTATCATAGGGATCGCCGGTTTCGAGGCAATGCCGCCATCTGGCGGCTACAGGATCATAATCGTCGGGATGGACGGCTCGACGCCAGCCGAACTCATCGTCGTCTTCGGAAGTGTTGAGATCCTCATGCGTGTTGCCGAGGAACGCCAGGGTGTTTGGGCTGACATAGGTGAACCTTCCGGCGGCATCGGCTGCCCACGCATGGCCGGGCATGCTCTCGATGATTTGCAGCGCGAGCGTTGCTTCGGGGTCGATTTCGCCAAGTGAGTTGGACGCTGCTGTCATTGGCTTCTCCTGTCGGACAAAAAAGCCTGGGGACGGTCAGCGCCTGATATAGCACTTGTTTTCAATATCTGGACAGGCGAACTCACCGCCTAAATCTAGGCCCGCCATGCCTCGGCTGCATCTCATGGAAATCCATGCATTGCGCGCAGATATCGCTGCTACAGGGGCCCTAACGATCGCCTCGCGCGAGGAGCGACGCGGATCGATGCATCAAGACCTACCACTGGGAATACGAGCCGGACAGGTAAGACGCTCGGCTGCCTCTTCGTCGGCTGCAGAGTGAAACCGGAAAAACCTCTGCATTCGTCATCCCTGTCTCGTCCGGTTAACACGGCTCTTGGGGTAATCTGGAAACCTCTCCCGTCCAATACATCTGTTCCAAAGTATAGAACCTGTACGCGGTTTAGTTCTGCGGAGCGGCTTGGCGGCCGAGCAATTGTTTGGCGACAATGAGACAGGGAGCAGCGACCGCGAACAGCAGGACGAGCGCGAAGAAAGCTTCGTCGAACGAGATCGTGGCGACCTGCTTCTCAAGCGCGCGCTGCAGCAGCGGCAGGGCGGCCTTGGTCGCCGCAGTGCCGTCGACACTGTTCGCCAGAGCGTTCGCAGTGGCTCTCAAGCGCTGGTCTACGGCTGGATCGCCATTGACGAGGTGGGACGCCAGTATCGTCCGATTGTGGGCATTCTGGTGATCAACATACGTTTGCAAGAGGGCTGTGCCGGTCAGACCGCCCACCTGCTTGCCGAAGTTGAACAGCCCGATGCCGAACGGCAGCGCATTGGCGGCAAGGCCCTGCAGTGTAACCAGCGTCAGTGCCACGAACAGAAGGCCGAGGCCGAATCCTCGCAGCAGCAGAGCAAGGGTCAGGTCCGGTGATCCGCTACCGCTCGTCGAAGCGGACAGCATCCACATGGCGCCTGCGAAGAGCAGAATGCCAAATGGCGCAAGCGTGATCGGGCGCATCCCGGTCCTTTGGATGACGAAGCCGGACAACAGAAGTCCAAGCGCGAGCATGGCTCCGCTGGGCAGCAGAAGCACTCCTGCGCCCGTGGCGGTAAAATCGAGCACGTTGAGGGCAAAAGCCGGAATGAGATAGGCGCTGCTTGAAAGAGCAGAGCCGGCGACGAAGCTGACGAGCAGGCCGAAGCGAAAGTCCGGATTGCCAAGGGGCGAGATGGCCAGCAGTGAGCCTTCTGAACGAAAGCGGGTCTCCCAGACGGCCAGAAGGCCGGCGGCCGTCACACCGGTTGCGGCAAGGAAGGTGATGTCGGTGTCGTCGAACCAGTTGAACCTGCTGCCTTGCAGCAGGACGTAGGTCAAAAGCGCGGCGCTGATGCCGAGCAACAATATCCCGACGGCAGGAAACCTGGTTTTCCGCCAAAAGGTCTGATCGCCGTCCGCCGCCAGAAGGAGAAGGGAGACGATGCCGAGCGGACTGATGCTCAGGAATATCCACTCCCAGGTCAGATGATCGACAAGCCAGCCCTGCAGGGCCGGCGTGACGGTCGTCGGAGCCATGACGGCGCCTACGGCAAAAACCGCCTGAACGACGGGCTGATGCCGGTGCGGGAAGCGAAAGAACAGTAGTGTCTGGCCGGCGACGAGAACTGTGCCGCCGGCCAGTCCTTGGACAATGCGGCAGATGCAAATCCAGGTGAGGTCCACCGACAACGTCAAGGTCGCGGATGCCAGCAGAAGGGCGACAACCCCCGCGCGCAGGCAGGCGGTCGGCCTGGCTGCTGTCACAAGAAGCGGAGCGACAAGGAACGCCGTCAGCTTGGCCGCGATGAAAACAACGTCGATCATCGCCAGTTCGTCCAACGTTGCGTAGGTGTCGCCGAGCATGTCGATCCGGCCGATGGACAGTGCGGTGGATGCGACCGCGTCCATGAAGGCGGCAAGCACGACGCCGGTTGCTATCAAGCAAGCGCGCAGGGTGCCGGGATGGCGCTGCACAGCCGCCGTTTCGGCGAGGTGCATCATTGTGCTGAGCGCCCGTCCGCGGTCCCGCCTGTCTGCATTTCCTGCGCTACTGCCGGAGCATCCCTGGTGCCGACGGTGATGGCAACACGAGCCGAGAGTCCCGGAACCAGGCGGCCGGGCAACGGATTGCGCGTCATCCTGATCTTGACCGGCACGCGTTGGACGACGCGGATGAAGTTTCCGGTGGCATTGTCCGGCGGCAGCAGGCTGAATGCCGCGCCACTGCCGGGAGCGAAGCTGTCGACAAAGCCGTCGATTTGCAGATCTGGATATTCGTCAACCATGACGCGGACGCGTTGGCCGATCTCAACCTGCTTCAGCTGTGTTTCCTTGAAATTGGCGACGATCCAGACATCGTTAACCGGAACGATGTCCAGGGCTGCTGTCCCTGGGTTGACATAGCGGCCGACACGGATCTGGCGATTGCCGACGATGCCGTCGACCGGGGCCCGCACGACGGTGTTGGCCAGGTCGAGCATTGCCAGGTCGAGCGCTGCCTGTGCCTGCGACAGGGCTGCCTGCGCACCGGACAATTGTGCATCCAGAACACCGAGCTTCAACTTTTGAGCCAGCAGATTGGCCTCTGTGCCGTCCAGCGATGCCTTTGCCTTGTCATGGCCGGCCTGCGCATCCTGCAGCTTCTGATCGCTTGCGGTCCCGTTCTTCTGCAGCGTGACGTAGCGGTTCAGGTTGGCGCGGGCGAATTGCAGGTCGGCTGCGGCAGATTGCTTCTGCGCCTCAGCCTGCGCGATCAATGCGTCCTGCAGTTCACGGGTCGCCTTGATGTTGGCGATTTCCGCCTGCCGAGCGGCGACGTTGGCTTTCGCCTGCTCCGCCTTGGCCTTGTAGTCGCTGTCGTCGATGCGAAACAGGACAGCACCCTTAGACACACTGGCATTGTCGTCTATGTCGACTTCGACGACGTAACCGGCAAGCTTCGGAGCGATGCTGGTAATGTCTCCGCGGAGATAGGCGTTATCGGTCGTTTCCTCGAACCGGCCCCGCGTGAACCATTGCCAGCTCCATATAGCTGCCATTGGAATCACCATAAGGGCAACGATGACGATTGCGATCTTGCGGGCTCGGCTCATGATTGCCTCGACACCCGGTCGATGCGCTCGCTATCGAAGGAGGTATCCGCCTCCCGAAGAGCGAGATGTTCGCCAAGGCTGGAAGCCCATGGTGCGCAGTACAGTTTCACGAGAACGTCTCCGTCGAGCTGCGGTTCTGCAACAAAGCAGAACTGCAGAACGATCGCGGATTTCACGGCCTCGCCGCTATCACGCGGACGAACATCCCATCTGCCCTGATCGGTGGTTCGTACTGAACCTCAGCACAGGTCGTATTATCAGTCAGCCGGATTCCTCAGGCGCGCGAACGTGCCGGCGCCGAGCTCCGTATCGCCGAAGACCGTGGCAGCAATGATCGCAGAGAGCGCCCTCTTGAAGAGTTCGGTTGTCTTAACGTTCACCTATTTTGACATGCGCGCAACACGCGTTCGCTGTGCGGCAGTCACGACGGTTCATGAAAGCAACCCGCTATCTTGCCTCCGGCTAACGCGGTGCGACACGCAGCCCGGCGGCATCGAAGAGATGCATACGCTCCGACGGCAGAGCGAGGTTGATCGGCGGCCCTTGCGATTCAACCCCCTGCTGCTTGAGAACGGCGATAAGTTTGCTGTCGCCGGCAATGGTGGCGTGGACAACGGTTTCCGGTCCCAACGCCTCGGCCAGCGTTACCCGCGCTTCCACCGATCCCTTGCTGCCATTCGAAAGTTGGATGTCGTGTGGCCGGATGCCAAGCGTCGCGTCGTCCCCCGGTTTCAGCGCGACTCCGTCGGCCGCGACCGAGGCCGACAGCCCGCCTGGACCTTCGACACGCACCTCGGCGGCGCTTGCCGAACGCACCTTTACCGGCAGCAGGTTCATCCGCGGCGCGCCGATGAAGCCGGCGACGAACAGGTTGGCCGGCGCGTTGTAGAGATCGAGCGGCCGGCCGACCTGTTCGATCCGCCCCGAGCGCATGACCACGATGCGGTCCGCCAGGGTCATCGCCTCGATCTGGTCATGGGTGACGTAGACCATCGTGGTTGCCAGCCGCCGGTGCAGGCCCGCCAGTTCAGCGCGCATGGTGATGCGCAGTTCGGCATCGAGGTTGGACAGCGGTTCATCGAGCAGAAAGGCGGTCGGATTGCGCACCACCGCACGGCCGATCGCGACGCGCTGCTTCTGGCCGCCCGACAATTGACCGGGCCGGCGGTCCAGATAGGGAGCAATTTCCAGCATGCGCGTCGCTTCCGTGATCCGCGCGTCGATCTCGGCTTTCGGCATACGGATGTTTTCGAGCCCGAAGGCGAGGTTCTGGCGCACGCTCATGTGCGGGTAGAGCGCGTAGGACTGGAACACCATCGCCAGGCCGCGCTGCGCGGCCGAAACGTTGGTGACGTCGACCCCGTCGATCTCGATCTTGCCGTCGGTCGGCCGATCGAGCCCGGCAATCAGCCGCAGCAGCGTGGACTTGCCGCAACCCGACGGGCCGACGAGGACCAGCATCTCGCCGTCACCGACGTCGAGGTTGATGCCGTGCAAGATCTTCATCTTGCCGTAAGCGCGATCGATGTTGGTCAGCGTTATCCGTCCCATGACATCCTCACTTCAGCCCGGTGCCGGCAATGCCGGAAGTGATGTAACGCTGCAGGAAGACGAAGACGAGGACGACGGGGATCATCGTCACGACTGTCATCGCCAGGATGTAGTGCCACTGCACGTTTAGCTGGCCGGCATAGGTGTTGAGGCCGACCTGGAGTGTGTAGAGTTCCTTGCGCGACAGCACCACCAGCGGCCACAGAAAGTCGTTCCACCGCCAGACGACCGAGAAGATCGCCAGCACGGCGAGCGCCGGTGCTGCAAGCGGCAATACGATCCGCCAGTAGATCTGCCATTCGGAAGCGTTGTCCATGCGCGCCGTATCGAGCAACTCGTCGGGAATGGTCAGCATATATTGGCGCAGCAGAAAGACGCCGGTCGGCGTCGCCACGGTCGGCAAGATCACGCCCCACAGCGAATCGAGCAGCCCGACGGCGCCCACCACCGAATAGAGCGGCACCAGGATGACCGACAGCGGCACCATCAGCGTACCGACGATCACAAGCATCGTCAGATCGCGGCCGCGGAACTTATATTTCGACAAGGCGAAGGCGGCCATCGAATTGGTGAGCAGCGTGATCAGCGTCGCCATTGCCGTCACAAATACCGAATTGCGCAGATAGCGCAGGAAGTCGAAATGGACGAAGGGCTCGGTGTAGTTCTCCGTCGCGAAGCCGATTTCGCGTACCGGCTGCCGGTCGGCGATGTTGACCTTGACCACATCGTTCGGCGCCTGCGGGTCCACCATCTGCGCCATGATGCCGATGCGCCGCACCTCGGCCAGCACCTTGGTCGAACCATCCGGCAGCTTGACCCTGTAGAGGGCCAGCGGCTTTTCGTAGCCTTCAACCCTCGCCTGTTGGCTGACATAAGGCATTATGGTCGGCGGGAACTCGGCGAGCTGTGCGGGCGTCTTGAATGACGAACCCACCAGCCAGACGGCCGGACCGAACATGATGACAACGCCGCCGAGCAGCCACAGCCAGCTCACGATATCCGTCCAGTGCCAGCCGCGACCGCCGCGCCTGCGGGTCAGGAATGTCACGACCCGGCTCATTCGCGGGCTCCTTTCCGCTCACCCCGGCGTCCGACCTGCAGTTGAACCAAGGTGAGCACGACCAGCACCAACCCCATCAGGATCGAAGCCGCCGAAGCCAGCCCCGGATTGCGCAGCAGGGAGGCGAAGCCGATCTCATAGATGTACTGCGTGATATAGAGGGTCGAGGTTCCCGGCCCTCCACCCGTCAGCACATAGACTTCGTCAAAGATCTGCACAGCGCGGATCAGCGTCAGTACGATGACGACAAGCAGATTCGGCATCAGCAGCGGCAGCGTGATGCGCCAGAACACCCGCGCCGGCTTGGTGCCGTCCATCTCGGCCGCTTCGTAAAGGTCGCGCGGGATCGCCTGCAATCCGGCAAGCAGGATCAGCGTATAGAAGCCCATATGGGCCCAGACCGAAACGCTGACCGCGGCGGTGAAAGCCCAGAAACGGTCCGTCAGCCAATTGTGCGGCTCGCCGCCCATATCATGGACGATCAGGTTGAGCAGGCCCTGGCGCTGCAGGATCCAACGCCAGATCAGGCCGGTGACGACGGGCGACAACAGCACCGGGAAGAAGAACACCGCGCGCCAGAAGCTACGCCCGACGATCTCGCGGTTGAGGATCAACGCCGTCGCCATCGACACGACCGTCATCAGCGCCACCTGCACGACGACGAACAGGCCGGTATTGTGCACGGCCTTCCAGAAGAGATCCTCGTGGCAAGTCGCAGTGTCCAGGTAGTTGCCGCAATCGAGCAGGCGCTGGTATTGCTCGAGCCCCACATAGGTTCGGTCCTGCAGGAAGTAGGCCGTTCCTGACGTGGCCGAATAGAAAAAGTTGATGATCATCGGCACCAGGACGAAAATGCCGAAGATCGCCATGTTTGGGGCGAGGAAGAACGCGGCCATGCCGCCGGTGCCCGTCGCGCGCTGCCAGAACTTCAGCGGCACGTTGATGATCGACGCCAGCCACACGACCGGCCCCGCGAGGGCGGCGCCAATCCATGCCTTCAGTGTCGCGGCGGCGGTCACTTCGCCTCGGCAACCTTGTCGGCGATATCCTGGTCGATCCTGCCCCAGGCATCGTCGAGGCTGAGCTCGCCGGCCATCACCTGGCTGACGCGCGTCACCAGCGCGGCGAAGTAAGCGTTGGCCCACTTCCACGGCGGCAGTGCATCGGCCGCCGGCAGGGTTTCACCCGCCGCCTTGACGAACTTGTCGAGCGCCGGACCGACGTTCTTGTCGGCAGAGACCCATTTCAGCCCGCCCTTGTCTACGACGCCCTTGTGCGCGGGCAGAAACAGCGTGCGCTCGCTGAATTCTTTCACCACGTCTTCACGGGCCAGATAATCCATGACCTTGGCGACGTCCTTGGGATTCTTCGTGTATTTGATGGCGACCAGCGCCGCGCCGCCCTTCACGCCCGAACAGCCTGCGGTACCGCAGGGCGAGCCGGTTGCCACCCAGTCGAAACTGTCGCCGATCTTGGTCGACAGATTGGCGACCTGCCAGCTGCCAGAATAGTAGAACGGGATCTGGGCGTTGATGAAGTCATCGGCGGCCGCGCGGTAGGTCGAGCCTGCCGCCGACACCCACGTATCCTTCAGCATCAGGCCCTTGGCGGTCCAGTCGACGAGCTTGCCGACGAAAGCCTTGGTGCCGTCGTCCACTTTCGCCGGCATGTCATCGGGGCCGATATAGTTCGCTCCAAAGGAGACATTCGGACCCGAAATGCGGTGACCGGAACGGTCGATGGCGAAGGCAGCCGGAAGCTGCTGGCTCTTCGCCACCTCGGCGGCGGCGTTGATCCAGTCGTCCCAGGTCGCCTTGTCGCCGGGCAGCGGCACGCCGGCCTGTTCGAACAGCGTCTTGTTGGCGAAACCGCCGGTGAGCGTGAGCTGGGTCATGAAACCCGGGATGGCGTTGGAGCCGTCGGGGCGCATCCAGTCCAGCGTGTCGGCGAAATTGTCCTCCCAATATTTCGGATCGGCCAGCAGTGGCCTGAGATCGAGCCAGTGCTGGGCAAGCTCCTTGATGTTGGTGACGCGGGCGATGTCCGGGCCCTGGCCGGCCTCGAGCTGGATGGGCAACTGCTCCTGGATCACCTTGTAGGCGACGTTGTCGAGCGTGACGTGGATGTCGGGATTGTCCTTCATGAAGCGGTTCAGGATGTCCTGGATGACATCGCCTTCGACACCGTCCGAATACCACATGATGCGCACGTCGCCGGCAAACGCGCTGGTCGATGCGAGCAGACTGACCGATAGCGCGGCCACCAAAGTGCGGGTCTTATTCATGCTTCGTCTCCTCCTTTGCCGGGGCGGCGCCCCGATGGTTCAAGCGGCCACGCCCTCTCCTCTTGAGCGTCGCAGCCGATTTCCTCCCTACTCTCTTTGCTTCATGCGCATCGCCTCGCCGCGCACGGTCCAGTTGGCCGGATCGAGTATACGTCCCTCAGCCACGATCCTTGCGTCGGCGAGGAAATGCACCGTGCCGTACTCAGGATCCTCAACGATCAACTCGCCGTCGGGACCCGACCGCACCGACAGGCCGGCAAAGGCGCCCGCCCAGGCGTCGAGGACCGGCAGATTGGCATTCCGGTCACCGAGGCGGACGATCCATGTCGTCCTGCGTCCCGCCGCCCGCAACTCGTTGCCGGCCGTCGGGCCGGCCACGACCTGCGTGAGCGGAACATCCGTCTTCAGCATGACGAAGGCTTCGCCCGATTGCGCGAACGCCCGATCGCCACCCACTTGCACGGCATCAAAGGCACGTGCGGGGAACCAGGCATGCGTGAAGTCGGGCTGTTCATCCGAGCAAGAGAAGCTGACGACGGCGAGGTCTCGGTATTGGTGGAGCCGGGGCAAAGTGCCTGAGCCACCCCAATATGATGGTCTGCCATATCCCGACTGCAGCACTTCGCCGGGGTGGTTGATCCAGATCTGCGCATCCGGATTCTTGCCGAGCCGGGCGTGAATGACGGTCTCCTGATAACCCCATTGATTCCAGCGGTAACCAGCGGCGCTGCCCATCGCATGGTCGCGCGTCTTATAGTGGTAGAGCCGCGCGAAGCGGTCTTGTCCCTGCGCAAAAGTCCATTCCCACGCCGCATCGCCGGTAAGGGAAGCAATTGCTGCCAACCCCTCCGGAACGCTCAAATCGTGATCCCGCAGGCAGAGTGCCAGCTGCGGCAGCGCGTGAAAGCGCATGCCGTAATTGCCCTTGCCCCATAGCATGCGGCAGATGCCGGATAATTCCAGGGAACGCGCCGCGCGCAGCGTGTGCTCATAGGAGCGGCCCTGCGCCCCGGTGAGGATGCCGCGATGCGCCGAGCGGGCGACGATTTCAAGCAGGCGTGTGATTGCCTTGCCAGCACGTTCGGCGATGTCCCAGTCCGGGGCCAGCGCGTAGAGCGCACACAGGCCCTTGAGGTCGATCGGGAAATAGGGCGCCGAGTTGAACTCGGCCATCTCCCATGCCTCGAAATGGTCGAGCCAGGCGCGTACCCGCGCGGCTCCAACCGCGGACTGTTCGCGGCCAAGGCGGCCCGACCGCACGAACCGTGAATCGGGCAACAGCACTCCCGCAATATAGGCGGCGGTGTGGAAGAGCAGCGCGTGGTTCTCGGAGAAGTACCACTGCACATCATTGCCGGGCTCGTCCATCCAGTAGCGATAGCCGAGGATGGCGTTGTCGACGCGCGCGCGCAGGCTCGCTTCCAGCCGATCGCCATAGGCCTTGCGGCACCACAACAGCGGCACCAGGATGAAGTCGGCGCAATCGTGACAATCCTCGATCGCCGGCAGCGTGCCGGAGATCATGGCGTCGGTCTCGGAGCCCTGCTGTCCGATCGCCAGGCGCGCCAGCGCGCGCACGGTGTCGGCCTCGGCGTGACCGGCGACCTCGCGCAAGGCCTCATCGATACGCGCAGTAAGCGTTTCCGGCGCCTCGCCCTGACGGCGCGCGTGGCATATCTCGACGCCGAAGACACGCGATACGGCATGGTCTGCGACCGTAAGCGTCACCTTGAAATGGCGAAAGTCGGCCGGCAGCTGCTCGGCATCGGCGATCGGCAGCCGCGTCTGGCCCGCCGGCAGATCGAAGGCGAAGCGCACCGGCGTCTCGATCGACATGAAATCGCCCTCGATCTCGACCTCGACTTGCGCGTCGCGCGGCAGGGCCACGCCGGTGACGAGCGCCACCTCGCCGCCGTCATAGGCGGGACGCTCGAAATGCATGTCGTCGAGGGCTGCTTCCATCGCATCGGCAACGCCGCTCTCGACTTCGATCGGCAGTGCCACCGAAGCAGCCGGACCGGATAGATAGTCGAGCTGAAAATAGTAGCGGGCATCGCGCTCGGCGAGATCGTCGAACCATATGCGAATGTCGTTGCGGCCGGCCCTCAGCGCGATCTTGAAGTGCTCGGCACTTTCCAGATTGCGGCCGTAGGGCGCCATCCAGCCGGCTTCCTCACCATTGGCAAAGAGTATGGCGCCGCCGCATGTGCGCAGCCGCACCATCACCTCGCCACTCGAGGCCACCTCGATGGTGGTCTCGACCCAGGTTCCAAGCACCGTCGGCCGAAACCAGAAGCCCGATAGGTCGATGCGCGGCGAGGCGAAGGGCAGCCAGAGGCGCTCGGCGCCGAATTCGGCGCTGACCTGTGGTCGCTTGCCGCGTCGTTCCGCCGCGAACCGCGTGCGGCACGGATATTCATGCGGAATGAAATTCTTGTGCTTGGTCAGGAAGAAGAAGGGATCCATCTCGCCTTGCATGGGCTGGTCGGCCACGTCGTAGCGTTGCTCGGCGATAGACCCGAGCCGCCAATAGACGATTGGCTGCCCCGCCATGAGCGGCCGGCGCAGCGTAAAATCCGTCCGAACGCTTTGCGCGGCCTCGCTCATCGCAAATCCTTCACGGCAACTGGATCGACATCGGTGTAGGCCTGGTTCTCGCCGGTCATGCCCCAGACGAAAGCATAGGGGCCGGTGCCGGCGCCCATATGGATAGACCAGGCGGGCGACAGGACAACGTCACCGTCAGCGGCCATCAGGTGGCGCGTCTTGTCTGGCCGGCCCATCAGATGGATTACACGGTCGGCTTCGGCGAGGTCGAAGTAGCAATAAGCTTCCATGCGCCGCTCATGCAGATGCGGCGGCATCGTGTTCCACACGCTGCCCGGCGCGAGGTCGGTGATCCCCATCAGCAAGAGGCAGGACGGGGCCACTTCGGGATGGATGTACATGCGCAGCGTGCGCCTGTTCGCACGAGCCTCCTCGCCGAGCACAAGCGGCTTGGCTTCGCTGCTGACGACGAGACGGTGCGCAATATCGGCGCCGGCCGGCACCGAGTTCATGTAGAAGCGTGCCGGCCTCTCCGGATCGTCGCTCGCCAGCGTCACCTCACGCGCTCCGCGTCCGACATAGACGATGTCGCGGTTAGCCGCGGGAAAGCGCCGGCCGTCCACCGCGACCGCACCATTGCCGCCGAGATTGGCGATGCCCATCTCGCGCGCGTCAAAGAAGAGCGGGGTGCCGACTTCGGCCCCGTTGCCGAATGCCAGCGGGTTGGCCAGCGGCACCGCGCCACCGACGATCATGCGGTCGACATGGGTGTAGACGAATTCGATCGCGCCAGGCCGGAACAAGCCGTCGACCAGGAACTCTGCCCTCAACCGGTCCGTGTCCATGCCGGCAATATCGGCCGGCGACGCGCCATAGAGCGTCCGCATCATGCCGCCTCCACCTTCGACTGCAGATGCCGCGCCCCTTCGGTCAGGCACAGAATGGCCAGCGCCTGCCCGTAGCCCGTCGGATGGATGGGTATATCGCGATAGAACTGCAGGTCGGCGCCCATGCGTGTGCCATAGGACACGTTCGCCACCACACCTTTGTCATCGATGTTGGCCACCACGGCTTCCAAGGCGCGGAGGCCGGCGGCACGGCACTCTGTCGAGCCGATGCCGAGCCGCGCGGCCTTCATCAACCCGTAGCCGAAGCCGGCCGTGGCGGAAATCTCCTCGTAAGACGTCGGGTCGTCGAGCAGAGTGTGCCATGCTCCCGAACCTGCCTGCACCTCGAGCAGGGCGTTGATCTGCGTCTCCAGCACGCCGAGCAGATAGGCCCGGACCGAAGGCGCAATTTCGGCGAACTCCACCAGTTCGAGGATACCGACAGTAATCCAGGCATTGCCTCTCGCCCAACGCGCACGGGCGAAATTGTGCCGTCCCGCGAACGTCCAGCCGTGAAACCACAGCCCTGATGCCGGGTCGGCGAGATAACGGGCGTGGACCAGGAATTGCCTTTCTGCTTCTTCGACGAAGCGACGTTGGCCGGCAGCCTGGCCATACGATGCGAGGAACAGCGCCACCATGAACAGCGTGTCGTCCC
Source organism: Mesorhizobium sp. WSM4828 (assembly GCF_055811175.1). Lineage (NCBI taxonomy): Bacteria > Pseudomonadati > Pseudomonadota > Alphaproteobacteria > Hyphomicrobiales > Phyllobacteriaceae > Mesorhizobium > Mesorhizobium sp. WSM4828. Next base: position 414,894 of record NZ_JBVVQK010000001.1, on the reverse strand, counting down.
ACAATTCGTCGTCGTTGACCCGGTCCGAAACATCATGCTGGAAACCGCCTTCGGGCGTCCGCGGCAAGGCGGTGGCGACCCGCTCGGCCCATTCGCGCAGCACCGGCTCGAAGCGCGGCTGGCGCCGGCGCCGCCACAATTCGCTTAGCGCCAAAAGGGGCGCGGTGGTGTTGACGTTCATCGCAGGCAGACCGGCAGCGATGCGTCGGTCATACCAGGCCTCGATCGTCTGCAGCAGCCGATCGTCGCCGGTCTGCGCCCACAGCCGAACCAGCCCGTAGAGCCCGACGCCTTGCGGCCATTCCCAGCTGTCGAAGCTAACATAGTCGCCCGGCGTGCCGTCGAGATTCGGCTCATGGAACCGCCCGTCATGACGCAAGCCGGTCATGCCGGCCACGAGGCTGGCAAGCGCGGAATTCAGGCGTTCGGCCGATAGCGGCATCACTCCTCCCGTTTCTCCCGCTTCATCGGAACTGTTTCACAGCCATTTTTCTTGCGCAATCTGAAAATTTTTTGCATTAATCGGATGACTTTGCCGGAGGTGACGGAGCGGATGAATATCCAGGGCAAGCGCGGCCGCCCCAGCCGCCGCATTCGACTTGAAGAGATCGCGGCGCGTTGCGGCGTGTCGGTCAGCACCGCCTCTCGTGCGCTGAGCGGCGTCGGTGGCGTGAGGGATGAGCTTCGTGCCAAGATCATCGAAACGGCGAAGTCGATGAACTATGCCGTTCCCGCCTCGGTTGCCGGCCGCAAGGTCATCCTGGCCGCAAGCAGCGTGGCAATGGTGGACAGTGCCCGCAATCAGTTCACCTACCATGTCCTTGACGGGCTCAACGAGCGTGCCCGGTTGCTGGGCGTCGAACTGGTGACCCGGCCGGTTTCGGCGCCCGAGGACGAAATCGCGCTGCTGCGTGAATCCGAGCGCGACGACAGCGTCGCCGGTTGCCTGTTTCTGACGCTGGACGATGACGATGTGCTGACGCTGACAGCCGGATTCGCCAAACCGATCGTGCTCGTCAACGGCGACGATCCCTCGATGCGCCATTCGAGCGTGACGCCCTGCAATCGCTCTGCCGCCATGCTTGCGGCGCAGCATCTGATCGGCCTCGGCCACCGCCGCATCCTGTTCCTGATGCGGCGTGGCCGGCGCACGATCGAGCGGCGCTACGAAGGTTGGCGCGACGCGCTGATCACGGCCGGCATTGCCGGCTTCGACGACTTCGTGGTCGAGGTGCAGGACTGGCTGCCGGAACTTGCGAGCAGGGCCGTCAGCGAGCGCATCGCGGCCCGCGGCCTCGATTTCACCGCCGTGCTGACGGCTGGCGACAGCTTGGCGTTTGGTGCCATCGCCGGCGTCCAGGAGGCCGGATACTCGGTGCCTGGCGACGTGTCCGTGGTCGGTATGGACGACTTGCCGCTCGCTGCCTTCTGCAATCCGCCGCTGACGGCGATGCACATTCCTATGCGCGAGATCGGATCGGCGGCGCTTAGCCTGCTGCTCGACGATATGGCCCATTCGGGGTCGCCGCCGCGTCGCGTCGAACTTGCCTGCAATCTCGTGGTTCGCCAGTCGACGGCACCAGCCCGAAGCGGCGGTCATCAGCTGGCCTTTTGAGCGCGCGACTTGCCGCTAGCAAAGAGCAGCGGCAAACCCTCTTGCGTCTCCAGTTCAAGGACACGTCCAAGCAGGATCATATGGTCGCCAGCCGGGAAGCGGTCGACGACGCTGCATTCGAACCGCGCCAGTGCGCGCGGCAGCAATGGCACGCCGTGCTCGCTCCACGACAGGTCAAGATCGGCAAAGTCCGTCCCCGACTTCGAAAAGCGCCAGCACAGATCGATTTGATCTTCCGCCAACACGTGAATGGCGTAGTGCGCGGAATTGGCGAAGGCTTCGAACCGGCGCGAGTGGCGGCCGATTGACCAGAGCACCAGCGGCGGATCGAGCGACACGGATGAGAAGCTGTTGGCAGTGATCGCGACCGGGCCGTCGGCCGTGCCGGTGGTGACGACCGTGACGCCGGTGGCGAAACGTCCGAAGGCGTTGCGCAAAAGGCGGGGATCACACACGACATGCTCCATCAGCGGCGCTCTCCCGTTCCCAGTGGTGTCGCCGGGATCCGTTCCGGCACCCGGCCATAGGCGTGCGGGAGCGAGCATGTCTTGAGCTGGGGCAACACCTTGGTGCCGAAATGACGCGCCTCGTCGAGATGCGGGTAGCCGGAAAAGATGAAAGCGCGGATCCCCATCTTCATATACGCTTCGATTTCCGACAGAACCTGATCGGTCGAGCCCACCAGCGCCGCGCCGCAACCAGAGCGCGCCCGCCCGACGCCCGTCCACAGATGCGGCTCGACATAGCCTTCGGCGTCGGCGATCTGGCGGTTCCTGGCCTGGTGCGATACGCCGAGCGATCGGGCGTCGAGCGCGCGCTCGCGGATCGCCCTGCCCTGCTCGTCGTCCAACCTCGAAACCAGCTCCCGGGCATATTCCTTTGCCTCGGCCTCGGTATCGCGCACGATCATGTGGACGCGCAGGCCATAGTCGAGCGTCCGCCCATGACGCTCGGCGCGTTGGTGGACGGCTCTCATGCGGCCGGCAAGCTCCTCCCTGGTTTCCGGCCACATCAGGTAGACGTCGCACTGTTCGGCGCAAAGCTCGAGCGCGTCGGGCGAATAACCGCCGAAATAGAGCAGCGGACCGCCATTCTGCTGATAGGGCTTCGCCGGTGCCGTCGAGAGCCCGTTATAGCGATAGACCTCGCCCTCGAAATCGATGCTGTCCCTGGTCCAGGCCTGGCGCAGGATCTGCACCACCTCGCGGGAACGGCGATAGCGGTAGGCGCTGTCGGCTGTCTCGCCCGGAAAGTCCGATGAAATGATGTTCACCGTCAGCCGGCCTTCCAGCATGTGGTCCAGCGTCGCAATCGTGCGCGCCAGCATGATTGGCTGCATCTCGCCGCAGCGCACAGCGGCAAGCAGATTGATCTTCGACGTGATCGGCGCACAGCCGGCAACGAAGCTCAGCGTGTCCTGGCCGACCTGATAGGACGACGGACACAGGATGTTGCGGAAACCGAGTTCCTCGGACGTCTTCACGATCTCGGAGCAATGCGCCCAGCTCGAGCGCAGCGCGCCGTCCGGCACGCCGAGATACTGGTAGTCGTCCGAGCAGAGTGCGGCGAACCACGAGACTTCGGCAGCATCGAGATCCGGCGAGGTGATTGGGACGGTGCTCATTTCCACTCTTCAGAAAAGACGTCCGGGCCACTCTTCAATGACGTCCGGAGCTGCGAATAGGGCTTGCGTAGCATTCGTTTTGATGTAGATCAATACTGTATCAATTTGGAGCCAAACCCGAAACCGGGATGCGATTGGAACACCGGATGCATTTGACAAGGGCTGACCCCGGCCACCGATCCAGCCAGATGCGTGGCCCCTTGCCTGTGCACTTGCAGACGAGCGAAATGCTGATCCGCGAAATCGCGGCTGGACGGCTGGCCGACGGGGCGCGGCTGCCGCCCGAGCGCGAGATGGCCGCGAGCCTCGGGATTGCCGTCGGCACGCTCAGGCGGGCGCTGGCAGATTTGACCGAAAAGGGCCTTCTCGACCGCATCCAGGGCTCGGGTAACTATGTGCGGGCGCGCGGCGACTTGCTTGGGATCTATGCCTTCTTTCGCCTGGAGCGCATCGGCGGTGGCGGCCTGCCGAGTGCCGACGTGCTGTCCGTCGAGCGGCTGCCCAAGCCCGCCGACCTGCCGCAATTCGGCAGCGCCGGCGAAGCCCACCGCATACGCCGGCTGCGACGGCTCGACGGCGAGCCGGCCGCAGTCGAGGAGATCTGGCTCGACGTCAGCCGCGCCGAGCGGCTCAAGCGCGAGGATTTGTCGGAATCCCTCTATCTCCATTACCGGCTTGCGCTCGGCTTTTCGATCGTTCGCGCCGAAGACCGTGTCGCCGTCGCGCCTGCGCCGGACTGGGCCCCGCTCGAGTTCAGGCCACCGCCGGGGACGGTCGTGGGGTTCATAGAACGTATCGCCTGGGCTGGCGACGGCGCCAGCGCGGAATATTCCCGCAGCTGGTTCGATCCGGGCGCGGCGCGGTATGTCACGCGTTTCAGATAGGCCGGAGGAAGACGCAGCGTGACCAGATCATCAATCGGCTACGGCATCATCGGCTGCGGCATGATGGGCCGCGAGCATATCCGCAACATCGCTCTGTTGCCCGACGCGCATGTGGCCGCGATCTTCGAGCCGGACCCCGGCATGTTGGCGGCGGCGCTGGCGACGGCGTCGGGCGCGCGATCGGCGGCATCGATCGCCGAGCTGCTGGCGATGGACGAGGTGGACTGCGTCTTGATCGCCAGCCCCAACCACCATCACCTCAGTCAGATGGAGCAGATCGCCGCACTTCGACCGCTGCCTGTGCTGGTGGAAAAACCGCTTTTCACCGAGACCGCCGACGAGGGGCGGATCGCGGTGTTGAAAGCGCGGCTTCCGCTCGTCTGGGTGGCCATGGAATACCGCTATATGCCGCCCGTCGCCGCATTCGTCGAGCAGGCGCGCCACGCCACCGGCGGCATCCGCATGCTGACGGTCCGCGAGCACCGCTTCCCGTTTCTGGCCAAGGTCGGCGACTGGAACCGCTTCAACCGCAACACCGGCGGCACGTTCGTCGAGAAGTGCTGCCACTTCTTCGACCTGATGCGGCTGATCCTTGAATCGGATCCCGTCCGCGTGATGGCGAGCGCTGGACAAGCCGTAAACCATCTCGACGAACGCTATGGCGGTGAGAGGCCGGATATCCTTGACCATGGCTATGTGCTGGTTGATTTCGCGAGCGGCACGCGCGCCATGCTGGAACTGTGCATGTTTGCCGAGGGCAGCCGCTACCAGGAGGAACTCTGCGCTGTCGGCGGCGACGGAAAGATCGAATGTCTGGTGCCCGGACCAGGCCGTTTCTGGCCGACCCACCTTGGCCCTGCGCCAGTGCCCCAGTTGATCGTCAGTCCGCGCAATCCGCCTGGACCACGACTGCTGGAGATTCCCGTCGACCCCCGGCTGCTCGAGGCAGGCGACCATAACGGTTCGACCTATTTCGAGCACGCCCGCTTCACCGCTGCGGTGTGCGGACAAGGCAAAGTGGAAGTGACCTTGCAAGACGGCTGGTGGGCCGTCGTCATGGGTCTCGCCGCCCAGAGATCGGCCCGCGAAGGCCGCGCCATCGAACTCGCCGGTGAATTCGCGTTGCCTACCTAGGCCGACCACGCATTAATCGGACCACCGAGTCAGATGCGCCGACCAGTTTCGGCGTCGAACAGATGCGCACATGCGCGGTCGATCTCGATCCGCATCCCTTCGCCTTGCTTGAGCGCAAGCCTTTCTCGGAAGAGGCAGGAGATTTCTTCACCGGAGCAGTCGACCCTGGCGAAGATTTCCGAGCCGGTCGCCTCGAGAAGCGTGACCGTGCCCGGCATACCTTGCCCCGTCGCCCGGATATGTTCCGGGCGAATGCCGTAGACGAGTTCGCGTCCTGCGGCATCCGCCGGCTGGGCGCCTTCCGGCAACGGCAGGATCAACCCGCCGGCGCTGCGGAACACGCCCTCCTCGATGCGGCCGGCAATGAAGTTCATGGCGGGCGAGCCGATGAAACCGGCAACGAAGAGGTTGGCCGGACGGTCGTAGAGGTCCAGCGGCGCGCCGATCTGCTCGACCAGGCCGTCATGCAGCACGACGATCTTATCGGCCATAGTCATGGCCTCGATCTGGTCGTGCGTGACATAGATCGTCGTGGTACCCAGCCGCTGGTGCAGGGCCTTGATCTCGCCGCGCATCTGGACGCGCAATTTGGCATCGAGGTTGGAGAGCGGCTCGTCGAACAGGAAGACCTGTGGGTCGCGTACGATCGCGCGGCCCATGGCGACGCGCTGGCGCTGGCCGCCCGAAAGCTGGCGCGGATAACGGTCAAGCAGCTTTTCCAGGCCGAGGATGCCGGCTGCCTTCCTGACCCGGCCAGCGGTATCGGTCGGGTCGGCTTTCTTGATCTTGAGGGCAAAGCCCATATTGTCGGCAACAGTCATATGCGGATAGAGCGCATAATTCTGGAACACCATGGCGATGTTCCGGTCCCGTGCACGCAGGTTGTTGACCATACGCTCGCCGATGGCGATCTTCCCGCCTGAGATCGTTTCAAGCCCCGCAATCATACGCAGCAGCGTCGATTTTCCGCATCCCGACGGGCCGACCAGGATGACGAATTCGCCGTCGGCGATATCGACGCTGACGTCGTGAATGATCTTGGTGGCCCCAAAGGCCTTCTGCACGTTGTTGATCGTTACCGATGCCATTGGATCTTTCCCAGAAAAGAGTGATGTCCGGATCCGCCCTCAGCCGCCCTTGACGGCGCCGGCGGTCAGCCCCGCGACGATCTGCCTTTGCGCGAACATGGTCAGGATCAGCACCGGCAACGTCACCACCAGCGCCGCCGCGGCGAGCGGCCCCCAGCTGACCTGTTCGTAGGACAGCATGTTGTAGACGGCGACCGGCAGGGTGCGCGTCTCACGGCTGGCGAGCACCACGCCGAAGACGAAATTGTTCCACGAGAAGATCACGGACAGGATGAAGGCCACCACGATGCCCGGCTTAGCGATGGGCAGGGCGACCAGCCGGAAAACCTGCCAGGAGCTGGCGCCGTCGATGTTGGCCGCCTCCTCCAGTTCCATCGGCGTGGTCTCGAAATAGCCGATCATCACCCAGACCACGATAGGCACCGTCACAACCAGGTGGATGATGATCTGCGGCCATAGCGTGCCGAGGATCCCGATCCATTGGAACAGCAGAAACAGCGGGATGAGATAGGATAGCCCAGGCGTCATGCGGGCGATCATGATGACGACCGCCGACCGTTCAGCCTTTAGCCGTGCGATGCCATAGCCGGCCGGTACGCCGATCAACAGCGCCAGCAAGGTCGCCGTGCCGGTCACCAGAACCGAGTTCCAGAGATAGAGCAGGAAATTGTTCTCCTCGAACACCTTTACATAGTTCGACCAGGCGAAGCGTTCGGGGACCAGGATCGGCGGATAGGCACCGTTATCGATCTCGAATTTCAGCGACAGCGAGATCATCCAGAGGAAGAACAGGATCGCCGGCGAGACGAAAACCAGGGCAGCGAAAAACAGACCGATCTGGTTGAGCAGCCGTGAACTCATCTATTTGCCCTCCGTATCGATCCACTGCGAGCGTTGGCGCAGCATCAGCAGGACAAACGACAGGGCCACGATGACAATGAAGAACACCACGGCCATGGCCGAGCCGTAGCCGATATCGTAGTAGGAGAAGGCGGTGTTGTAGAGATAGATGTTGATGGTCTCCGACGCCGTTCCCGGCCCGCCCTGGGTCATCGCATAGATGATGTCGAAGCTCTTCAAGGCATCGATGGTGCGGATGATGACCGCGATCATCAGGAACGGCGCGATCATCGGCAGAGTGAGATAGCGGAATTGCTGCCAGGCATTCGCGCCGTCGATCTCGGCGCTTTCGAAGGGCTCGCGCGGCACCGAGGCCAGCCCGCCAAGCACGATCAGCATGACCAGCGGCGTCCACTGCCAGGTCTCGACCGCAACCAGCGACGGGATGACCGTGTTGGCGTTGAATATCCATTCCTGAGCCGGGATGCCGACCAGCGACAGCAGGTAGTTGAGCACGCCAAGCTGAGGATGGAACATCATTGTCCAGACCAGTGCCACGGCAACGGGTGTCGCCATCATCGGCATGACGAAGACGCCACGCAGCAGGCCGCGCAGCGGAAACCTGGCGTCGAAGATCAGGGCGGCCAGTGTGCCCAGCAGCATCGGCGCTGCAACCGAGAGGAAGGTGTAGGTCAATGTATGAACAAGGGATTCCCAGAACCGTGGGTCGCTGGCCAGGCGGAGATAGTTTTCCATCCCGGCAAAGCTCCGCGACTGGCCGAGCGTCCAGCGATTGACGCTCATCCACAGGGTGAAAGCCCAGGGGAAGACGATGACTGCGCCGACGACGACGAGTGCGGGGACAACGAAAGGCCAGTAGTTGGGAGCCAGCCGGATCGTCTGGCTCCCGTCGATAACCGGCATCGTCACCCCGGTCTGTTCTGGGGTGGTGGCCGACATCAGCCCTGCTCGCTCCTGTCGAGAACCGGCTGGAACTGCTCGGTGGCCTTCTTCAGCTCCGCGGCGGGATCGGCGCCGGCAATCATGTTGGTCAGCGCCACGCCATAGATGTCGCGGAATTCGGTGACGGGGATAATGACCGGCAGCGCCAGCCGGCTGATATTGCCCGAGCCGACCACGGCATCGAGCCAGCTTGCCGGCATGGTGACGCCTTCGCGCACCTTGGGATCCTCCAGCACGGATTTGCGGAACGGAACACCGGCGCCGGCCTGCAACAGCCGCGCGCCCATGGTTGGCGATACCGCCCACTGGCAGAACAGATAGGCGGCCTCCTTCTTCTCGCTGGCGGCGGTAACGCCAATCCCGTCGCCGAAGGTGCCCGAGGCATGCGCCTTGGGACCCTTGGGCATCACGCCGTAACCGACCTTGCCGACCACCCTCGATTTTTCCGGATTTTCCATCGGCGGGGCAAAGCCCACGCCGTCGAGCCACATGCCGATCTTGCCTTGCAGGAAGGCAGATTGTGCTTCGGCCCAATTGAACCCTGTGACGCCCGGAGGGGCGGACTTGGTCATCAATCTTTGATAGAGCGCGGCAGCCTCGATCGCCTCGGGGGCCTCGGTGCGCAGCTTGCCCTTGTCGTCGAGCGGCGTCATGTCGTAGCCGAGCATCAGCGACGTCCACACCGGCGTGTTTGCGTTCTTGAGCCCGCGCGCGACGAACCCGTATGTATTGGTCGAGGGGTCGGTCAGCGCTTCGGCGGCGGCCACCAGTTGCTCGAAGGTCTCGGGGTATTTGAGGCCCTTGGCCTCGAACAGCTCCTTGTTCCAATAGAGGATCCAGTAGTCCACCGAGAACGGTAGCGAGCGCAGCACGCCCTGGCCGTCCTTGGCAAACAGCATGCCGGCTTCGGCGAAGTCGCTTTCGACAAGCGCCGGGTCGGTGAGCGACGGATCGGCGAGATAGCCGGCGATGTCGGCCAGCCAGCCACCCTTCTCGAACTGGCGCTTCTGCACGTGGTAGCTCAGATGCACGACGTCGAAGCTCGGCTTGCCCGAGCTCAACTCGATCACCGTCTTCTGGCGCTGCTGCTGCTCGGGCGTCGCCTCGGCATTGACCTTGATGCCGGTCAGTTCCTCGAACTCGGCGAGATATTTCAGGATGGTGTCGCTGCGCGGGCTTTTCACCAGATTGACGTCAAGCGTCGTCCCGGCAAAGCGTTTCCAGTCAACGCCTGCGGTAAAGCCGGGGCGAAGCCCCACAAGGCCGGCGGCGGTGAGCGCTGCGGTTCCGGCAAGGAGTTGCCTCCTGGTTGGGTTGAACAGATTGGACGACATTTCTTCCTCCCGGTTGCTGTCGTTGTGGATGCGCCGCGAACTGCGGCGCGGCTATATTTCCTCAGATCTGGAGCGCCAGCCGGCGCGCATTGTCGATATGCAGACTGATCGCTTCAACCGCCTTTTGCGAATTGCGGCTCTCCATGGCTTCGATGACGGCCAAATGTTCGCGCATCACCGGCACCACACGTCCATCGATGCGGAAACGCTCCTGGTGGATCAGCCGGATTTTCACCGAGTTGACCAGATAGGCCTTGGCGATAATCTCGTTGCCGAGCGCATTGATGAAGGTGTCGTGCATGGCCCAGTCGATGTTCTGGGCCTTGGCTTCCATTTCCGGCGTCGGCGCCTGTCCCAGAGCTTGAGCCAGCATCTCCTCATGTTCGCGCCGCATGCGGGCAAGTTCGGCGTCAGAAGCGCTGGTCGTGAATAACGCCACTGCCTCGCGTTCCATGAACAACCGAAACTGAAACGCCTCGCGGATCAAATTGATGTCGATATGCGCGATCTGCATGCCGCGCTGCGGGATGGTGGTCAGCAGTCCCTCAGCCTCGAGACGCGGGACGATCTCGCGAATAGCACCCAGCGGCAGTCCGGTGAAAGCGACCAATTCGCGCTGTGACACGAACTGCCCCGGCCGCAGATCGCGGGCCAGCAAATGCCGCGTGAAGCTGGCATAGGCCTTCTCCCGGAGAGTGATCGGTTCGCTGCCGTCTTCCACTTCAGCTCGCTTCCTTATCGGTCAGCCCGGCCTTGTCGGTCAGGCCGCCTCTGTCGCAAACAGCCTGTCGTAAGCCGCGGCAAGCTGCCGCTGTCCTTGCGGATCGATCGCCTCCAGGGGCGGGCGGACCGCCAGCCAGCGCTCGTCGCCGGTCTTGCGCGCAACCATGACCTTCACCGCCGGCGTGACCGGGTATTTGAGCAATTCGAGCACGAAGTCCTCGACGCGTGGGTCGTCGCGGCCGTCTTCGACCATTGCGCGGATTTCGGCGGTAACAAAATTAGCCATGCCGGAAATCGCGCCCTGTCCGCCGTGGCGCACGCTTCTCGCCAGATGCCGTTCGTCGCCGATGAGGATCACCAGATCGCTGTGCGCTTCAAGCAGCGCCTCACTGTAGCTCCAGTCCCCGCCGGAATCCTTCACCCCGGCCACCACAGCGGGAAAAGCGGTGCGCAGCCGGCCGATCAGCCCAAGCGGGAGCGGCACCATGGTGACTGAGGGAATGTTATAGAGCAGCACGTCGCGCGCCAGCGGACCGAGTGCGGCGAAGACGGCGGAAAACCATCCGAACAGCCCGTCCTCGCCGACATTCTTGAAGTAGCTCGGCGGGGCGAGCAGAATGTTGCGAACGCCGCGCTGCAAAGCGTGCCGGGCCTGATCGGCGGCATCTTCGGCTGCATCGACCAGCACTCCGGCGACGAGCTGATGTGCCGGAATACCGGCCGCCAGCATGGCCTCGGTGACGATCCGCCGCTCGTCGGTGCCGACCGAGGCCCCTTCGCCAGTGGTGCCGAACAGCGTCGCGCTGCTGCAACCGGCGCCAAGGCAGGCTCGGGCGTGGGCGATCATCGGCGCGAGCGCTATCTTCCCCGACGGGTCGAAGGGTGTGGTCAGGGCAACCGAAAGACCAAAGCGGGAAGCCAATGCGATCTCCGTTGAAATCAATGTGCACGTAGCGATAGCATGCTAACATGTCAGATGTAAACTGCCAACTCGGCATCGCCGAACGGCGCTGCCGCGGCAGCGCCATCGCCGATCGTTTTCCGACGCTCGAACATCACATATGCAGCTGTCCCCGAGCCTCTGCGGGATTGGCTGGACGAGGCAGCCTAAGCTCGATCAAGTGGCGACGAGGTGGCCGTCGCCAACATCTTCGAGCTTGAGTTTCCGGGGCTCGTCACCGATGCGCCGCACAGCGCTTGGAATTTCGCTGTCCAAACGGGCGAACCGGGCGCGGCGCCGGCCCGGATCGGGAACCGGAACGGCTTCGATCAGCCGCTTTGTGTAAGGATGGCGCGGGTTGGAGAATATCTGGTCGCGGGTGCCCATCTCGACGATCTGCCCCAGATACATTACCGCCACGCGATCAGAGATGTTCTCCACCACTGCCATATCGTGCGAGATGAAGAGATATGCGACGCCGAATTCGCGCTGCAGCTCCTTCAGCAATCTTAGCACGCGCGCCTGCACCGATACGTCGAGGGCAGAAACACTTTCGTCGGCAATGATCAGCTTCGGTCGCAGCGCCAGCGCTCGTGCAATGCAGATTCGCTGGCGCTGCCCGCCGGAGAATTCGTGGGGGTAGCGCTCCATCTGGTCAGCGGAGAGGCCGACGCGTTCGAACAGGGTGGCGATCTGGGCATGCCGTTGCTCTCTGTCGCCGAGGCCGTGGATCAGCAGAGGCTCGGCGACGAGATCGCCTACTCGCATGCGCGGGTCGAGGGACGCGAAGGGATCCTGAAAGATCATCTGCACATTGCGGCGTACAGCCTTGCGCTCCTTGCGGCTGAGCGCAGACAAGTCGTGGCCGCCGATTGAAATGCTGCCAGTGTAGGGCACCAGCCCGGCGATCGCCTTGGCCGTCGTCGACTTGCCGCAGCCCGATTCGCCGACCAGCGACAGGGTTTCGTGCGGCGCGATCGAGAAACTGACGCCTTCGACCGCGTGCACCCTGCGGTCGACGCGGCCGAAGAAGCCGCCGTGCAGGTCGAAGCGGACGTGAAGATCGCTGACAGATACAAGCTCGGCCGGCATGTTGGCGGCGTCTTGTCGGTCTTCGGCGGTCCGTCCTCCGCCGATGCGCGGCACGGCGGCCAGAAGCTCGCGCGTATAGTCGGCCTGCGGGCGATTAAAGATGTCGGCCGCCCTGCCCTGCTCGACCATCCGGCCATCGCGCATGATGATGACGCGGTCCGCCATCTCGGCGACGACGCCCATGTCGTGCGTGATCAGGATAACGCTAGTGCCGTGCTCGCGCTGCAGGTCACGCAGCAACTCCAGCACCTCGCCCTGAACCGTGACGTCGAGAGCAGTCGTCGGTTCATCGGCGATCAGCACATCCGGGTTCAGGGCCAGAGCCATGGCAATCATCACGCGCTGGCGCATGCCGCCTGAGAGTTCGTGCGGATAGTGCTCGAGCCGCCGTTCGGCATCCGGAATTCGGACTGCCTTCAGCGCCTCTAGCGCCCTCAGCCGAGACTCGGAGCGCGACAGCGAGGTGTGTGCCTCGATCGCCTCCGTGAGCTGACGGCCGACGGACAGAACCGGATTGAGCGATGTCATCGGTTCCTGGAAGATCATGGCAATACGGTCGCCGCGGATGCGGCGCATGCCGCTCTCGCTGAGAGCCGCGAGATCCTGATCGCCGAGCCGGATGAAGCCTGATCCGATGCGTGCCGCCGGCTGCGGCAGCAAGCCCATGATGGCCAGCGCCGTCATCGACTTGCCGGAACCGGACTCGCCGGCAATGCAAAGCGTTTCGCCGCGCATCAGGTCGAATGTGAGGTCGGAAACGACGTCGCGCTCGCCCTCCTCACCACGCACGGTGACGCTCAGACCTGAGACGCTGAGTACCGGCCTGATGGAGCCACTCTCCGCGGCGGCCTGCCCGGATCGTTTGATGTCCTCCACCTTCATTCAAAGACGCAGCGGGGGAAGTAGAAAGAAACCACCCAGTTGGGCATGTCGACGATCTCGCTGATGCGCAGGTCACCGCAAACCGACACGAGCATGTAGGCGTCTATCGGATCCATACCGTAGCGGCCAGAGAGCAGGTCGATCATCTGCGAGACGGCGCTCCTGGCGCCGTTCATCAGATCCGGCCCGATACCGGTTGTCACCTCATAGCCCTTGGCGTCGAGATGTCGCGACACCGGACCGGGCGTCGTGAAACGCGGCGTCCGCAGCCGGGCATCCTTGACCAGATCGAGCGTCAGCACGGCGTTCATCGGGCTCTCGATCGCCGTGCCGCAGACCTCGCCGTCGCCTTGCGCGGCGTGCGTGTCGCCGACCGAGAACAACGCTCCCGCGACCTCTATGGGCAGGTAGAGCACCGCGCCGGCGGCAAGATCGCGGATGTCCAGATTGCCGCCCACGCGCCGCGGCGGGATCACCGAATGCAGACCCGGCTCAGCCGGGGCATTGCCGATGGTGCCGGCGAAGGGCTTGAGCGGCACCCGGCCGCTCTTGCCGAACAGCGCCGGTTCGAGCGACGCGGCATCGTACTTCCAGATATTCAGTGCCGGTTGAGTGAAGTCATCCGCCAGCAGACCGAATCCCGGGATATTCGCCGTCCAGCCGAAGCCCGACGGCTTGAACGCCTCGATGGTGATTTTCAGGGCATCGCCCGGTTCTGCCCCGTCGACATAGATTGGCCCAGTGACCGGGTTCACCTTGGCAAAGTCGAGCAAAGCAACGTCGTCGATGGTGCTCTCCATCGTCAGCTGCCCGCCGGACGAGTCCAGGCACTGGAACTCGATCGTCGACCCTGGCGCCACTCGTTCGGCCGGGACAAAGGAATTGTCCCAGCCGAAATGATGGTGGCGCCCATGGATGGTGTAGTCGCAGTTATTGCACATCGGTCACATACACATTGTCGTAGTTGATCGGGATGTGGACCGGGTCGACATAGAGGTTGTCGGCGCCACCCATGCGGGTTGATTTCATGGTGAAACGCTGCTCGTTGAAGACCGGTGCCCAGGGCGCGTCTTCCATAATCTTGCGGTAGATCTCGCTCCACATCTTGGCTCGTTCGCCAGCCTTGGCCGGGTCGACGATGGAGTCGGCTTCTGCTGCCTTGGCGTCGAGCTCCTTGTTGCAATACCACGACCAGTTCCAGCCGCCCGGGACGGCACCAGCACAGCCGAGGATCGGGCCGTAGAAGTTCGACGGATCGGGGAAGTCGGCGATCCAGGCCATGCCACCGGACCAGATCATCGGCGCACCGGCCTTGTCGCCGCCGGCGGCGATGACGTTGGCCTGCGCGAGCGACTGGATGCTGGCCTTGATGCCGACCGCCGCCAGATCCTGCTGAATGGCCTGCGCGATGCGCGGGTTGGGATCGGTGTTCATGGCAAACAGCTGCGTGTCAAATCCGTCGGGATGCCCGGCCTCGGCAAGCAAGGCCTTGGCCTTGGCCACGTCATAGGGATAGCCCTTGAATTCCTTGTCGTAGCCAGGCATCGACGGCGGCAACGGCTGATTGGCCGGCACCGCACGGTTGTTGATCAGCTGGACGACGCGGTCCTTATTGATCGCCATGTTGACCGCCTGCCGCACCTTCACATTGTCGAAGGGCGCCATGGTGGTATTCATGGTGACATAGCCGGTGTGCAACTGGCCGCCCTCGACGACACGGGCCTTCTGCTCGGGATCGGCCATGACCTCCTGGAATTTCGCCGGCGGAATGCCGTCGCCGGGAACGTCGATCTCGCCTTTCTGGAGCCGCAGCAGCGCCACGATCGGCTCCTGGCCGATCTCAAAGGTGATCTTGTCGAGATGCGGCAGACCCTTGTGCCAGTAATCCGGGTTGCGCTCGAAGACCACGCGCTGGCCGAGTGTCCATTCGGCGAGCTTGAAGGCGCCGGTGCCGACCGGATGCTTTCCGAAGTCCGCGCCGTATTTTTCGACCTCTTCCTTCGGCACGACATGCGAGAAGTTGATGGCCATGACATGCAGGAAGGTGGCGTCGGGCCGCGTCAGCTCGAACTTGATCGTGTAGGGATCGACGACGGTTATGCCGGCCAGGCTTTCCGCCTTGCCGGCAGCGACGTCGTCATAGCCTTTGATCGAGCCGAAGAAGCCGGCACCCGGGCTCTGTGTCTTTGGATTGGTGACCCGGTCGAGCGAATATTTCACGTCGTCGGCGGTCATCTCGCGGCCATTGTGGAACTTCACTCCCTGGCGCAGTTTGAAGGTGAAGGTCTTGCCGTCGGGCGCAATCTCGTAGCTCTCGGCAAGGTCGGGCCGCAGGTTGGTGGTGCCCGGCTCGTAGTCCATCAGCCCGTCGAACAGGCTCTTGATCATCGACCAGTTCTGCCAGTCATAGCCGATGGCTGGATCGAGCGTGGCGACGTCGTCCTTGTAGGTGATGATAATCGCGCCGCCCTGCTTGGCGTTCGGATCGACGGCGTCTTCGGCGCGTACGCTTGTCATGCCAAGCACCAGCGCAAGCGCCGATGCCGCCACGGTCGATATCAGATATTTTCTCATGTCATGTTCCCTTCTTTGGTTTTTCTTGGTTTTCATCTGAGCTTGATGCGTGGATCGATGAACGGTGCGACGGTGTCGGCCAGGAGATTACCAAGCACGATGGCAAAAGCCGAAACCAGGGTGACCCCCATGATGATCGGAATATCGATGCGCTGAATGGCCTGCCAGGCCAGCTGGCCGATGCCTGGCCAGCCGAACACGCTTTCGACAACCACGATGCCGCCCATGAAGATGCCGATGTCGATGCCGATCATGGCGATGACCGGCAGGATGGCGTTGGGCAGCGCGTGGCGGAAGATAATGGCGCTGCGTGCAAGACCCTTGGCACGCGCGGTACGCACGTAATCCTGGCGCAGCACGTCGATCATTGACGAGCGCATCATGCGGGCGTACCAGCCGGCACCGAGAATTCCCATGGTCAGCGATGGCAGCACCAGATGACGCCAGGTGCCGTAACCGCCGATCGGGAACCAGCCGAGCCGGACCGCGAACACATAGAGCAGCAGCAGGCCAACAACGAATTGCGGCGCCGAGACGCCGACGAAGGAGGCGACCATCAGCGACTGGTCGGTTGCGGTGCCACGCTTGACGGCGGCGATGAGGCCCATCGTCAGCCCGATCACGACTTCGCAGGCAATGGCGCCGACCATCAGCAGCAGGCTTGCCGGCAGCCGCGAGACGATAAGCTCCGTGACCTCCGAGCGCTGAATGTAGGAGCGCCCCAGATCGCCGCTGAGGAGGCTGGTCAGGTAGTGCCAGTACTGGACGACAAAGGGCTGGTCGAGGCCGAGCTGCCGGCGGATGTTCTCGACCGTCTCGGGCGTGGCACTGCGGCCGGCGATCTGGCGGACGGGATCGGCGGGCAGCAGATAGAGCAGCGCAAAGGTGATCAGAGAGACGCCGAGCAAGATGAGCACGGACTGGACAACGCGGCGGCCGAGATAGGCGATCATGCCCGCCCCCTTTGCGTCGGATCGAGGACGTCGCGCAACGCATCGCCGACCAGGTTAAAGGCTAGTGCCAGCGCCAGGATCGCCGCACCCGGAAAGAAAACCAGCCAGGGCGCTGCCTGGAAATAGGTTTGGTTTTCGAAGATGATGTTGCCCCAGGACGCGGTCGGCGGTTGCACGCCGATGCCGAGATAGCTGAGCGTCGCTTCCAGAAGCACCGTTGTCGAGATGCCGAGCGTGCCCCAGACGATGATCGTCGGCAAAAGGTGCGGCAGGATATGACGAAACAGGATGCGTGGAGCGCTTGCGCCGATGGTGCGCTCGGCATCGATGAACTCGCGCTCGGAGAGCGAACTTGTCTCGGTATAGATGACGCGGGCGGTCTGCACCCAGTTCACCAGTGCGATCACCATGGCGACGATCCACAGGCTCGGCTGGAGCACCGCCGCCAGGCAGATGGCGAGCAGCAGCGCCGGGAAAGCCATCATCAGATCGGTGAAGCGCATAAGCGCGCTGCCGATCCGGCCGCGGAAATAGCCGGCGGTGATGCCGACCAGCGTGCCGATCAGAAGCGCCACGCCATTGGCGACGATGCCGATGATCAGCGACGTGCGCGCGCCGAAGAGGAGACGGGTCAGCAGATCGCGGCCAAGCAGGTCGGTGCCCAGCCAGAACTGGGCTCCCGGCGGCAGTGGCGCGCCTTCAAGCGTGAGCCCGTCGAACATCTGCTCATTCGGATCGTAGCCTGTCAGCCACGGTGCAAGAATGGCGCCGGTCAAGACAACGGCAACAATCCCGAGGCCGAGCAAAGCGAGAGGCCGTTTTAGCAGACGTCGCCAGACGCCGGCGCGAGGCTTGGCTGGCATACGCCCGGCGGCTGAAAGCTCAGGCGCGTTCGGATTGGTCATCGTCGCCTTCTTCCTGTGTCATCGCCACGATCCTGCGCGCGGCGTCCTCGACGCTGATTTGCCAGCTCATCGCCAGCGAGCGGAGCTGCGCATAGGCACGGCCGTCCTCGGCGCCCTTCGACAAGACCTCCACGGCGCGTACGATGGTCTGGCGCTCCGCGACCCGCTGACGAAGCGAGGCAATCTCGCTGGCCAGAAGCTTGCGCGCCTCGAAACTCTGCCTTGCGATCAAAAGCGCGCTATAGACGCCGGCATTGCCGACCGGTTTCAGCAATTGGGCATCGGCCTTGTGCGACAGTGCCCATTCGACACGCCCCGGCGCCTCGGAGCCGATCAGTGCTATCAGCGGCATTGGTGCCTCGCCCGGCTTCCATGGAAATTGCTCGTCAAAGCCGAGGTCGACGTCGAAGAAAACGAAGTCCGCCGCCAAGGCTTCGGCCGGCAGTTCCGGCCAGAAGCCAATCGCCTCAAGGCCGATGGCCGACAATTGCCTTGTGATCGCCTGCACGATCGGATGTGGACGATGCAGGACAAAAGCCCTGGCGCCTCCAAGGTTCGGGATACGCGCCATCTTGCTCACGACACCACCCGCAGGCGTGGCCGCCCGAACGTCTCCGTCCGGTCATAGCGGGAAAGGTAGGGATCGGGTGCCACGCCCTTCGTCAGCGTGACCGTTTTGAACGATGTTCCATCGATACGTCCGATCTGCACCGGCAAGGTAGTGTGCTGGGTTTGCGGGTCGATGGCGATGTCGCCCAGCGGCGTTCGAAATGATGTTTCGGCAAAGACCTTGGGAAGATCCATCCATTGTGCATCGGGGCTGCGGGTGAGGATCTCGGCGAGGGTGCGCACCGAGGCATGAGCCGCCGCCTCGAAGGATGAGGCAGGCATGACGGAAGACACTGAAGCCGCTCCGCGATCCGCCCCCGAGATGTCATGAAAATAGGGCCCAACGGAAAGATGGCCATCGCCTGCCCCGTTGAGCGCCGGCAATTCGCATTCCGTGAGATTGCAGGACAGGATCGGGCAACGCTCCGGCCTGAAATGCGGGTCGCGCCGGCCAAGCTCGGCATAGGCAGCGATGAAGACATAAGAAGAAGGGCCGATGAGATTGTTCAGAATGAAATCAGGTCTCGTCGCCTGTATCTCCGCGATCAGCCGCGCAACATCGACCTCGCCGAGCGGCAGATAGCGTTCGCCCAGCACCTTGCCGCCGGCGTCCGCAATCAGGTCGCGCGCCACGCGGTTAGTCTCCCAACCCCAGATGTAGTTGGAGCCGAGCAGGAAGCCGTCGGCGCCGAAACGAGGCACGACATAGGCAAGCAGCGGTACGAGATGCTGATTGGGGCAGGCGTGCGTGTAGACGACATGCTCGTTGGCTTCGAAGCCCTCGTACGGGCAGGCGTACCAGAGCGTGCCGCCTGCCCTTTCCAGGATTGGGATGACCTCCTTGCGGCTCCACGAGGTGACGCAGCCAATGATGTGACGCGCGCCGCTGTTGGCGAGAATGTCCGCGCAGCCGCTTGCATACCGATCGATGTTACCCTGCGGGTCGCGCTCGACCGGGACGAATTCGAACGGGATAGCGGGATCGGCATTGAGGTCGGCAATGGCGTTCATCGCACCCGCACGGCAGGATTCGGACACCAGTCGGTAGTTGCCGGACCGCGAATAGAGAATGCCGATCTCGATATGCCGTTTCAAGCAAAGCCTCAAAATGACAATGCCCCGCAGCCACCGCCGCAAGGCGAGGCATACGAGGCATTCTTGCCGCCCGGCGGTCAGAGCCGGTATTTGTCCTCACCGTATTACGCCCGCGCTCCCAGTCAAGAGCCGCCGCGCGAAACTTTGGCTAGCCGAAAACAGTTCGACGTGGAGCACGCAACTCATGCCCGCGGGTTGTATAAATTCCGCCAGGAACGAAATTGCTGATGTCCAGGTATGGGGCCGGACAAACCCGGTTCGCTACCATTCAAAGGAACGACTTTAATATCGGTTTACCTGAATCTGCTAGCAGCAATGACGCCGGTTTTTCGTCGGTCAAGCAAAGGGTTCCACCTTGCCGCAGCAATTCAGCAATCCGTTCGGTCACCGGGGCGATCGCAACTGGCCGAGGTTGCACGGCTTCATGGGCGTCGAGTTGGAACTCGCGTCCGATGTTCTCGTGCCTCGTGTCGCCTTGGCCCGGAAGCTCGGTGGACGGGACTTTGGTGGCGGGAGCCGGGTTTGAGCGTCATTCGCGCCTTGCAAGGCGCCGACCTCCCGGCAGTTGCGAACATGTTTCAGCGCGTGCTGTTGAAGGAGAGGACCGAAGCGCCGGCCTCTCTCGTGGAATACATGAAACGGTTTTATCTGGATGCGCCCGGTTGCGGAGACAACCTCCGGTCGCTTGTCCATGTCAACGACGCCGGTCGCGTCTCCGGATTTGTCGGCGTCCACGTCCTGCCGATGACGTTCAACGGCCGACGACTACGCGCGGCAATCTGTAGCTCGCTCATGGTCGAGGACCATGAGCATGACCCGCTGGCCGGCGCCCGCTTGCTGAAAGCTTACCTGGATGGTCCGCAGGACATCTCCTTCAGCGAGACGGCCAACGATATTTCCGTGAAATTGTGGACCCGGCTGCGCGGTGTGGTCCTGCCGCAATACAGCCTTGACTGGGTCCGCGTGATGCGCCCCGCGGCCTTCATGCTTAGCCTTTCCGCCAATCGCTTGGCGCTTGCGCGAATGCTCAATCCGTTGGCGCGTACAGTCGACCGATTTTATTGCAGGAGGATGACGTCCAGCGAACGACGTTGGTCGGGTGTGGCGGTGGACGGGGCAGGCCACGGAGCATTTCGTACATCCGAAATCGACAGCCACACATTTGCCAGGCTCATCGAACCGTTTACCGCTCAATTCGCCCTGCGGCCGGATTGGACGAAAGGCCAACTCGACCACATCCTGACCGATGCGGCACAAAAGCCGGATCTGGGCGAGCTTGTCTACGTTTGTGTGACGTCGCCAGTCGGCACCAATGTCGGCGCTTTCGCCTATTACGCGCGGAAGTATGAAATTGGTCGCGTGCTGCAGATCTTCGCCCTCCCCGGCCAGGCGGCCCCGGTGATTGACTGCCTGATCGATCACGCCGCCGCGCGCAGCGTCAGCGGCCTGCGCGGACGCATTCAACCTGCACTTCTGGAGGCGATGCTTGGACGACGCATCGCTTTCCTGACCGTTGCCTCAACGGTGGTACATTCACGTGATCCAGAGCTTTTGGACGCCATGAAGAACTCGCAAGTCTTCCTGAACGGGCTTGCGGGCGAGCAGTGGAGCCGGTTGATCGGCAGCCGTTTCAGTTAAAGCCGGACGCATTCAAATCGAACCGTGCACACCGCTTTACCTGTTTATCAGGTACCGATTTCCTCTACGTCATCAACGAGTTGCGGACGCTGGTGCAGATAACGCGTCGCCTTGCGTTTGGCGATGATATCGGCCCAGACACGTTCCACTTGTGTGGCGGCCAACCCCGCCGCCTGCCCCACCACCTCAGCCGCCACGCCGTTGTTGAGACCGTAAAGGCAAAGATCCATACGGTCATAAGGAAGCGAGAAGTAGAACTCCTCCTGGGTCTGAGCCAGCGAGTAGGTATCGGTTGTCGGAGGCCGGTTCAGGATTTCCTCCGGAACACCGAGATGGGCCGCAAGCGCATAGACCTGCGTTTTGTAGAGGTGGGCGATCGGCTTGACGTCCGCGGCGCCGTCACCGTTCTTCACGAAGAAACCCTGATCGTACTCCAGCCGGTTCGGCGTACCAAGAACGGCGAAGTTCAAGCGATCCGCATGATAGTATTCAATCTGCTTGCGGGTGCGCTGCTTCATATTGGTAGCGGCGACGACGCCGAGATAGACAGGCAGCGGCATTCTCAGTTTCGTCTGCCTGCCTTCCGGATCCTGCACCACCAGGGATGAGATGTTGTAACCCCCGCCCTGGAGCGCGTTCGCGATCACGATCTTCGAGGCCCAGCCTTCGCCGTATTCCGGGACCAATTCGCGGATGAAGGCATCGCGACGCTTGTAGCAGCCCATTGCGCGCAGGATCGGCGCGATATCCTCCGTCACAGCCTCGACACCGAAAGTTTCGGCGACGAGGCGGCCGAGCCGCAGACTTTCAGGATCGGAATCGCTTTCCGGCATGAACAGGCAAAGCACATTCTTGGGGCCGACGGCTCGTGCCGCCAACGCGACCGACACGCTCGAATCGATCCCTCCCGAAAGACCGAGCACAAGGCCCCGCTTGCGAAGCCCGCGCAACTGCTGGCGTAAGGCCGTTACGATACGGTCCGTTTCGGTGGCCAGGTCGATCGCCAGAGCCTGCGCCAGAAAGGTCCGCGCATCCTCGGTCGGGCGAACATTCATTGCGCGGCCTCCATGGTTTCTGCCGCAAGCCGACGGCTGACCTTGCCGGTATCGGTCTTCGGCAGCTCGCTGCGGAACTCGATGACCTTGGGGACCATGAAGTCCTCAAGGTGGCGTGCACAGTGGCGTATGATATCCTTTTCGCTAAGCGCCGGGTCGGACCGTACGATAACTGCGCCGATCGCATGCCCGAGCACGGGATCCGGCACACCGACAACCACCGCTTCCGCGATGCCCGGATGAGCGTGAAGCACGGCTTCCACTTCCTTGGGCGCCACCTTCTCTCCCCGCGACTTTATGATGTCGTCCTTGCGGCCGACGAAATAGAGAAAGCCTTCCTCATCGGCCCTGAACAGATCGCCGGTGTAGAGAACCTTCTCCCAAGGGTTCGGACCCGGGCGCAGGGCTCGTGCCGTCGCAGCTTCGTTTCGCCAATAACCCTGCATGACGTGCGGCCCGCGAATAACCAGCTCACCTGCTACGCCCGGCGGCACCCGTTGCCCCTCGTCGTCGACGACAAAGGCTTCGGTGTTCGGAATGGCTATTCCGACCGAGCCCGGCCGGCGGTCGAGTTCCTCGGGCGGCAGATAGGTGCAGCGCTTGCATTCTGTCAGGCCATACATCGAATAGAGCCTGACACCAGGGAAAAGGAACCGAAGGCGTTCTATGTGAGGCGGCGGCAAGGCAGCCGCCGTGTTGGAAATATAGCGAAGGCTGGGCAGGAAGCCCGGTGCCAGATCCCTCATCTGCAGGATCATCGCTGCCATCGTGGGCACGAGCGGAAGCCCGGTGACGCCTTCCTGGCGGATGCGCTCAAAGACCGCCTGGGGAAAAGCGAAGGACTTCTCGAGCACGAGCGTGGCGCCGAGCCTGACTGCCATCAGCAATTGGTAAAGGCCGTAGTCGAAAGCGAGGGGCAGAACATTCAAGATGATGTCGTCGGGCGAGTTGCGCAGGTAGGTGGTGATGGAGTCGGCCGCCGCGTCGCAATTGCGGTGCGTCATCATCACGCCCTTGGGGCGGCCGGTCGAGCCGGAGGTGTAGATCAACATCGCAAGATCGACGTCAACGCCGCGATGGTCGATCTCCCTGGCTTGGAACGTCAAGCAATCCGCCAGCGATGTGGCTCCTGCCGGGCATTGGTTATCGGCGGCAACGGTGGAAGCCACGAAGATGCCGGTCTTGCCGGAGGACGTCTTGCCGGAGGATCCGGACGCCTCGGCGACCACGGGCATCAGTTTTGCTTGCGTGAGGATCGCAGCGGCATCGCAATCGGCGATGATGTAGGCCAGCTTTTCGGCCTTGGTGGATGCGTTGATCGGACTGAAAGTCGCGCCTGCTTTAAGAACTGCGAAAATCGAAACCGCAGCCTCCCAGCAATTGTCCATGAAGATCAGCACCCGGTCGTCGCGCCTGATGCCATTCATGAAAAGGGCGGCGGCCAGGCGGCTCGAGAGATCGTCCAGCTCTTCGTAGCACAGCCTTTTGTGCTCGGTGATCAATGCCGTTTTGGCTGGATGGGCAGCGGCCTTCGCCGTCAGAAAATGTTCGATCCGCACGGACGCTCCTCGCCGATGGCGCCTAAGCTGCCAGCGCTTCTGCTTTTGCCTTGATGAAGGCTGAGATGCGGTCAATCGAATCCAGATTGGCCGGTACGATGTCGGCATCGACCATCGCTATGCCGAAATCATCCTCTATGAATGCCACTAGCTCCAACACGGCCGTCGAGTCGATGATGCCGTTCTCGATCAGTGATGCGGAGTCTGCAAGCTCGTAGGACGTGTCCCCGAACAGGAAGTTGTCGACGATAAAGGTTTTGACCTTGTCCTTGATTGCTACCATGATTTCTTCATTCCCTCGATTTCTCAGGCCGCTCGTGCTGCACCGACCTTTTCGCCGGTGAAAATCTTCTGCCACAGTTGCGTCGACAAAATGCCGACGAAAGCCGCATTGTCGCGGAATCCGGACGCTGGCTGCAAGCGGCATTTCTCGTGCAGGTTCGCCACCGCCTTGGCGTTGAATAGTCCTCCGGCGGCGATACTCGCTTCGCTCAGCGAGTCGCGTACGTAGTCCAGTTCTCCCGCTCCAACGAAGGAGCGGGCTTCCGGCGCCCGGTAAGGCTGTTTGGTGCGCTCGCGGATGGCCGTCGGAAGCAGGTGGTTGGCAGCTTTGCGCAATATATGTTTTTCCACCAGTCCCTTCAGCTTCATCTCCGGCGGAAGTCTTGCCGCAAACTCTACCATGCGATGGTCAAGGAAGGGGAACCGCCCCTCGATACCGTGCGCCATGGCCATGCGATCGCCCTGGCTGGAGAGGATGTAGCCCGGCAGGAGAAAGCGGGTTTCGAGATATTGCGCCTGGTGCAGCGGATGCCACCGGGAAAACGCCTCAGGCAACCGGCTGGCCAATTCCTCGGCTGCGTCATAGCCCTTCAATGTCGCGCGCAGGTCACCGGAGAAGAACATCTTGGCCGCTGATGTGGTCTTGAAGCGCGGCCGATGCGAGAACAGCGGATCGTCCAGGGCAGCGCTGCCGGTGCCGAAGAACGCAGCCAGGTACTCCACGGACTGCTGTTGCAGGCCCGGCAGATAGGGATAAAGCTTGCGGAACAGTTGTGGCCTTATGCGCGATGCCGGCTGTCGTGCGCAGAAACGGCGAACCCGCGCTTCCTTGAAGACATCATAGCCGGCAAAGACCTCGTCGGCGCCTTCACCTGTCAGCACTACTTTCAAACCGGCCTGGCGAACGAGGCCGGACAGTTGATAGAGGGGCGCCGGGGCGGTGCGGATGATCGGCCGCTCGGTAAAGCGAATGACTTCGGGAAACACACCGGCGATATCGCCGGCACGGCAGGCTATGGTTCGATGACGCGTGCCAAGTGCTGACGCCATTTCGGTCTGGAAGGCGCTTTCGTCATGCTCGGCGCTGTCGAACGTCACGGAAAATGTCTGCAGCTTAAGAGGAGTCATGCCGGCCGCGAGTGCCGAAACGAGGGATGAATCGAGCCCGCCCGAAAGGTAAGAACCGACCGGCACGTCGGCGCGCATGCGAAGCCTCACCGCGTCGGTCAAAAGGGCCTGCAGTTCCTCGGCCGCGTCGTCCTCATTGGTGATCTTCGATGGCGTATCCGGATACGGGTAGTCCAGGTGCCAATATGGTTTGACCGTCACTTGCCCCTGTGTCGCGATCATCACGCTTGCCGGCTCCAGCTCGTGGATGTTGCGGAAAGCCGTGCGTGGAGCTATCGGCGCCCACAGGGTAAAGATCTGGTCGAGTGCAATCGGATCGATTTCAGCCGAGATGCCGGGTACCTTCAGCAGGGCTTTTATCTCCGACGCAAAGTAGAGCACCCCGTCCTTGCTGGTGTAGAACAGCGGCCTAACACCCATGCGGTCTCTTGCAAGCACCATCCGCCGCCGCCGGTTATCCCAAATCGCGAAGGCGAAATCGCCGTTCAGGAGCGACAGGCAGTCTTCGCCCATCTCGTCATACAGCTGCAGGAGAACTTCTGTATCGCTCGACGTGCGGAAGCGTCGGCCTTTGGCCAGCAGCCCTTCCCGCAATTCCACGTAGTTGAAGATCTCGCCGTTGAACGCAATCGTCAAATTGCCGGTTTCGTCGGACATCGGCTGCTGGCCATCACCAATTCCAATCACCGACAGCCGCGCATGCCCAAGTCCAGCCTCGGGCGCTACGAATTTCCCTTGTTCATCCGGCCCGCGATGGGCGATCGCAGACGTCATGCGCGCAAGCAAAGCTTCCGCATCCCGGACTGAACCGAAATAGCCCCCGAATCCGCACATCCACACAGCTCATACTGAACAGCAAGCCACGAAACATAGCGGTCATAAGCGCCTCAAAGGTTAATCGGATATGTTTCAGCAAGCATGTGGTTAACAGGATGTTAGGATAAAATGATGCTTTTGCGGACCGACTTGCGCGCCACTCCAGGTGTCACGCATGAAGGCGTCACGGCGAGCGGTGCAAATCACTGCTTCGAGTACGGCCGGTACCAGTCGACAAACTTCTTCAGCCCGTCCTCTATCGAAACGCTAGGCCTGAAGCCGAAATCCCGCTCCAGCGCGGTCATGTCGGCGTAAGTCTTCTCGACGTCGCTCGCCTGCATCGGCTCGTTGTGGCGGATTGCCTTGACCTCGAGCAGCCTTTCCAGAATGTCGATGAAGTCGCCCAGCCGCACCGGCCGGTTGTTGCCGACATTGTAGAGCCTGTTCGGCGGAACGTCAGCCGACGGCGGCTTGTCGAGCACGGCGACAACCGCCTTCACAACATCGTCTATGTAGGTGAAATCGCGCCACATTTCGCCATTGTTGAAGACCCGGATCGGCTTGCCCTCGAGCATCGCCTGGGTGAACATCCAATAGGCCATGTCGGGACGGCCCCAGGGACCGTAGACCGTGAAAAACCGCAGGCCGGTCTGCGGTATACCAAACAGATGGGCGTAGGTGTGGCTCATCAACTCATCGGTTTTCTTGGTGGCAGCGTAAAGCGAAACGGGCTTGTCGACCTGATCGGCTTCGCTGAACGGCACGCTGCGGTTGCCGCCATACACCGAGCTCGACGAGGCATAGACCAGATGCTCGAATGCCGGTTCGGCGCGACAGAATTCGAGCACTTCGAGGTGGCCCATGACATTGGAGCGGATATAGAGCCGCGGATTGTCGAGTGAGTGGCGCACGCCCGCCTGCGCGGCGAGATGGACGATCCTGACGATGCCTTGCCCGGCCAAAGCGGCCGCAAGCGCGCCCTGTTCGGCAATATCGATCTGGTGGAACGAAAAATCCTTATGGGGCAGAAGGCGGGCAAGCCGCCCCTTTTTGAGCGCCAGGTCGTAATAGTCGTTCATGTTGTCGACACCGACAACCGCTTCTCCCCGGTCGAGGAGATGGTGGCAAACGTGACTGCCAATGAAGCCCGCGGCTCCGGTGACAAGTATAGGCAACAAGCTTCTCCACGCACATAGCCGGGCCGGTATCTGGAGCGGCAGATCCGGGCCATTTCGTCGTGCTATAGTCGAAAGTCGAGGTGGAGACCACCATTAAGCTGATGCGTCAGCTTGCCTCGCGCATGGCTTCGGCCGCCTGCAGGTCGACCGACACCAGCTGGCTGACGCCTTGCTCGGCCATGGTCACCCCGAACAGCCGGTCCATGCGCGCCATGGTGATCGGGTTGTGTGTGATGATGACGAAGCGTGTCTCGGTGGTTGCGGCCATTTCGTCCATCAGATTGCAGAAACGCTCGACATTGTGGTCGTCGAGCGGCGCGTCGACTTCGTCGAGCACGCAGATCGGTGCCGGGTTGGTCAGGAACACGGCGAAGATCAGTGACATCGCCGTCAATGCCTGCTCGCCGCCGGACAGCAGCGTCATCGTCTGCGGCTTCTTGCCGGGCGGTCGCGCCAGGATCTCGAGCCCCGCTTCGAGCGGATCGTCGGACTCGATCAGTTGCAGCTCGGCGGCGCCGCCGCCGAACAGGTGCGAAAACAGCCGTTGAAAATGGCCGTTGACCACCTCGAAGGCAGCGAGCAGCCGCTCGCGGCCTTCACGGTTCAGGCTGTGGATCGCCTGCCGCAGCTTGCGGATCGCCTCGATAATGTCGTCGCGCTCGGAGACGATGGCCTCCAGCCGGTCCGACAGTTCCTTCTGCTCTTCCTCGGCGCGCAGATTGACGGCGCCCAGCCGTTCGCGTTCGACCTTCAGCCGGTCGAGCTGACGCTCGATCTCGGCCATTTCGGGCATCGGGCTGTCGGGTTCGAGGCCGGTGTGGCGGATCACCAGATGCGGCGGCGTGTTCAGCGTTTCCTGGATGCGCGCCTCGACTTCCAGCCGACGCTCGTCGGCGGCGGTCAGCCGCTCTTCGGCGCGAACGCGGGATTCGCGCGCCTCGGCCAGCGACTGGATGGCAGCAGTCGCAGCCTTGTCCAGCTCGGACTGCCGGTTCTCCGCTTCCTGCAAGCGGTCGCCTGCTGCCTTGCGCAGGCTTTCGGCCTCGGCGAGCTGCGACAGCAAGGCGCGCCGCTTGGCGTCGATCTCGTCGGGGGCGTCGGCCAGTTGCTCGCGCTCGGCCTCGGCCTCGGCCTTGCGTTCGCCGAGCGCCGCGATCTGCGTCGAGGCATTTTCGGCGCGCTCCACCCAGTTGCGCCGTTCAGAGCCGATGGCATCGAGCCGGCGCGCACGTGCCTCGGCTTCCCGCCTCAGGCCCTCGTGAACGGCACGCGCATCGGCAAGGGCGGCGCGGTCGCCGGCGACGTTGGCCGCCGACTGCTCGAGCTGCAGTTGCAGATCGCCGAGATCGGGCGCGTCTTGCAGCAGCATTTCGGCCTCGACGAATGCCGCCGCCGTCTCCTCATGGCTGTCGACTATGCGTGCGCGCGCCTCGTCAAGGGCGGCACGCCGGCTCGACAGCTCGCCGCCGGCTTTTTCGGCCTCGGCCAGCGTATTGCGGGCAGCGTCCAGCCCGTGCTGGGCGTCGCGCCCGGCCTGCCGGGTGTTGCGTTCAGCCTCGCTCGCCTGGGCAAGCGCCTGTTCGGCCTGGGCAAGGGCTTGTTCAGCTTCGCGCAGGATGCGCGTGGCATGGACTGCTTCGGCATCGAGCTCGGCCAGCCGGTTTTTCTGCGCCAGCCGCTGTGCGGCGGCGGTCGGGGCATCGGCGCTGGCGGTGAAGCCGTCCCAACGCCACAGCGCGCCTTCGCGGGTGACCAATCGTTGACCGGGAGCAAGCAGCGTCTGCAGCCGTCTTCCGTCGGCGGCTTCGACAATGCCGATCTGGGCCAGCCTGCGGGCCAGCTGTGCCGGCGCGCGCACAACGCTGGCGAGGCTCCTTATGCCTTCGGGCAATGCGGCGTCGGCGGACTGGATTTCGCTCTGGCCCCAATGCACCGGCGCACTGCGGTCGAGCGGCACGTCGAGATCTTCGCCAAGCGCGGCACCCAGCGCCGTCTCATAGCCGCGCTCGACGCTGATCTGCTCCAGCACCGAGGGAAATAGATCGCCGCTGGCGGCGTTGAGTATCTTGGCCAGCGTGCGGGCCTCGGTTTCGATCCGCGCCAGCTCGGCCTTTGCGTCCTGAACCGGTGGGCGGGCAGCACCTTCGCCTGCACGCGCCTCGGCAACCGTCTGTTCAGCGGCAATGGCGGCTGCCTCGGCCTCTTCGAGCAGCGCCAGCGCCTGATCGACCAGCAGCCGCTTCTCGGCGGGATCGGGCAGGCCGGCGACCCTGGAGACAATCTCCGACAGTTCGCGGTCGACATCGGCAAGCTGGCGGGCAAAGCGGTCGCGGCGCTCAGCGGTGTCGCGCAGCGTCCGTTCGATCTGGTTGCGCGAGGCGGCGGCCTCCGCCCGTTCGGCGGTCAACGCGGCGAGCCTGGCCTCGCTCGAGGCAAGGGTCGATGCCGCCTGCTCGAAAGCCGCGCGGGTGCTGGCCTCGCGCTCGGCGGCGCCGGCGTTTTCGGCGTTGAGCGCGGCTTCTTCGGCGGCGAGGCGTTCGAGGATATCCGCATTGTCGCGGACCATGCGCTCCTCGCGGGCAAGGTCGCCATCGAGCTGTTGCAGTCGGCGGTCGAGCTCAGCCTGGCGGGCGCGGATGCGGCCTGCCTCTTCCTCGATCTGCGCCTTGGCGATCGACAGACGCTGGAAGGCGGCAGCGGCAGCGGCTTCCGCATCGCGCAGGTCCGGCAGCCGGTGGGCGTTGATGCCTTGTTCCCTGGCGGCAGCCATCTGGGCGGCGGCGCGGTCGCCGACCAGCGCGGTGGCAATCGCCAGCGCCGAACGCGCTTCGCCTTCCTGCGTCTTGGCCAGCGTCCAGCGCAGATGCAGCAGCGTCGCTTCGGCCTTGCGGATGTCGGCCGACAGGTTCTTGAAGCGCGAGGCCTGGCGGGCCTGGCGTTTCAGGCTTTCGATCTGGCTTTCCAGCTCGCCGACGACGTCGTCCAGCCTTTCGAGGTTCTGTTCCGCCGCCTTCAGCCGCAGCTCGGCTTCGTGGCGGCGCGTATGCAGGCCGGAAATGCCGGCCGCCTCTTCCAGCAGTGCGCGGCGCGCCTGCGGCTTTG
This sequence comes from Mesorhizobium sp. WSM4828, assembly GCF_055811175.1. NCBI lineage: Bacteria > Pseudomonadati > Pseudomonadota > Alphaproteobacteria > Hyphomicrobiales > Phyllobacteriaceae > Mesorhizobium > Mesorhizobium sp. WSM4828. The sequence continues at coordinate 384,881 of NZ_JBVVQK010000001.1, read as the reverse complement.
CCTGGATCAGCTCGCCGATGCGGCCCTGGCCGACCATCGAGGGCGAGCGGGCGCCGGTCGACTGGTCGGCGAACAGCAGCTGAACGTCCTTGGCGCGAGCCTCCTTGCCGTTGATGCGGTAGAGCGAGCCCGCCTCACGCTCGATGCGGCGCGAGACCTGCAACTCATCGGCGTCGTTGAAGGCGGACGGCGCAGTGCGGTCGCTATTGTCAAGGAAGAGCGTGACTTCGGCGGTGTTGCGGGCCGGACGCGTTCCCGAGCCGGAAAAGATGACGTCGTCCATGCCGGACGCGCGCATGTTCTTGTAGGAGCTTTCGCCCATGACCCAGCGCAGCGCCTCGACCAGGTTCGACTTGCCGCAGCCGTTCGGCCCGACGATGCCGGTCAGGCCGCGTTCGATGACGAACTCGCCGGGTTCGACGAAGGATTTGAAGCCGAGCAGGCGAAGGCGCGAGAACTTCATTCGCGCCGGCCCATAGCCAAGTTTCGCAAAACTGTGCCGCGATTTTGCAACGAGAACCCGCGGCAACACAAAGAAGTGCGCACGCCGAAGCTACGCCGCTTCGGCGCTGCCGAAACGTCAGAGCAGAGGGTCGATGATGGCCGACATTTCCGCAATCGACATCGCCCCTTTGTAGGTCTTTCCGTTGATGAAAAAGGTCGGTGTGGAATCGACCTTGAATTCGTCGGCGCCGCGCTTCTGGACGGATCTCACATCGTCCAGAAGTTTCTGGTCCGTCAAGCAGGCCTCGAAGGACTCCTGTGTAAAACCGGCAAGCTTGGCGATTTGCAGCAGTGCGTCCTTGGTATTGTTCACACCAACCCAGTTCGCCTGCTGCCTGAACAGTACGTCGACCATCGGGAAATAGTTGTCCTTGGAGCAGCGCGCCAGCATGAAACCGGCCTCGGCGCTGGGATCGAACGGAAACTCGCGCAGTATGTAACGGGCCTTGCCGGTGTCGATATATTTCGTCTTCAGCTCCGGAAAAGTGGTCTCGGCGAAATGCGCGCAATGCGGGCAGGTCATCGATGCATATTCGACGATGGTGACCTTTGCATCGTCCTTGCCGAGCTGCATGTCGGGCAGCGCACCGGGCTTCAACAAGGCTGCCATATCCACCGTGCCCTGAGCTTCAGGCGCTGTGGCGGCGGCCGGAGCGGCCGGCTTCGCAGGATCCGCGGGAGCCGCAGGCTTCACATCCTGCGCCTCGGCTTTCTCGCCCGAGTCACTGCAGGCGGCAAGCAGCGCCGCCGCTGGTATTGCGGCCAGCGAAGTCAAAAGGTGTCTGCGGGACAAGGAACGGATCATACGAATCACCTGGCAATAGTTGGATTTTGCAATGCAAAGGCTACAAAAAGCGAGAGTTGGCGGGAATTAAGGCATTACCGCCCCTATTCCAATCGCCAATTCCGGGCATACCATCACGATAGCGCGAGATCACGGCTTCTTTTGCCCGAGAATGGTGGCGCCAAGCCGCTCCAGCGAGGCGCGCAGCCCGCCGTCCTCGATCAAACCGACGGTGCCCGACAGCTTCGCTTTCTCGGCCGCGGTCAATGGCCGCAAGCTGGGTTTCGGCTTTTCCTTGCCCGCCATTACCGGCTTCTGCACGATCCTGATCCGGCCGATCGCATTGAAACCGAGGAAGGCATTGACCCGGTTGATGATCTCGCCGGTCTCGTGCTGCAGGTGCAGTGCCGCTACACCCTCGCAGGCAATCACCAGCACCGCCGGCTCGAACGGATCGTCCTCGTGCATGCGGCGCGGCCACTGGATTTTTTCGGGGCGCGAGCGGCCGGCAAGCCGCGGCCCGGCTATTTCTTCCCATGACTGGACCAACCCGATCGACATGCCGGCCCGCTTGCGCAGCACAGGGTCGAGGATCTCGGTTGCGAGATCGCTCACCGGAACGGGATTGCCGAAGGGCCTTTTCCCTGCCATGTGCGTTCTCCAGCTTCAGCACCAATGGATTAGGGCCGACCCTCGATCAATGGCACTGCACGACCAGACCCGCAAGGCCGTATCCGGAGACAATGGCGAGATCGCATCCCGGCTGCTTGGCTGGTACGACGCGCATCACCGCGACCTGCCCTGGCGCGTTTCGCCGCACGCGCTGGCGGGCGGGGCGCGGCCCGATCCCTATCTGGTCTGGCTTTCCGAGGTGATGCTGCAGCAAACCACGGTTGAGGCGGTAAAATCCTATTTTCGGGCGTTCGTAGAGAAATGGCCAACCGTCCAGGCGCTGGCGGCGGCACCGACCGAAGACGTCATGAAGGCCTGGGCCGGGCTCGGCTATTATTCCCGCGCCCGTAACCTCAAAGCCTGTGCCGATCTCGTCGCGCGGCAAGGCGGCCGCTTCCCGAACAGCGAGTCCGGCTTGAAGGAACTGCCCGGCATCGGCGCGTATACGGCGGCGGCGATCGCGGCGATCGCCTTCGACCGACCAGCCGCGGTCGTCGACGGCAATGTCGAACGGGTCGTCTCACGGCTGTTTTCGATCGCCACGCCGCTGGGCGAAGCCAAGGGCGAGATACGCGGCCAGGTCGAAGGCATGGTTCCCCCGACAAGGCCCGGCGACTTCGCGCAGGCGATGATGGACCTGGGCGCGACGATCTGCACGCCGCGCCGGCCCCGCTGCATGCTCTGCCCCGTTCGCGAGGACTGCAGCGCCACAATCTCGGGCGATCCCGAACGCTTTCCGGTCCGCCTGCCCAAGGCCGAAAGGCCCTTACGCCGCGGTGCCGCCTTCGTTGCCGTCAGGGGCGACGGCGCCGTGCTTTTGCGCAAGCGCGTCGAAAAGGGCCTCCTCGGCGGCATGACCGAGGTGCCGACGACCGGCTGGACGTCGCGCATCGACGGCGCCACCACGGAAGCGGCAGCCCCCTTCCCCGGCAACTGGCGGCAGGCCGGACGCATCGGCCATGTCTTCACCCATTTTGCGCTTGAACTCGACGTGTTCAAGGCGGACACCGACAGTGCCGCCCCGGCCGGGCATTTCTGGTCGCTGGCCCATGAAATTTCCGGGGAAGCGCTGCCGAGCGTCATGAAAAAGGTAATCGAAGCGGCGATACCGGGCGCGACGAAAAAGCAGCGCCCGCGTTGAAAGAGAGAAGAATGACTGAAATCCGCCACATCGTTTTCGACATCGGCAAAGTACTGATCCACTATGATCCGAACCTGCCCTTCAGCCGCTTGATCCCCGATCCCGACGAACGGAAATGGTTCTTCGACAATGTCTGCACGCATGATTGGAACATCGAGCAGGACCGCGGCCGCAGTTGGGAAGAGGCCGAAGCGCTGGCGATCGCGCAATATCCCGAGCACGCCGAAAACATCCGCAATTTCCGCCGGCACTGGCACGAGATGGTGCCTCACGCCTATGAGGACAGCGTCGCCATCATGATCGGCCTGATCGACAGCGGCCATGACGTGACGATGCTCACCAATTTCGCTGCGGATACGCTCGCCGAGGCTCGCGAGCGCTTCGATTTCCTCAATCGGCCGCGCGGCGTCACCGTTTCCGGCGACATCCGCCAGATCAAGCCGGACCGCGCCATCTATGATCACCACGTTGCCGCGTTCGGCCTCGAACCGTCAGCCACGCTGTTCATCGACGACAGCCAGAAGAACGTCGACGGCGCCAAGGCGGCCGGCTGGCAATCGGTGCTGTTCACCGACGCCCAGACGCTTAGGGCAGATCTTGAGCGGCTTGGGATCAAGATGTGATTTGAATCACTTCGGAAGACTGATTGAGGCGTCGCTTTAACGCGATTTGCTGAAACTTCAGGAGCTTCAGGCCCCTGCCCGATCCATGCCCAGGCGAACAATGCGGCGAAGCTCGTCGATCGGGGTCAGGCCGCCGCTGCGCTCATAATGCCAGAAGGTCCAGCCGTTGCAGGCGTCAAGCCCCTGCACCTCGGCGCCAACCTTGTGGATCGACCCGGCACTGTCGCCGATGGCCAGCGTGCCGTCGGCGCGCACTTTTGCCGCCCAGCGCTTCTTGGCATCGTAGAGCGTGGCGCCCGGCGCCACCAGGCCATTGTCGAGAAGGGTGACGAATGCGACGCGCGGCTCGGCGCGCTTGCCAGTCAGTACCGTCAAATTGGCGCCTTCCAGCGGCCGGACCGCATCGATACGTTCCATGGCGGCATCGATATAGGTTTGTTCGCGCTCGATGCCGACGAAGTGGCGGCCAAGCCGCTTGGCCACAGCCCCGGTGGTGCCTGAACCGAAGAACGGGTCGAGCACGATGTCGCCCGGCCTGGTCGATGCCGTCATGACGCGGGCAAGCAACGCTTCCGGCTTCTGGGTCGGATGCAATTTGTCACCATTGTCGTTCTTCAGGCGCTCGCCGCCGGTGCAGATCGGAAACAGCCAGTCGGAGCGCATCTGAATGTCGTCATTCGATGCCTTCAGCGCCTCGTAGTTGAAAGTGTAGCCCTTGCCCTTCTGGTCGCGAGAGGCCCAGATCATCGTCTCGTGGGCATTCTGGAAACGGCGGCCACGGAAATTCGGCATTGGATTGGTCTTGCGCCAGACGACGTCGTTGAGGATCCAGAAGCCCAGGTCCTGCATCTTGGCGCCGACCCTGAAAATATTGTGGTAGGAGCCGATAACCCAAATCGTGCCATTGGGCTTCAACACACGGCGCGCCGCCAGCAGCCAGGCGCGGGTGAAGGCGTCGTAGGCCTCAAAACTGTCGAACCGGTCCCAATGGTCGTCGACGGCATCGACCTTGGATTGGTCGGGCCGGTGCAGATCGCCATCGAGCTGCAGATTGTAGGGCGGATCGGCGAAGATCACGTCGATCGACTTTTCCGGCAGCCGTTCGAGCGCGGCGACACAGTCGCCCTTCAGGATCGTATCCAGCCACTCGGATTGCTGGGGAGCATCGGAAAGCTCGTCGAGAAGACGCACGGCAGACATTGTGACACCCAAGGCACGCGTTACTGTTTACTGTCCGTTATGGTTACCGATCAGCGTAAATATTCAATGAAGCAGGCTGCTGAATTTGCGAAGCCCGGTCTGTTGGTGTATGCCGCGCCGCCTGAGCCGTTTGGACCAACGGGCCCTCGGCATTCCCTTCATCCCGCTTTCCGGATCACCATGCCCCAGCCAGATCTTGTCATCTTCGATTGCGACGGCGTGCTCGTCGATTCCGAAATCATCGCCGCGCGGATCGATGCCGAGCTGTTGACCTCGGCCGGCTACGAGATATCGGCCGAGGAGATTTCCGAGATCTATGCCGGGTTGACTTTCAAGGACATCATGATGCGGGTCGAGGAAAAGTCCCGGATCCCGTTCCAGGCCTCGCTGATCGACAAGGAGGAACAGCTGGTCGATCGCCGGCTGCGCAGCGACGTGCGTGCCATCGACGGGGCGCACGAGGCTGTCGCCGCGGTAGCAGTGCCGCGCTGCGTCTGTTCGAATTCGCGTTCGGAGCGGATCGAATTCATGCTGGAGAAGGTGCAGCTTTTGCCGTTCTTCGCCGGCCGTATCTTTTCCTCGCTGGAAACCCCGACCGGGAAGACCAAGCCGGCGCCGGACGTGTTTCGGTTCGCCGCGGAAAAGCTCAAGGCGAACCCTGCGAACACCTTTGTCATCGAAGATTCCGTGCATGGCGTCACCGGCGCCAAGACGGCGGGAATGCGCGTAATCGGCTTCACCGGCGCGGCGCACAGCTATCCCGGCCACGCCGATGCACTGACCGAGGCCGGCGCGGAAACAGTCATCCGCCGCTGGGCGGAACTGAAAAGCGTGATCGCCGCGCTGTCGGAATGGTCGGCGGACGCCTGAGCGGCCGCCTCCAACCGCCGTGGCGCGAATGCAGCGGCTCAGTTGGTCGCGGCGGCTTTCTTCTTCTTCGGCTTGTCTGTCGCTACTTTCGGAGCGCCCTCGTCATACCCGGCATATGCCTGGTAGTCCTTCGCCGTCGGCTCCGGAACGACGACGTTGGAATCGGTGAAGACGAACTGCGTGGCACTCGAAGGATCGGTAACCTGGACCTGATAGGAGTGAAGTTGCGAATAGAGAACTTCGGTGCCGTGCATCACCGCGATGCGGATCGGCATGGTGATGGTGCCGGGCGTGAACATCGGGCCAGGCACGACCTTGCCGGCGACGGCTATCTTCATCGACAACGAGCCGTTGGCGCGGCTGCAGTCGCGGGTCACATCGGTGATCGAAGCCTGATAGATGATCTTGGCGGAATCGTCCGGCTGATTGACGCCTGCCGCGTCCGCTGCCGGCTGGGCGGCTTCCTCGGCGGCAACATCGGTTTTTTTCTTCGGCTTCGGACCGCTCTTAGCGTAGGTATTGAAGAAGGCGGTGCCGTCACGCAACGTCACTTTCGGGCAATAGGCCTGCAGCTGGCTGGAAAGCACCTTGGGATCGGGTGGCGGTGGCGGCGTCGTATCCTTCTTGCCGAAGCCGAGTATGCCATTGTCGCTCGATTGGCAGCCTGCGGCGGCAAGCATAAAGCCGGCGAGCGCCAGACCCGCGACAAAACGACCGTTGAATGAATGAAACGCCATGAACTGCACTTCCCTCTCGCAAAGCCGGTGACGTATATCAACCGCGCGGCAAAAATGCGACTGAGCCTGCGCAGAAATCCACCACCTCGCAGCGGGCGAAAATTCCCGGCGGCAATGGAAACCTGACGATGCAATATGTGAGTACCCGCGGGGAAGCGCCCGCGCTTGGATTTTCCGACGCGGTGCTGGCCGGACTGGCGCGCGACGGAGGGCTCTACCTGCCGAGCGCTTGGCCGCATTTTTCCGCAGCCGAGATCCGCGCCATGCGCGGCCTTGCCTATCCCGATCTTGCCATCCGTGTGCTGTCGCCTTTCCTCGGCGGCGAGATCGCGGCGCCGGTATTCGAACGGCTGGTACGCGAAGCCTATGCGACGTTCCGCCATGAGGCCGTCTGCCCGCTGGTGCAGACTGGGCCGAACAGCTTCGTGCTCGAGCTCTTCCACGGCCCAACGCTCGCGTTCAAGGATGTGGCGATGCAGCTTCTTGCGCGGCTGATGGACCATGTGCTGGCCGAGCGCGACCAGCGCGCCACCATTGTCGGCGCCACCTCCGGCGACACCGGAGGGGCGGCCATCGACGCCTTTGCCGGACGCAACCGCACCGACATCTTCGTGCTTTTCCCGCACGGCCGCGTCTCGCCGGTACAGCAGCGGCAGATGACGACCTCGACCGCGGCAAACGTCCACGCATTGGCGATCGAAGGCAATTTCGACGACTGCCAGGGCCTGGTGAAGGACATGTTCAACGACCACGGTTTTCGCGACCGGGTATCGCTGTCCGGCGTCAACTCGATCAACTGGGCCCGCATCATGGCCCAGATCGTCTATTATTTCTCCTCTTCGCTGTCGCTCGGCGCGCCCGACAGGCCAGTTTCCTTCACCGTGCCGACCGGCAATTTCGGCGACATCTTCGCCGGCTATGCCGCCAAGAAGATGGGGCTGCCGATCGAACGGCTGATTATCGCAACCAACGACAACGATATCCTGGCGCGCACGCTGGCGACCGGCGAATACCGCATGAAGGGGGTCTTTTCGACCACGTCGCCCTCGATGGACATCCAGGTGTCTTCGAACTTCGAACGCTTGCTGTTCGAGGCAGCCGGCCGCGATGCCTCGACCGTGCGGCGCTACATGGACGGGCTCAAGCAGTCCGGCGCCTTCACCATCGAGGCCGGCGAAATCGCCAAGATCCGCTCCGAATTCGACGCCGGCCGCGCCACCCTGGACGAGGTTGCCGCCACCATCCGTACAACACTTGCGGCGAGCGGCTATCTGCTCGACCCGCATACGGCCGCAGCCGTGCATGTGGCCGCCGGCAAGGCTGCGGGTGAGGTGCCGATGGTGGTGCTGGGCACTGCGCACCCGGCAAAGTTTCCCGCCGCCGTCGAAGCCGCCAGTGGCGTGTCGCCTGCCCTGCCTGCATGGCTAGGCGGGTTGATGAGCGCCGAGGAAAAATACACGGTACTTCCATCCGACCTGAAAATGGTGGAAGATTATCTCGGCCGCCACACGCGGGCGGCGCGTTAGGGAGTAATTGCCATATGGGTGTTGAGGTAAGCCGTCTGTCGAACGGCCTGACAGTCGCCACCGAAACCCTTCCAAGCCTCGAATCTGTTGCCCTTGGCGCCTGGGTCAAGTCGGGCGCACGCAACGAGCGTGACGAAGAGCACGGAATGGCGCACTTGCTCGAGCACATGGCTTTCAAGGGCACCAGGCGGCGAAGCGCCTTCGAGATCGCCTCGGAGATCGAGGACGTCGGCGGCGAGATCAATGCCGCCACCAGCGTCGAGACGACCTCCTATTATGCAAGGGTTCTGAGCGACGACGTGCCGCTGGCGGTCGATATCCTTTCCGACATCCTGCAGGAATCCGAATTCGATCCGCAGGAGCTGGAGCGAGAGCAGCATGTGATTCTGCAGGAGATCGGCGCCGCGCACGATACGCCCGACGATGTCGTTTTCGATCACTTTACCGAGACCGCCTTCCGCCACCAGACTATCGGCCGCTCGATTCTTGGCACGCCGGAAACCGTCAAATCCTTCACTTCGAAGCAGCTGCACGACTTCATCGAACGACAGTACGGCGCCGAGAACATGGTGATGGTGGCGGCCGGCGACATCAAGCACGACGATTTCGTGCGCGAGGTCGAAAAGCGTCTCGGCAGCTTCCGCGGCAAGGCCGACGGCACCATCCCGCAATACGCGCAGTATGTCGGCGGCGATTTTCGCGAGGACCGCGACCTGATGGACGCGCAGATCGTGCTGGGTTTCGAGGGCCGCGCCTATCACGTCCGCGATTTCTATGCCTCTCAGGTCCTGTCGATGATCCTGGGTGGCGGCATGTCGTCGCGGCTTTTCCAGGAAGTCCGTGAAAAACGCGGCCTGTGCTATTCGGTCTATGCCTTCCATTGGGGTTTTTCCGACACCGGCGTCTTCGGGGTCCATGCGGCGACCGGACAAAGCGATATTGCCGAGCTGGTGCCTGTGATCATCGACGAGCTGCAAAAGGCCGGTGAAAACATCCTGCAGGAGGAGCTCGACCGGGCGCGTGCCCAATACCGCGCCGGGCTGATCATGTCGGCCGAGAGCCCGGCCAGCCGCGCCTCGCAGATCGCCAGGCAGTTGCTTCTGTTCGGCAGGCCGATCGCCAAGGAAGAGCTGATGGAGCGGCTGGCGGCGTTGACTGTCGAGCGGCTGACGGATCTGTCGTCCCGGCTTTTTTCGACCAAGCCGACGCTTACAGCCGTCGGGCCGGTGGGTACGCTCGCGCCCTATGAGGCGATCCTCGATTCGCTTTCGGGCACGCAGACCACTGCCCGTAAGCTTGCCGTCTAAGCCTATTCGAGCGTCGTGTTCGCGCTCCCTTTCTTTCGCCGCGACCTGCCGGCACTGAAGGGCGAGCTTGTCACGCTGCGCGTACCGCTGACCAACGACTATCGCGAGTGGTCGGTGCTGCGCAGCGAAAGCCGCGCTTTTCTTGAGCCGTGGGAGCCGCGATGGACCCCTGACGAACTCGACCGCCCGGCGTGGCGGCATCGTATCGGCCGCTACCGCGAGGATTACGCGCAGGGGACGGCAATCGCCTTCTTCATCTTCGAGAAAAGCAGCGGCAAGCTGGCCGGCGGTATCACCCTCGGCAATATCCGCCACGGGGTCGCCCAAAGCGGCCATATCGGCTACTGGATCGGTGAGCGCTTCAGCGGACGCGGCCTGATGACCGATGCCGTCAAGGTGGTGACGCGTTTCGCCTTCGAAACGCTGCGATTGCACCGGATCGAAGCTGCCTGTATCCCCGATAACGCCCGGTCGATCCGCGTGCTTGAAAAAGCCGGATTCCGGCGCGAAGGACTGCTACGATCCTATCTCAGGATCAACGGCATCTGGCAGGACCATTACCTATACGCCCGAATCGCGGACGATCCGCCGGGCGTTGGAACAAAGGGCTGATTTTGACGAATTTTCTGCGCAACGGGTCGCTGCTTGCCTTTATGCTGGCGGCAATCGTCACGCTCTGCGCGGCATCCTCGGCGTTTGCCGTCGAACCGATCAAGATCGCCCGCGACGACGTGGCGCTCGACCTTTCGGGCGCCGTCGAAATCTACCGCAACCAGGGCGAGAATTTCCAGGTCTCGACGGCACCCGGCCCGGACGGGATCGTGCGGCGCATCGAGGTCGAGGCCAATGACGCTCGCTCGACCGGCGACTGGGCGGTGTTCGCGCTCGCTAATACCACCGACCAGCAACTCGACAGGCTGATTGTCGCACCGCATTTCCGGCTGGTGAATTCCGGCCTGTTCTGGCCGGATCTCGGCTCGACCCGTATCGCCGCGATCACGCCCAGCGAAGGCTTTGCGCTCGACCGCCAGACCAGCCCCGACGCCGACGTGTTCCGGGTCACGCTGAACCCCGGAACGGTGATCACCTTCATCGCCGAGCTCGCCTCGCCCAAGCTGCCGCAGGTCTATCTGTGGGACCCTGAATCCTACAAGGACTCGGTCAATTCCTACACGCTGTTTCGTGGCATCGTCATCGGCATCGCCGGCCTGCTGGCGCTGTTCCTGACCATTCTTTTCGTCGTCAAGGGGACCTCGATGTTCCCGGCAACGGCGGCCCTGGCCTGGGCGGTGCTTGCCTATATCTGCGTCGATTTCGGCTTTCTCAACAAGATCATAGAGATCTCACCGGGCAATGAGCAGATGTGGCGCGCCGGAACGGAGGTGGCGCTCGCGGCGACCTTCGTGGTGTTCCTGTTTGCCTATCTCAACCTCAACCGGTGGCACGGTCATTTCAGCTACGGCGCACTGGTCTGGATTCTCGGGCTGGTGCTGATCGCCGGCGTCGCCATCATCGATCCGGCGGTTGCCGCCGGCATTGCCAGGCTGTCCTTCGCCGCCACCGCGCTGACCGGGCTCGGCCTGATCATCTTCCTCGGTATCCGCGGTTACGACCGCGCCATCATGCTGGTGCCCAGTTGGGTGATGGTTCTGCTGTGGCTATGCGGATCGTGGATGGCGATCACCGGCATGCTGGACAACGATATCGCCCAGCCGGCGCTTGGCGGCGGGCTGATCCTCATCATCCTGCTGATCGGCTTCACCGTGATGCAGCACGCTTTTGCCGGCGGCGCCCTGCATCAGGGCCTGTTCTCCGATCTTGAGCGGCAGGCGCTGGCGGTTGCCGGATCGGGCGATACTGTGTGGGACTGGGACGTGCTGCGCGACCGCGTCGTCACTCGTCCCGACGTCAGCATCCAGCTCGGTCTTGCGCCCAACAGCCTCGGCGGTCCCGCCCGCAACTGGCTGCCGGTGCTGCATGCCGACGACCGCGACACGTTTCGCACGACGCTCGACGTGGTGCTCGAGCACCGGCGCGGCCGGGTGTCGCAAAACTTCCGCCTGCGCGGCGCCGACGGACACTATCACTGGTTTGCGCTGCGCGCCCGGCCGGTGATCGGCTCGGACGGCGAGGTCATCCGCTGCGTCGGCACCATGGTCGATGTGACGGAGCAGAAGAAGTCCGAGGAACGGCTGCTGCATGACGCCGTACATGACAATCTGACCGGCCTGCCTAACCGCGAGCTGTTCATGAACCGGCTGGAGGCGATCATTTCGATCGCCCGCACCGAAGAGAAGGTGCGCCCGACCGTCTTCGTCATCGACATCGACCGCTTCAAGCAGGTCAATGACGGGCTCGGCATCTCGGCCGGCGACACCATCCTTTTGACCATCGCGCGGCGGCTGCACCGGCTGCTCAAGCCGAAGGATTCGCTGTCGCGCTTTGCCGGCGACCAGTTCGCGCTGATGCTTTTGTCGGAGCAGGATCCGGCTCGCATCGCGGCCATTGCCGATGCCATCAAGCACGCCATCAACAACCCGATCACCTTCGCCAAGCGCGAGATCGTGCTGACCGCCTCGATCGGGCTGATCACCTGGACCTCCACGCAGACCTCGGCCGAGGACATGGTCAAGGATGCCGAGCTTGCCATGCATCAGGCCAAGCGCTTCGGCGGCGACAGGATCGAGCCGTTCCGGCCCGCCTTCCGCACGGTCGGCACCGACCGGCTGCAGTTCGAGTCCGACCTGCGCCGCGCCATCGAGCGACGCGAATTCACGCTTGCCTATCAGCCGATCGTGCGGCTGGAGGACGGCAGCGTTGCCGGCTTCGAAGCGTTGCTGCGCTGGGACCATCCCCGGCGCGGCATGATCCCGCCGGCGGATTTCATTCCGGTTGCCGAAAACTGCGGCCTGATCGTGCAGCTTGGGCTGTTTGCCATGCAACAGGCTGCCGAAGACCTGGCGGGATGGCAAAAGCAGATCGGCGATGCACCGCTGTCGGTCTCGGTCAATCTGTCCAGCCGCCAGCTCATCCGCCGCGACCTGGTCAGCGACGTCCGCTCGGTGATCGCGCGGGCCAATCTGAAACCGCGCTGCTTCCGGCTCGAACTCACCGAATCGCTGGTGATGGACAATCCCGAGCAGACCGCTCATGTGCTGACCAAGCTAAAACAACTTGGCATCGGCCTGTCGCTGGACGATTTCGGCACCGGCTATTCATCGCTGGCCTATCTGACGCGCTTTCCGTTCGACACCATCAAGATCGACAAGAGCTTCGTCGACGACGCGACGCCGAAACGCGCGGTGCTGCTCAAATCCATGGTCAACATGGCGCATGAGCTCGGCCTGTCGGTCGTTGCCGAAGGTATTTCGGACGAAAGCGATGCGCTGGAGCTGCGGCAGATGGGCTGCGAATACGTGCAAAGCTTTATGTTCGGCGCGCCGATGCCCGGCGACCAGGTGCTGAAGACGCTGAAGGAACAGTATCCGCTCACTCAAGCGTAACAAATTTCGGGCGTGACAAATTTCGGGCGTGATGAGGCTCAGGCGTGACCGGCAGCCAGGCTGAGATGCGCGAGATCGATGCCGATCGAGGCAAGGATCCGGTCGTATTTGCGGTCGATGTCGGCGTCGAACAGAAGCTCGGCACTTGCCGGGCAAGTCAGCCAGCCATTCTCGGCGATCTCGTTTTCAAGCTGGCCCGCACCCCAGCCGGCATAACCGAGCGCCATCAGCGCCCGCCGGGGTCCGCGGCCGGAGGAGATGGCGCGCAATATGTCGACGGTCGCGGTCAGGCAGACGTCGTCGGACACGGCGAGCGAGGATTCCACCCGGTAGTCGCCCGAATGCAGGACGAAGCCGCGGCTGCGATCCACCGGTCCGCCATTGCGCACGACGAAGTCGCGCGCTGGCGGCGGCAGTCGAATCGCCTCCATCTCATTCATGATGCCTAGCTGCACGAGCAGGTCCGGAAACAGCATCTGCTGGGTCTGGTTGATGATCAGCCCCATCGCGCCTTCGTCGCTGTGCGCGCAGATGTAGATGACAGAGCGCGTGAAGCGGTCGTCCTTCATGCCGGGCATGGCGATCAGGAACTGGTCGTCGAGAAAGCCAGGTCCTGCGGCCGTCCTTTTATGGCGCAACAAATCCATGGCCACAGCGTAACGCGTTTCCGGGGCGTCGAAAAGATGGGCGGCGCCCGATTTGATCAGGCTCGTAAATCGACGGTCACGCAAATATGATGCCGGCCGCGTCATGAAATCATTGTGCGGCCATCAACGGACGATCAAATCACCGTCATGCAAAGCTTGAAAACCCTGCTGCTTGGTGTGGCCATTGGATCGGCGACCGGCTTCCCCGCCTCAGCCTCCTCGTCGGCTTGGTACAACAGCGAAGGCGGCAGGGTGCGGCTGGTAACGAGCGGCAAAGCCGACGAGGCCGGACGTCTCCAGGGCGTCCTTGACATTGCGCTGAAGCCCGGCTGGAAAACCTATTGGCGTGACCCGGGCGATGCGGGCGTGCCGCCACAGATCGACGTCTCGGCCAGCACCAACATTGCCGACGCGACGCTTTCGTTTCCGCCGCCGCAGCGCCATGACGACGGCTATGGCAAATGGGCCGGCTACGACCACCCGGTTTCGTTGCCGGTGACGTTCACGCTTGCCGCGCCCGGCCAGCCGGCCGTCATCGATGCGGACATTTTCCTCGGCATCTGCGAAACCATCTGCATCCCGGTGCAGGCAAGACTGACCGTCGATCCCGGCGCCGATCCGGACAACGCCGAGGATGCGGCGCTGGTCAAGGCAGGCCTTGCAACCCTGCCCGCTGCCGCGACTCCTGGTTTCGGCATAAACGTACTGCCAGGGGACCACGAGACGCTGATTGTCGAGGCGAGCTTTCCGGGCAGTCCCGAGGCCGCCGACTTCTTCGTTGCCGGCGAACGCGACTACATGTTCGGTGCCCCCGCGCGCAGTGAAAAGGATGGCAAGCTGATCTTCACAGTGCCGATCCTCGACAGGCCGTCGACGACGCCAACCGATGGCGGCCTGCACTACACACTGATAAGTGCCGCTGGCGCGGTCGAAGGCCTGCTGCCTTTTCCGTGATGCCAGCGTCTGGACGGTTGCCGGGCGCGCCTTAGTTCGCTATCGCAAGGACACTCCCTTTCCATTCTCAAGCGAGGACCATCATGACGATCTCCGTTGGCGACAAACTGCCCGATGCGACCTTCAAGACAATGACCGCCGACGGTGCAAAGCCGATCACGACGGGCGAGATATTCTCGGGAAAGACGGTCGTGCTGTTTGGCGTTCCAGGCGCTTTCACGCCGACCTGCAGCAACAATCATCTGCCCGGCTACCTGGATAATTACGACGCCATCCTGGCGCGCGGCGTCGACACTATCGCCGTTGTCTCGGTCAACGATGTTCACGTCATGGGGGCTTGGGCCCGCTTCAGCGGCGGTGAAGGCAAAATCCTTTATCTTGCCGATGGCAATGGCGATTTCGCCAAATCGGTCGGCCTCGACGCCGACCTCTCCAGCGGCGGCATGGGGCTGCGCTCGAAGCGTTTTTCGATGATCGTCGACGACGGCAAGGTCACCGCGCTCAATGTCGAGACAAAGCCCGGCGTCGACGAATCCGGTGCGGCTCACATTCTCGGACAGCTTTCCGTCTTGGCGACAGCCTAGGCCAGGGACGGCAAAGGGCGCCTTCGAGCGCTCAGCGTCCAAAGGACGCTGACTTTTGCATCCGCGCATGATCCTTCCGAAAGCCGACCCGGTTTTCGGGGCCATGCGTCGGCGCTTCGGAACTGCTTGCTTTTGGGGACCTCGATTATGACTGACATCGTCTGGCGCAGCGTCGCGATCGGTATCGGCGCAACCGCGCTTATGGATGTCTGGGCGATTTTCCTGAACAAGGCGTTTGCTCAACCGCGGCCGAACTGGGGGCTGGTCGGCCGCTGGGTCTGGCATCTCAGGGAAGGCAAGGTCTTCCATGACGACATTGGCGAGGCCTCGCCCTACGCGCATGAATCAGTACTTGGCTGGGCCTTTCATTATGCTGTCGGCATCGTCTACGGCATCATACTGGTCGTGCTGGCCGGAACGGCCTGGCTCACCGCGCCGACCTTTCTGCCAGCCTTTATCCTCGGCATCGTCACCGTCGGCGCCGGGTGGTTTTTGCTGGCGCCCGGCATGGGTGCGGGCTGGGCTGCTTCGAAGCGCCCCAATCCGATGCAGGTCCGCGCCCTCAATCTCGTGTCGCATATGGTGTTTGCAATCGGACTGTTCGGCACCGCCCTTCTGATCCGCTGACACGCCAGCTCAACCGGATCAATAACTCTGGGTCGAGCGCCGAACCTTCTTGGCCGCCGATTGCTTGGACTGGGTGCCTTGCTTCGGCGGCACGGAGGCGAGCACGGGTTTCGCCGACTTCGTCTTGAATGGCGCCATGCCGAGCCGGGCCAATTCATCGGCGCGCTCGTTCTCGGGATGGCCGGCATGGCCCTTGACCCAATGCCAGGTGACCTGGTGGCGGTTGCGCGCCGCGTCGAGCTGCTGCCACAGCTCGGCATTCTTCACCGGCTGCCGGGCGGCGGTCTTCCAGCCGTTGCGCTTCCAGCCATCGATCCAGCCGAAAATGCCGTCCTTGACATAGTTGCTGTCGGTATAGAGGTCGACGACGCAAGGCTCCTTGAGCGCATTGAGCGCCGAGATGGCAGCCAACAACTCCATGCGGTTGTTGGTGGTCAGAGCCTCGCCACCATGGAGCTCCTTGATGGCGCCGTTGAAGCGCAGGATTGCGCCCCAGCCGCCAGGCCCGGGATTGCCCGAACAGGCACCATCGGTGAAGATTTCGACGCGCTTGGTCATGTCAGTCCATATTCGGAAGGAGAGTTGATCGCCCGGTGGAAGCGCATCCGGCGGATATACTCGGTCGGGTCGCGTTTCATCACCAGCCCGCCGTCCGGGACCGTCAGCCAATCGTAGAGCCGGGTCAGCATGAAGCGCAGCGCCGAGCCGCGCGCCAGCATCGGCAGCGCGGCTTTCTCGTCACTGCTCAACGGCCGCACGCTCTGGTAGCCGGCAAGCAGCGCCGTGCCCTTGGTCAGATTGAAGGAAAAATCCTTCTCGAAGCACCAGGCGTTGAGGCACGTGGCAACGTCATAGGCGTAGAGGTCGTTGCAGGCGAAATAGAAGTCGATCAGCCCGGACAGTTTCTCGCCGAGGAAGAACACATTGTCCGGGAAAAGATCAGCATGGATGATGCCTTGCGGCAGACCGTTCGGCCAGTTCCGCTCGAAATCAGCGAAGTCGGCATCGACCTCGGCCGCCAGTCCAGGCTCGACCTCATCGGCGCGGGCGCGGGCGGCATTCCACAGCTTGCGCCAGCCATCGATGGCAAGGGCGTTGGGGCGGGTCATCGGAAAATCCGCGCCGGCGAGATGCAGTGCCGCCAGTGCCTTGCCGACCTCGCCGCAATGCGCAGCCGTCGGCCGCCGCAGCGACAGGCCTTCGAGAAAGGTGATGACGACCGCCGGCCGGCCGGCAAGTGTTCCGATCACACCGCCATCATGTGCGGTGACCGGGAGCGGGCACGAAATGCCCTTTCTGGCCAGGTGGGCCATGAGGCCGAGAAAGAACGGCAGGTCAGCCTTGTCGACGCGCTTCTCGTAAAGCGTCAGGATGTAGGATCCGCTGCTGGTGTGCAGTAGAAAATTCGAGTTTTCGGTGCCTTCGGCGATGCCCTTGTAGGACAAGAGATCGCCGACCGGATAGTTGCTGAGGAACGCGCCGAGTTCGCCCTCATTGACGTCGGTGTAGACCGCCATCGTTGCTACGCAGCCCCGTTGACGAAGGCCATGTCGGCTGCCGTCAGTTCGACATCGCGCAACACCCGCATCACCGGAAAGTCCTCCGTCTCCGTCGCCGTCACGGCCAGCTCGATGGTCACGTCGAAGCGCTGTCTGAAAGCATCGACGATCTCGTCGACGATGATCTCTGGCGCCGAGGCGCCCGCCGACAGGCCGAGCGTCGAAATGCCGGCAATGTCATCCCACGGAATTTCGGAGGCGCGCTGCACGAGAAGCGACATCGAAGCGCCGGCGCGCTCGGCCACTTCGACCAGGCGTCGCGAGTTGGAGGAGTTAGGTGCGCCGACAACCAGGAAGAGATCGGCGCCGGCCGCTGTTTCCTTGACCGCTTCCTGGCGATTGGTGGTGGCATAGCAGATCGATTCCGCCGCCGGCGCATGCAGCTCGGGAAAACGCTGCTGCAGGGCGCGAATGATACCGGCGGTGTCCTCGACCGACAGCGTCGTCTGGGTGACGAAGCCGAGCGCTTGCGGGTCTGCAGGCACGAAGCTTGCGGCGTCGGCTTCGGTCTCGATCAGGGTGACCGCGCCGTCCGGCAACTGGCCCATTGTGCCGATCACCTCCGGGTGCCCGGCATGGCCGATCAAGAGCACGTGGCGGCCAAGCCGCTGATGGCGCATTGCCTGCTTGTGGACTTTCGAGACCAGCGGGCAAGTCGCGTCGAGATAGAACAGGTTGCGGGACTGGGCGTCTGCCGGCACCGATTTCGGCACGCCATGCGCCGAAAAGACGACCGGGCTCTGGCGATGCTCGGGCGGGATCTCGGAGAGCTCCTCGATGAACACTGCGCCGAGGCTTTGCAGCCCTTCGACGACGTAGCGGTTGTGCACGATCTCGTGGCGGACATAGACCGGCGCGCCGTATTTCTTCAGCGCTAGCACGACGATCTGGATGGCACGATCGACGCCCGCACAGAAACCGCGCGGCTGGCAGAGCCGGATGGTCAGCGGTGGCTTTGTGTGAAGCATGATTGCATCTTACGCTGATTGTAGGCCGGTTGATCCGGCTATGACTTCTGAGCTCAAGGCGCGAAATGAGGTGTGCGGCCCTGCCCTGTCAAGGGTTGTGGCGGCGATCATTGGTCTTTCGCCGGGCGGCGGAGCCAGGAGATAAGGACACCGGCAAGGGCGGCGGCAAGGCCGTACCAGGTTATCGCATATTGCAGATGGCTGTTCGGCAGGTCGATGACGGTGACACCGCCAACCGGCAGCCCGCCGGGGTTGGCCGCGGCGTTCGCATCGATGAAGATCGGCACCAGCGCCGCACCTGCCGGCAGGCCGGCGCTCGAGGCCATCGCGTCACGATCTTTCCAGTAGAAGATGTTCTTCTGCGGATCATTGTTGGGAAGCATCATCGAGGGCTTGGCCGACAGCGGGTTGCGGGCGAGCCCCATCACCGTCACTTTGCCCGTCACCTGCCCCTGCGGCCGCTTGGCTGGGTCCTTGAAATCGTAAGGCACGAAGCCGCGGTTGATCAGTACGAAACGGCCATCGTCGAGCTGCAGCGGCGTGAAGACATCGAAGCCGGACTGGCCTTCCCAGGTGGCGAGAAAATGCCGCTCGCCTTGATGCAGGAAAGTGCCGGTCAGCGTTACCGGCGTGTAGTCGACGTCGCCGGTGGCAGCAAACCGCTTTTCGACCTCGGCCAATGGCACAGGCGCCGAATGCGTGCGCTGGTCTATCGTCTGGAGAAGGCCCTCTTTCCAGTGCAGGCGCTGAACCTGCCAAGTGCCGAGCGCCAGCAGGATCAAAAACACGACGATACCCAGGCCGAGCGCCAATGCGCGCTTCGGCCGCGACCGGCCGGCCACCGAACCTGATGCCTCGCTCATTCGCCGCGGTCCAGCCGGCCCTCGGCCGCCTTGTGGCGGTATTGCAGCGTCAGCAGCACGCCCTTGATCAGCCTGAGCGCTGCCAGGCAGAGCACCAGCGTCAGCGGAATCCACAGCAGCAGATGCAGCCAGAGCGGCGGATTGAGCGTCACCTCCATCCACAGCGCCAGGCCGACGACGATGAAGCCGATGATCAGGATAACGAACACCGCCGGCCCGTCGCCGGCATCGGCGAAGGAATAATCGAGGCCGCAATTGGTGCAGCGATTGCCGACCGTGAGGAACCCGGAGAACAGCTTGCCCTCGCCACAGCGGGGGCAGCGGCCATGCAGGCCGGCCGAGATCGCATCGATTGGTGGCCAGATCGCCTTGTCGTCGCTCATGAGGTCATCCTAGGAGCATTTGCCGTAAAAGATAAGGCGGCCACGTCGCCGCAGCCGCCTTGTCGATTTCCTCAGCTCGATCTCAGTGCGGTTCGATCATCGCGCCGTTCGATGCCCAGACGTAGATCGAGGCAAACAGGAACAGCCACACCACGTCGACGAAGTGCCAGTACCAGGCGGCGGCCTCGAAGCCGAAATGCTGCTTGGGCGTGAAGTCGCCCTTCATGGCGCGGATCAGGCAGACCAGCAGGAAGATCGTTCCGATGATGACGTGGAAACCATGGAAGCCGGTCGCCATGAAGAAGGTGGCGCCGTAGATTGAATCCCTGAAGCCGAACGGCGCGTGCATGTACTCGTAGGCCTGCACCATGGTGAACAGCATGCCGAGGCCGACGGTCAGCACCAAGCCATTGATCAGGCCTTTGCGGTCGCCGTGGATGAGCGAGTGGTGCGCCCAGGTCACCGTGGTACCCGACAGAAGCAGGATGACGGTGTTGTAGAGCGGCAGATG
This sequence comes from Mesorhizobium sp. WSM4828, assembly GCF_055811175.1. Lineage (NCBI taxonomy): Bacteria > Pseudomonadati > Pseudomonadota > Alphaproteobacteria > Hyphomicrobiales > Phyllobacteriaceae > Mesorhizobium > Mesorhizobium sp. WSM4828. Next base: position 364,918 of record NZ_JBVVQK010000001.1, on the reverse strand, counting down.
GAAGGGGTCGAGAACTTCGAGGCCCTTGGGTGGCCAAACGCCGCCGGTGAAGGCGGTACGGGCGTATTGATGGACCTCGCCCGGAAACAGGCTGGCGTCGAAGAAGGCCCAGAACCAGGCGACGAAGAACATCACCTCGGAGGCGATGAACATGATCATGCCGTAGCGCAGGTGCAGCGACACGACACGGGTGTGGTGTCCCTCATGCGCTTCCTTGATCGTATCCGACCACCACGCGAACATCGTGTAGATGACGATCAACAGGCCGATGAAGAACAGCCATGGATTGGCGACATTGAAACCGAAGATCGGGAAATCGCCGCCCTTGAGGTATTGCATGTAACAGACGCCGCCGAACGCGGTCACCAGCGCCCCGACGGAGCCCAGGAAAGGCCACGGGCTCGGGTCGACGAGGTGGTAGTCATGTTGTGGTTTTGCGTGTGCGTCTGCCATATCAACCCCCGAGGCTTGCTTCGGTATCTGAAATCTTGTTGCGGCGGCCGTCGGCCGGCACCGATGCGACCGGCTTGGTCTTGTCGACCGGGAACATCGTGTAGGACAGGGTAATCGTCTTCAAATCCTTCAGTTCCGGCGCGTTGACGATGTCGGGATCGACATAGAACACGACCGGCATGTCCAGTGTCTCGCCGGGCTTCAGCGTCGTGTCGGTGAAGCAGAAACACTCGACCTTGTTGAAGTAAGGTCCGGCCAGTTCAGGCTGCACGTTGAAGGTGGCGCGTCCGGTGATGGGCCGGCTGAATTTGTTGGTCGCGCTGAAATGCGCCTCGGCGGTCTCGCCGATCTTGATGGTGATCGAGCGGGCGACCGGCTGGAATTGCCAGGGAACGCCGACGGTGTTGGCATCGAAGCGGATGGTGATGTCGCGGTCGAGCACCCGATCGGCATATTGCTGGGTCGCCCGTTTGACGGTGCCGCCGTAGCCTGTCGCCTGGCAGAACATCGCATAGAGCGGCACCGCGGCGTAGGCCATGCCGATCATGCCGCCGAAGAACGCGATGCAGACGCCAGCGACGACGCGGTTCGTATTTTTCTTCGTAGGATCGGTGACTGTTTGCCTGGTCATCGTCAGCTCACATCGAGCCGGGGAAACTGTGACCAAATTTCACGATGGTCGCGACGTAGAATATGACGACCAGCGCCGCCAGCGCGAAACCGATTGCGGCCGAGCGATTGCGGCGGGCCTTCTGCTGACGTTCGGTCAGCGTGACCAGTTCAAGCTTCTTTTCGGCCATGCTCATGCTCCACCGATGGTCAGCGCGCGCGCGACGACGCAATCGCCAAGGTAGGTGGCGAAGATGGCGAAGAGATAAAGCAGCGAATAGCCGAACAAGGCCTTGGCCGGCTTCATCGCCCTGTCGTCATCGGCCATTTGCAGCACCTTCCACGCATACCAGACGAAGCCGGCGCCGAGCAGCAATGCAACGATGCCATAGGCCGGCGTGGTGAAGCCGAGAACCCATGGCAGCACGCCAACCGGCGCGAGGACCAGCGCATAGGCAAAGATCTGGCGTCTGGTCGCGGGATGGCCGGCGACATTCGGCATCATCGGAATACCTGCCTTGGCGTAGTCCTCCGACTTGAACAGCGCGAGCGCCCAGAAATGCGGTGGCGTCCACAGGAAGATGATCAGGAACAGCACCAAGCTTTCGAGGCTGACCGATCCGGTTACCGCCGCCCAGCCGATGACCGGCGGAATGGCACCGGCGGCCCCGCCAATGACAATGTTCTGCGGCGTCCAGCGCTTCAGCCACATCGTATAGATGACGGCATAGAAAAAGATGGTGAAGGCCAGAAGCGACGCTGCCAACCAGTTGACCAGCACGCCGAGCGTCATCACCGACAGAACCGACAGCACCAATCCGAAGCTCAACGCCTCGCCTGGCCGGATGCGGCCGGCCGGCACGGGACGGCCGGCGGTGCGCGTCATCACCGCATCGATGTCTGCGTCGTACCACATGTTGAGCGCACCGGATGCGCCAGCACCAATGGCAATAGCCAGGATCGCGATCACCGCCAGCAGCGGATTGATGGTCACCGGGGCGGCGACCATGCCGACAAACGCGGTGAACACCACCAGCGACATGACGCGCGGCTTCAGCAGGGCGAAGAAATCGCCCGCCGTCGCTTCCGACATGCGGAAGCCCGGCTCGTCAATCAGTCTGTCTTCGGCAAGGGCCATGCGTACTTAAAGTCCATCATTCCGTTGGCCAAAACCGCCGGCCGGCCGGCGGTTCCGTATTAAAGGAGGCAACCGCCTACTTGATCTTCGGCAACTGTTCCCACTGGTGGAACGGCGGCGGCGAAGGCAGCTGCCATTCCAGCGTGGTCGCACCCTCGCCCCAAGGATTGGCGCCGGCGACGCGCTTCTTCTGGAACGCCTCGAAGACGCCGAACAGGAAGATGACGACGCCGACAGCCGAGATGTACGAGCCGTAGGACGACACCATATTCCAGCCGGCGAAGGCATCGGGATAGTCGATATAACGGCGCGGCATACCCGAAAGGCCGAGGAAGTGCTGCGGGAAAAAGACCAGGTTGACGCCGACGAAAGTGACCCAGAAGTGGGTGTTCGCGATCACCGGCGAATACATGTAGCCGGTCATCTTCGGGAACCAGTAGTACCAGCCTGCGAAGATGGCGAAGACCGCGCCCAGCGACAGCACGTAGTGGAAGTGCGCGACCACGAAATAGGTGTCGTGCAGCGGGCGGTCGAGGCCGGCATTGGCCAGCTGCACGCCGGTGACGCCGCCAACGGTGAACAGGAAGATGAAGCCGATCGCCCACAGCATCGGGGTCTTGAGCGAAATCGACCCGCCCCACATAGTGGCGATCCACGAGAAGATCTTCACACCCGTCGGCACCGCGATGACCATGGTGGCAAAGACGAAATAGCGCTGGGTGTCGAGCGACAGGCCCGTCGTGTACATGTGGTGGGCCCAGACGATGAAGCCCACCGCGCCGATGGCAACCATCGCATAGGCCATGCCGAGATAGCCGAACACCGGCTTCCTCGAAAAGGTCGAGATGATGTGGCTGATGATGCCGAAACCCGGCAGGATCAGAATGTAGACCTCCGGATGGCCGAAGAACCAGAACAGGTGCTGGAACAGGATCGGATCGCCGCCGCCGTCCGGGGCGAAGAAGGTGGTGCCGAAATTGCGGTCGGTCAAAAGCATGGTGATGCCGCCGGCCAGCACCGGCAACGACAGCAGCAGCAGGAAGGCCGTGATCAGCACCGACCAGGCGAACAGCGGCATCTTGTGCATGGTCATGCCGGGCGCGCGCATGTTGAAGATGGTGGTGATGAAGTTGATGGCACCAAGAATCGAGGAGGCGCCGGCGATGTGGATTGAAAGAATCGCCAGATCCATGGCCGGCCCAGGCTGGCCCGATGTCGACAGCGGCGGATAAAGCGTCCAGCCGCCGCCGACGCCATAGGCGCCGGGCGCACTCGGGACGAAGGCCGAGAAAATCAGCAGGATGAAAGCCGGCGGCAGCAGCCAGAACGACACGTTATTCATGCGCGGGAAGGCCATATCCGGCGCGCCGATCATGATCGGTACCATCCAGTTGGCAAAGCCGCCGATCAGCGCCGGCATCACCATGAAGAAGATCATGATCAGCGCATGCGCGGTGGTGAAAGCATTGTACATACTCTTGCCGCCGTCGATGGCGGCGTCGCCGTTCATGCCGTAGACCATCTGCGCCAGGCCAGTGAATATCTGGATGCCCGGCTCCTGCAATTCCATGCGCATGACGACCGACAAGGCGCCACCGATGCAGCCCGCCATGATTGCGAAGATCAGATAAAGCGTACCGATGTCCTTGTGGTTGGTCGAATACACCCACCGGACCCAGCCATGATATGGCTTGTGGTCGTGGTCGTCGTGAGCTGCAGCGTCTGCCATGGTCGGCTCCGTTCCCTGAATCTTTTCTGGTCGCGGCATCAGTTGCCGGCGGCCGCTACCTTGTTCGTGCCATCGACCTCGGCCATCAGCGCCTTGTTGGCGCCGGGAAGGTCGGTCTTGGCTGCCGCCAGCCAGGTCTTGTATTGCGCATCGGAGACGACGCGAATGGCGATCGGCATGAAGGCGTGGTCCTTGCCGCAGAGTTCCGAGCACTGGCCGTAATAGAGGCCTTCCTTGTCGGCCTTGAACCACACCTCGTTGATGCGACCCGGCACCGCATCGGTCTTGATGCCGAAGGACGGCATGGCAAAGGCGTGAATGACATCGGTCGCCGTCACCAGCACGCGGGTCATGGTGTTGACCGGCACCACCATCTCATTGTCGACGGCGAGCAGGCGCGGATACGCGGCGCGATCTTCCTTGCCGGCAGCAGCCCTGTCGGCATCCTGAAGGATCGCGGAATTGAAGGAAAGCGTGTTGTCGACCTGGTATTCGTAGTCCCAGTTCCACTGATTGCCGGTCGCCTTGACGGTCAGCTTGGCTTCTTCCGGCGGCGTGTACTGCGCGGTCAGCAGCTGGAACGAGGGAATGGCGAGACAGAGCAGGATGACGACGGGACCGACAGTCCAGATGACCTCGATCAGCGTGTTGTGGCTGGTGCGCGACGGGGTCGGGTTGACGCTCGCCCGGAACCGCAAAATGCAGTAGGCGATCAGAAAAAGCACCAAGGCGGTGATCACAATAATGAACGCGAACGAGTAGTTCCCGAACCATTCGATCTGCCGCATGATGTCGGTTGCCGGAGGCTGAAAACTGGTTTCCCAAGGTTGGGGCTGGGCTGCATGAGCGGATGCAGCGGCAAACAACGTGGCAGCGGCACTAGCTACGATTTTGGCGGTTGCCAGGAATTTTCTCATCGCCCTCGTCATCTCCCAGTTCCTCGCGATCGAACCGCAAGAATGTCGAACAATGCCGGGACGGGAATCCCGGACAATTCAAGGCTGGTTCAAACCATACTCTATTTGCCTCCGCAAGAAGGGAGCGCCGGAACCCGTGCGGCATTTTTGCGCGCAAGCGCGGCGCTGGCTTCGTGCGGTGACAGCTCGCCGCGAATCACCAGAGCGGCATCCGGGTAGAATGAGCCGCGCGGCGCGCGGAACCGTCGCAATTAGGGCGAAATTGGCACAGAAAAGCGCATTGTCGCCTGTGTCGGGGCAGATCGCCGGGGTCTCGTCCTTTACTTGGGTTTAGTGCGGCTTAAAGTGCCGTGATTCGCAATGGAGCCGTCATGAACCCTTGGCTTTCGAGAACCTTGGCGAAGGTCATCCTTGTTGCCGCCGCAATAGCCTTGCCCGGCGCCGGCCTGGCCAATGCCGCGCAGCCAAGCGGCACGGTGAAGTCGACGCATGGAGCGTGGTCGATCATCTGCGATACGCCGGCCGGTGCTACATCCGAACAATGCGTGATGATGCAGAACGTCGTCGCCGAGGACCGCCCGGAAATGGGGCTTTCCGTCGTCGTGCTGCGCACAGCCGACAACAAGGCCGAAATCCTGCGTGTGCTGGCGCCGCTCGGTGTGCTGTTGCCCAACGGCCTCGGCCTCAATGTCGACGGCAAGGATATCGGCCGCGCCTACTTCGTGCGCTGTTTCCAGGACGGCTGTTATGCCGAGGTCATCCTCGAAAAGCCGCTGCTCGACACGCTGAAGACCGGTACGTCCGCGACCTTCATCGTCTTCCAGACACCGGAAGAGGGCATCGGCATTCCCGTCGACCTCAAGGGTTTCGCCGACGGCTTCGCCGCCCTGCCCTGAACGCGGTGCTGTAGCACGATCCAGTGATGTTGACCGGCCGCGGTCACGGCAAGCCTCATTTCAGATTGTCTGCGCGGGCCTTCGCGCCTACATCGTGGGAAACAATCCTCCTGCGAACGGATACGCCATGAACAGCCTGATCGGACAATTCGACATTTCCGACGATCGCATCAAGCAGATCGTCGCCGAGACTATCAACGGCGCCGATGACGGCGAACTGTTTCTCGAATACAGCGAAAGCGAAGCGCTGATGTTCGACAATGGCAAGCTGAAGACAGCGAATTTCAACACCGACCAGGGTTTCGGCCTGCGCGCCGTCGCCGGCGAAGCCAGCGGCTACGCCCATTCCAGCGATCTCTCCGAAGCCTCGCTGCTGCGCGCCGCCGATGCCGTTTCGACGGTGAAGAGCGGCTATTCCGGCACGCTTGCCGCAGCGCCCGCCCGCACCAACCGCCATCTCTACGGCGACGTAAACCCTATCCCCTCGCCTTCCTTCGAGGCCAAGGCCAAGCTGCTTCAGGAAATCGACGCGTGGCTGCGGTCCGAGGATCCGCGCGTCAGGCAGGTGACGGCGTCGCTCGCCGCCTCGTGGCAGCATGTCGAGATCGTGCGCGCCGACGGCCAGATGGTGCGCGACATCCGTCCGCTGGTCAGGATCAACGTGTCGGTGGTGGTCGGCGACGGCGACCGCCAGGAGAGCGGCTCCTACGGCATGGGAGGCCGCAAGGATTTTGGCGAATTCCTGGTCGAGGACAGCTGGCGGCACGCTGCCAAGGAGGCATTGCGGCAAGCGCTCGTCAATCTCGAAGCGGTTCCAGCACCTGCCGGCACTTTCGACATCGTGCTGTCGAGCGGCTGGCCGGGCGTCATGTTGCACGAAGCCGTCGGCCACGGGCTGGAAGGCGATTTCAACCGCAAGAAGACGTCGGCCTTCGCCGGCCTGCTTGGCCAGCAGGTGGCGGCGAAAGGCGTCACCGTCGTTGATGACGGCACCATGCCCGAGCGGCGAGGTTCGCTGACCGTCGACGACGAAGGCACGCCTTCGGCCCATAACGTGCTGATCGACGATGGCAAGCTGGTCGGCTACATGCAGGACCGCCAGAATGCCCGGCTGATGGGCATGAAAGCCACCGGCAACGGGCGGCGCCAAGGATACGCGCACGAGCCGATGCCACGCATGACCAACACCTACATGACAGCAGGCGGCATGGAGCCGGAGGAAATCATCGCCTCGGTCAAGAACGGCATCTATGCCGTGTCGTTCGGCGGCGGCCAGGTCGACATCACTTCAGGCAAGTTCGTGTTCGGCTGCACCGAGGCCTACATGATTGAGAACGGCAAGGTGACGCAACCGATCAAGGGCGCCATGCTGATCGGCAATGGGCCGGATGCCATGCATCGGGTTACGATGATCGGCAACGACATGAAGCTCGACACCGGCATCGGCATGTGCGGCAAGGCCGGACAGGGTGTGCCGGTCGGCGTCGGCCAGCCGCATCTCAGGATGAACCAGATGACGGTCGGCGGCACCAGGGTTTGATCGCGGCTGGCGGCTGGTTTATGTCTTGCGTTCGCTAAAAGGATGCGCGGCGATGCCTACTACGAAAGGACTCACGACCACAGTCTCGGCCGACGGAAGCGTCCTACTGCCCAGCGCGATCCGAGAGCAGAGGCAATGGGCCGCCGGCACATGCCTGCTGGTCGAAGATACTCCGGAGGGCGTGCTGCTGAAGCCGGCGCGGGTCTTTGCCGAGACGCGGCCAGAGGACGTGTTTGGATCCCTGCCCCACAGAAGCAGGCCGAAGACGTTGGAAGAAATGGAGGCGGGTGTGCTCGCCGCAGCTCGAACTGCGCTAAAGCCATGAAGCCGGTGTTTTCGGCAGGCGATGGTCGGGATCGGTGATTTCGAGACCCGGAGCGTCGTTTTCGTTCCAGCGCCACAGCGCGTGCGTCTCGGGCACAAAGCCTCTATCCACGATGTCACGCATGCCCAGCGCGGCACAAAAGCGCGCCACAGGGTGGCTTCAGGCATAGATGCCGGAGCGGACTCCCTCCAGATAGGCAAGCACCTTGTCCGTCTTGCCTTCGCGAACCAGATCGTAGGCGGTCTTTCCGGCCCAACCGGGGATCGGCTGATGCTTGAACCAGATCGCCGCACGTTGTTCATCACCGGCCATCTCGCCGGCCATCGCCAGGATACGGACAATGGGACTCAACGCGGTGTCGACCTTGCGCGCACCGGACTTGGCGGCAAGCGTGTTGCGGGCGATGCCGGTCAGGCCCGCCAGTTCGGTCATAGTGATCCCGAGCAGTTCAGCGACCCGCTTCGGCGAGAGAAACGGCGTCCGCTCCTCGCCGAAGCGCGATGCCGAAATCTCAAAGGCTTTGGTGCTCATTACAATTTCCTAGCACATTTTGAACAACGCACGTTCAAATGCGCGTTGTTGGTGCGCATTTTGACGCCCCCATAAATGCTGCTAGCGCCTTCGCCTCGGCTTCTCCAACAGCGCCACGGCCTCGACATGCGGCGACCACAGAAACTGGTCGATCGGCGTCACGCTCTTCAAGGCGTAGCCGCCATCGAGGAGGATGCGAAGATCCCGCGCCAGCGTTACCGGATTGCAGGACACCGCGGCGACGAGCGGCACGTCGGAGCGCGCGATCTGCTTCGACAGGTCCTCGGCGCCGGCGCGAGGCGGGTCGAAAACTAGGCCGTCAAAGGCATTCAACTCCTTGAATGTGAGCGGCCTCCGGAACAGGTCGCGACGTTCGCCGGTCACCCGCTTCAGGCCGCTGCCGAAACGGAATGCCCGGTCGAGCGCCGCGAGTGCTGCCGCATCGCCTTCCACCGCATGAACCTCCGATCTTGCGGCCAGGCGCAGCGCGAAGCTGCCGCAGCCGGCGAAGAGATCGGCAACCTTTTTGGCACGCGCGAGATGCTGGCCGACAATGTTGGCCATCGCTTGTTCGGCAGCCTCGGTCGCTTGCAGGAAAGCGCCCGGAGGCACTGCGACGGCGACGCCACCAAACAGGACGACCGGTTTCTTTGGTTCGATAATGATCTCGCCGTCGACCGACAGCCTGGCTAGCCCCTCGGCGATGACGAAGTTGGACGCGACGCGGCGCTGGTTCTCGCCGAGCTTGCCGGAATCGTGAACCGCGACATCGAGGCCGGAACCGGTCACCGTCACCGCCATGTGGAACGATTTGGTCGTGGTGCAGATCAGTCCGGCAAGGGCTTTCAAGCGATGGAGCGCAGCGACGATCTGCGGCAGCGAGATCGGGCATTCCTCGATCGAGATGATCTCGGATGACAGCGCGCGAACGAAGCCGAACTGCATTCCCGCCTCGCTCCGCCGGGCGGTGAAGACGACGCGGCGGCGCGTGTGCGGCGCGCACGGCACCAGCGCGCCGACATCGCAAGCGATGCCCTTGCTCTTCAGTGCGTGTACGACCTTTTCGCGCTTCCACCGGTTATAGGCTTCAGTCTCGAGATGCTGGACGGCGCAGCCGCCGCACGCGCCGAAGTGCCGGCACGGCGGATCGACCCGCAGCGGCGAAGCCTCAAGCACCGACATCAAGGTAGCGCGATCTTTCTCCCGCGCGGCGGTGACCACCTCTCCCGGCAGCGCAAACGGAATGAAAACCTCGCCGGTTTCCGTCTCGGCGATGCCGTCGCCCTGCGAGCCCAATTTTGCGATCGTGAAACGGGTGCTCATCGCTTCTGGGTCTCGACGTCCTTGATGCCGCCGAGCAGGAACTCGCGGTTGCCGTCGCCGCCCTCTATCGGCGACAGATGCAGCCCCAGTGAGCGCCAGCCGGGAATGGTGTCGAGCCAGTCCTGCATCAGGCCGGCAATGCGCGCCGCATCATAGGGGTCCTTCAGCAGGCCGCCCTTGCTGATCGCCTCGCGGCCGGCCTCGAATTGCGGCTTGACCAGAAACACGGCTTTTGCGCCGTTCCTGGCCAAGGCAAGCGCCGGCGGCAGCGCCAGTTTCAGCGAGATGAAGCTGACATCCGAGACGATGAAATCCGGCACACGGCCGCCGAGATCGGCGGTAGTCAGTTCGCGCGCATTCAGGCCTTCAATTACCGTCACGCGCGGATCGCCGGCAATGTCGGAGTGCATCTGGCCGTGCCCGACATCGATCGCCATGACATGCGCCGCGCCGCGTTCGAGCAGCACCTGCGTGAAGCCGCCGGTCGAGGCGCCGACATCGAGCGCTTCGCAGCCAGTTGGGTCGAGCGCGAAATGGTCGAGACCAGCCTTCAGCTTCAGCGCGGCGCGCGACACGTAACCTTGCGCCGGATCGTCAACGACGATGTTGCACTCAGGCAGAACGGCCTGGCCCGGCTTGATGGCGACGATGCCGTCGACCGTCACGGTGCCGCGCTCGACCGCGTCGCGGGCACGCGAGCGGCTGGCAAACAGGCCGCGCTGGACGAGCAATTCGTCGAGCCGCTGGCGTATGCTGGCTGGCGGAAGGGAAGTCATCGGCCTTCATGGCGAAAGCCAACGATGATGGCAAGGATATTGGCGATGAGAGAAGGCATAGTTGGAAAAGCGAGTGAACTCATCAGCCGCTGTGCTGTTTGTCAAATCTCGCACGAGACCCGACGCAATGCTAAGAAAGAGATGCCGTTTAGCCGTCGAAACGTGGAGGAGGAACATGCTGACGGGAACCTGCCACTGCGGCGCAGCCCACTGGACCCTGGAGGGCGACCCCGGTTCGATCACTGCCTGCAATTGCACACTTTGCCGTCGTTACGGCACGCTCTGGGCTTACGACTATGTCGACGAACGAATCCGCCTTGCCGGGCCCGTAAGCGCCTATCGGCGCGTCGGAAAGGCTCATCCTTCGCTTGAGATTCTCTTCTGTCCAACGTGCGCTTGCGTCCTGGCATGGCGCGGTGTGCATCCCGATGCGGCTGGGCGCTACCGCATCGCCGTCAATGTGAGGCTTGCGCCGCCCGAGGCTGTCGCCGATCTCCCGATCGACCATTTCGATGGTCTCGATACATTCGAGGATTTGCCGAGAGATGGTCGCTGTGTGCGGGATATGTGGTTCTAGTTTCTAGAGTCTCTTCGGGATCATGCTTTAGAATATGGTCCGCGAAACCCGCCGTTCGACGGCCGGCGTCAGACCGTCGCCGCTGTCGCCGGACACCTGTGTGCGCGGCCGGTCAATGGAACTGGACGCCTTCGGCAAGGTATCGGGCACGACGACCAATTGCGGCGCCTGCTTGTAGGAGAAGCCGCCACGGATTTCGCCGATCTTGCCGGCGACGATCCCCATCACCGCCTCTTCGAGTTTGCGGTCGTAGCGCGTTTCGGCCGCGGCCGACGCGGCGAAGGTGGCCGTTAGCGCGATGCCGCCCAAAAGCGATCTCATTGGTCTTCTTTCCCCTGCCGGTCGCTTTCTAGCAGGGCAGCGTTGAAGAACGGCCAAAGAACACGGTAAGCAAATCGCCAAACGGCTGCGTAATCAGCATCTTACGGCAGTTCGCCGGCGATTTGATTCAAGCAGTTGAGATTTTGATTCAGACTAGCATCTTGCAGCAAAGTCGATCGCTTCGGCGTCGCTGGAATGCGTCCAAGTTAGGCGCGCTGGGCCTGCGCTGTATGCCCCAGCGCCACGAACACGGTGCGCACGATGCCGGCGCTGTCCAGCCCGGCGTCGGCATACATCTTTTCCGGCTTGGCATGGTCGACGAAAGCATCGGGCAGCACCAGCGGGCGCACCTTCAGGCCGCTCTCCAGCAGCCCTTCATGGGCCAGGAACTGCAGCACATGGCTGGCGAAGCCGCCGACCGCGCCCTCTTCCACCGTCACCAGTATCTCGTGCGAACGGGCCAGCCGCCGGATCAGGTCCTCGTCGAGCGGCTTGGCAAAACGGGCATCGGCCACCGTGGTCGAAAGGCCGGCCGCGCCGAGCTCCTCGGCCGCGGCCAGGCAATCCTGCAGCCTGGTGCCGAAGGAAAGCAGCGCAACCTTGGCGCCTTCCCTGACGATCCGGCCCTTGCCGATCTCCAATACCGAGCCGCGTTGCGGCATCTCGACACCAACGCCGTTACCTCGCGGGTAGCGGAAGGCGATCGGGCCGTCATCGTAGCTTGCAGCGGTGCGTACCATGTGGCGCAGTTCGGCCTCATCGGCCGCGGCCATGACGACGAAGCCGGGCAGCGTCGCCAGGAAGGTCGTGTCGAAGGCGCCGCAATGGGTGGCACCATCGGCGCCGACGAAGCCGGCGCGATCGATCGGAAAGCGCACCGGCAATTTCTGGATCGCCACGTCGTGGACGACCTGGTCGTAGGCGCGCTGCAGGAAGGTCGAGTAGATCGCCGCGAAAGGCTTGAAGCCTTCCGTGGCAAGGCCGGCGGCGAAGGTCACCGCATGCTGTTCGGCAATGCCTACATCGAAGGTCCTCGCCGGAAACGCTTCGCCGAAGAGGTCAAGCCCGGTGCCGGTCGGCATGGCGGCGGTGATGGCGACGATGCGGTCGTCCTCTCGGGCCTCCTGGATCAGGCTTTCGGCAAACACCTTGGTGTAGCTCGGCGCATTGGCGGGCGCCTTGGCCTGGGCGCCGGTGATGACGTCGAATTTGTTGACGCCGTGATATTTGTCGGGGGCCGCCTCGGCCGGGGCGTAGCCCTTGCCCTTCTGGGTCACGACATGGATCAGCACCGGGCCGTCGGCATTGTCGCGGACATTCTTCAGCACCGGGATCAGGTGCTCGAGGTTGTGACCGTCGATCGGACCGATGTGGTAGAAACCCATCTCCTCGAACAGCGTGCCGCCGGTGACGTAGCCGCGCGCGTGCTCGACCGCGCGCTTGATGGCGCGATCGGCGCGCTCGCCGAGATAGGACGTCAGCTTCTTGCCGAAATCGCGCAACCCCAGATAGGTCTTGCCGGAGGCGAGCCGCGCCAGATAGGCGCTCATCGCGCCGGTCGGCGGAGCGATCGACATGTCATTGTCGTTCAAGATGACGATCAGCCGGGCATCCAGTGCGCCGGCATTGTTCATCGCCTCATAGGCCATGCCGGCTGACATGGCGCCGTCGCCGATGACGGCAATGACATTGTTGCGGCCATCGGACAGATCGCGCGCCATCGCCATGCCGAGGCCGGCTGAAATCGAGGTTGAGGAGTGGGCTGCGCCGAACGGATCGTATTCGCTCTCGACGCGACGGGTGAAGCCGGACAGGCCGCCCTCCTGCCGCAGCGTGCGGATGCGGTCGCGGCGGCCGGTCAGGATCTTGTGCGGATAGGCCTGGTGGCCGACGTCCCAGATCAGCCGGTCGTCCGGCGTGTTGAAGACGTAGTGCAGCGCGACGGTCAGTTCAACGACGCCAAGGCCGGCGCCGAGATGCCCGCCGGTGTGGGAAACGACGTCGATCAGTTCGGCGCGAAGCTCTGACGCCAGCTGCGGCAGGTCGCCTTCGGCAAGCGTGCGCAAATCGGCTGGGACGCGGACCTTGTCGAGAAGCGGCGTATCGGGCTTTGCGTTCACTGTTTGCGAGCCTGGTCAGATTTTCTGTTCATCGTGAAATATGCCGCTGGCCGGCGAATGTAAATGTGGCGGTAACGCGCATCAGCTTTCGGGCAGCGGGATGAACTCTTGCTCGTCTCCAGGAACGATATCGAAGCGGCCCGTCTTCCATTCTTCTTTCGCCTGTTCGATGCGTTCCTTTGAGGACGATACGAAATTCCACCAGATATAACGTTTCGAACCGAGCGAAGCGCCGCCAAACAGCATGAAATGGGCGCCGCCCTCCGATGAAACAACGATCTCATCGCCGGGCCGGAAAACCAGCAGCCGCTCGGCCGGGGAGCGGTCCCCGGATATCGAAACCTCGCCTTCCAGCGTATAGATGGCGCGCTCCTCGGCATCTGCCGGGATTTTCACGCTGGCACCCGGCGCCAGCCTGAGATCGGCATAAAGCGTGTCCGAAGCGGTGGCGACCGGGGAGCGCAGTCCGGAAAACGCACCGATGACGATACGGCCGCTGACCCCCTCGGCATCGATTTCGGGCAGGCGCAGAGCCGCGGTGTTTTCGAAGACCGGCGCGACCTCCTCCTTGCCATCCGGCAGCGCCAGCCATGTCTGCAGGCCGGAAACCGACATCGGCGCGCCGCGCAGTTCTTCCAGTGTGCGCTCCGAATGGACGATGCCACGGCCGGCGGTCATCAAATTCACATCGCCGGGCTGGATCACCATCTCGGTGCCGAGCGAATCGCGGTGCCTGATCTTGCCGTCGAACAGGTAAGTCACCGTCGACAGGCCGATATGTGGATGCGGGCGCACGTCGAGCGCCTGGCCGGCCCGCAGAACGGCTGGACCCATGCGGTCGAAGAAGATGAAGGGTCCGACCAGCCGGCGCCTGGCCGTCGGCAAGGCGCGGCGAACCTGGAATCCGCCGATGTCCTTGGCGTTCGGAATGACCATCAGTTCGATCTGATCGCTGGCGAAGGCATCGCCCATCTGCGGATCGTTTCCGGGAAAGAAGCTCACGCGGTCCCCTCAGGCGAAGCGAAGTGCAGATTTGGCCTTCGCCTTGGCCGCCACCTCTTCGCGATTGCGCGGATGCTGCGTTGTCTCGAGGCTGTCGAGCAATTCGCGCGCCGAGGCGGCAATGGCCTCGACGGCATGGTCGAACGCATGCTGGTTCTGTTTCGACGGCCGCGTCGTTCCGCTCAGCTTGCGGACAAACTGAAGTGCGGCATCGCGGACCTCGTCATTGGTTGCCGGCGGATCGAAATTGAACAGGGTTTTGATGTTTCTGCACATCGTTCGCAATCTCCTCTCGTCCTGGAGCCGTTTCAAACGGGATGAGTTTTATCCTCAATCATGATGTCCAAAGCCGGTAAGCACAATCGTCGTTCGAGGCCGCGCCTCAATCCGCATCCAGCGGCTCTGTCCCCACCGGCTTGCCGTCGCGCGACAGCCTGATTTTCTCGACCTTGTCCTCGGCCGCTTTCAGCAGCCGATCGCAATGCGCCTTCAGCGCCTCGCCGCGCTCATAAATGCGGATCGACTGGTCGAGCGGCACGTCGCCGCGCTCCAGATCGTCGACGATCCTCTCCAGCGCCTCGAGCGCCTGCTCGAAGCTCATCGCCTTGACGTCCTCGTTGGTCTCACCAGCCATCGTCTATCCCTTCATCAGCCGCCCGACATGCGCGGCTACTGAAAATGCCAATCCCTGCAGATCGTAGCCGCCCTCGAGCAGGCTGACGAGCCGGTTGCCGCTATGGCGTCCGGCGCGTTCGAGCAACTGGCCAGTCGCCCAGTCGAAATCATCCTCGGTCAGGTTGATCTCGGCCAGCGGATCGCGGTGGTGGGCGTCGAAACCGGCGGAGATGATGATGAGGTCGGGCGCAAAATTGTCGAGCGCCGGCAGGACGCGTGACAGAAAGGCGTCGCGGAAAACATCGCTGCCGCTCTGCGGCGCCAGCGGCGCGTTGACGATGTTGCCGGCGCCGGTTTCGCTCACGGCCCCGGTTCCCGGGTAAAGCGGCATCTGGTGTGTCGAGCAATAGAGCACCGACGGATCGTCCCAGAAGATGTCCTGCGTGCCGTTGCCGTGATGCACATCCCAGTCGACGACGGCGACGCGGTCGGCGCCATGGTTCTTCTGCGCGTAGCGCGCCGCGATCGCCGCGGTGTTGAACAGGCAAAAACCCATCGAGGTGGTCTTTTCGGCGTGATGGCCGGGCGGCCGCGCGGCGACGAAGACGTTGTCGGCACGGCCGGTGAAGACGTCGTCGACCGCGGCGTTGGCAGCCCCGATCGCGGTCACGGCCGCCTGCCAGCTCTTCGGGCTGGCGGTGGTGTCGGCGTCGATACGGGCGATGCCGGTGTCCGGTATCGCTGCGCGGACACGTTCGACGAATTCGGGCGGATGCGCGTAGAGGATGGTTGCCTCGTCGCCTTCAGGCGCCTGGACGCGATCGAGCGCCGCGAAGGCCTCGTCGTCAAGCACACGCTCTATGGCGCGCAGACGGTCCGGCCGCTCCGGATGACCGGGCGGTGTTATGTGCTCGAGGAAAATCGGATGGGTGTAAAGTCTCGTGACCATGCCCCCGATATAGGCGCGCCTTACCGCTTTGGCCATGTTTTCGCGTGTCGCTGGTGCGATGTTCAACAGGGTTTACGCGGCTGGCCTCGGCTGGATCGAGCCGTCTGACATTGGCGAAAAGATGACCTCAGGCCGGTGATCGGTCAACCTCGGGCTGAATCGCCGACAGGCGATCAGGTTGATGCAGCCTGCCGGTGCGATTGAGCAGCCCTTCCAGAAGAACCTTGAACGCCTTCACTGCCTTCTTCGATGTCGCTTCGGGATCGTTCGAATTCGCGATCCACTGCGCCGCATGCAACGAGGCGCCGCTGACCAGCCTTGCCGCGGCTTCGGGATCGACGGCGAGAATTGTCCCCTTGTCGCTCAGTCTTTGCAGGCTCTCTGTCATCGAACGGATGCATGTGCTCTGGCTTGGCCATTGCGATGGATCGCCGAGCACCGCCGGCCCGTCACGAAGCACGATACGCTGGATCTCGGGCTCCAGCGCCATCTCGATATAGGCGGTGCATTCGTCGACAAAGCCCTGCCAGAGATCGTCCGGCTTGGCCGAAACGACCTTCAGCCGGGCCGACATTTCGGCGTCGATCTCGGCGATGACCGCCTGGAGAAGGCCCTTCTTGTCGCCGAAATGGTGATAGAGCGCACCGCGCGTCAGCCCGGCCGATGCCGTGAAGTCATCCATCGAGGCTTCGGCATAGCCGAGCGTGCCGAAGGCCTGGCGCGCCGCGGCAATCAGTTTGGCGCGGGTCTCGGCAATCATTTCCTTGCGCGGTCTGTGCATGCTCTGGCCCTATTAACATACGCTTCGTATGCCAATTGACATACGCAGCGTATGATCTATTTAAACTCATACGCTACGTATGTAATCGCCGAACCGGCCGTTGTCGAGGAGCCAGACCATGCAAAATCCCTATTCGCAGATCTTTCGCGCGTCCGGCGCCAAGGGCTTTGCCGCCGCCGGCTTCGTTGCCCGGCTGCCGATCGCCATGGCTCCGATCGGGATCGTCGCGATGCTGTCGCAGACCGATGGCGAATACTGGCTGGCCGGCGCCGTCTCCGCGACATATGCGCTGGCCAACGCTTTCGTCGCCCCGCAGGTATCGCGACTGGTGGACCGCCTCGGCCAGACGCGGATCGTGGTGCCGACCACCGTGATTTCCACGCTCGCTTTCGCGATCCTGATTGCGGCGGCCAATCAGCATTGGCCGATATGGACGCTATTCGTCTCGGCGCTGCTCGCCGCCATCATGCCCAGTATCCCGGCAATGGTGCGCGCACGCTGGACCGAGATTTTTCGCAACCGCCCCGAACTGAACACGGCGTTCGCCTTCGAGTCGGCGGCGGACGAACTGGTCTACATCGCCGGCGCATCGCTGTCGGTAGGGCTGAGCGTCGCGCTTTTCCCCGAGGCGGGAGTGCTCGCGAGCACATTGTTCCTCGCCTTCGGTTCGACGGCCTTCATCCTGCAGCGCTCGACCGAACCGCGAGCCCGACCGGTGGAACATGGTTCAGGCGGCTCGGCAATCCGCCTGCGGCCGGTCCAGGTCATCACCTTGGCCCTGATCTTCATAGGCGCGACCTTCGCCACCACGGAGGTGAGCACGGTGGCGATCACCAAGGAGCTTGGCCAGCCGGGGGCCGCCAGCTTCGTCATTGGCGTCTACGCGCTCGGATCGTTCGTCGTCGGCATCATCATCGGCGCCCTGAACCTGAAAGTGCCGCTGCAAATTCAGCTTGCCATCGCAATCGCCATCATTGCGCTTACCACGCTGCCGCTGCTCGTAGCCGACACCGTGCCGCTGCTGGCACTGGCCGTCTTCGTCAGCGGCGTGGCGATCTCGCCGACCTTCATCACGGCATTCGGCCTGATCGAGCGGCGCGTGCCCGAGGCGGTGCTGACCGAGGGCGTGACCTGGGTGATGACCGGCATCGGCATCGGCATGGCGCTCGGCTCGTTCGCCGCCGGCTGGGTGGTGGACGCTTTCGGCGCGCAGAACGGGTTCTGGGTATCGGTGGCATCAGGCACAATCGCGCTGGTCATCGTGCTCGCCGGCCAGCGCAGCCTTGCCGCGCCGGACTGCGACATGGCTGCATGCGACGCAGCCGCGGTCGCTGCGGAATAGTTTCCGGTGCGTCCGGTCCCGAGGCGGGGCCGGACGCATACCAGCAGCGTGAGAATGGCCTAAAGAATCTCGGTCTTGGCGATGTGGATACCAAAACCTTCGAGGCCGACATAATGGCGCTCGCGCGAGGCGATCAGATTGATCGAGGAAATGCCGAGATCCTTGAGGATTTGCGCGCCGAGGCCGATCTCACGCCATTCGTTCTCGCGCCGGCGCGCCTCTTCATGATCCTCTCGGTCACCGGCAGCCGGCCGCTTGCGTTCCTGATGGGCGACGCCGACCGAGCCTTCGCGCAGATAGACGATGACGCCGCGCTTGCGCTCGCCCATCGCCTTCATGATGGCGTCCAGCCTGTGGCTGGTCCCGAAGACGTCGCTGACCACGTCTTCGGAATGAAGGCGCACCGGCACCTCGATGCCGTCACGGATGTCGCCGAAGACGACCGCCACGTGATGCATGGAATCCCAGGGCAGCGTATAGGTGAAGACCTGCGCCTTGCCGCCGGGCGTCTCGATGTCGGAACAGGCGACGCGTTCGACCAGCGTTTCCTTGCGTTGCCGGTAGGCGATGAGGTCGGCAACCGAGATCTGCTTCAACCCGTGGTTTTCGGCGAAGGCCTGCACCTGCGGCCCCCGCTTGACGGTGCCGTCATCATTGACCAGCTCGGAAATGACGCCGACCGGCGGCAGGCCGGCGAGTTTGCAGAGATCGACCGCGGCTTCGGTATGGCCCGAACGCATGAGCACGCCGCCTTCGCGCGCGATCAGCGGAAAGATGTGGCCGGGGCGCACGAAATCGGACGCGCCGACATTGCCATTGGCGAGATTGCGCACTGTCAGCGTGCGATCGTCCGCCGAAATGCCGGTCGTGGTGCCGTGCTTGAAGTCGACGCTGACGGTAAACGCGGTGGTGTGGGCAGAATCATTGTCCGCCACCATCGGCGACAGGTTGAGCCGCTTGGCTTCCTCGCGCGGCATCGGGGTGCAGACGATGCCTGACGTATTGCGGACGATGAACGCCATCTTTTCCGGCGTGCAATGGACGGCGGCGACGATCAGGTCGCCCTCGTTCTCGCGCCCGTCATCGTCCATGACGACGACAATCTCGCCGCGCTCGAAGGCGCGCAGGGCTTCAACGATCTTCTTCTGGTCGTAAGGCATGGACGCTCGTTTCACTCGCAGGGAATAGGGGAGTAAGGGAGTAGGGCAGTATGGGAGTAGGGAAAAGGAAAAAATTGCTGTCGCCGGAGCTGCGTGCCTTACTGCCTTACTGCCTTACTGCCTTACTGCCTTACTGCCCTACTGCCCTACTGCCCTACTGCCTTCCCTGTCTGTCCCCTATGACGCAGATAATGATCGGCAATGGCGCAGGCAACCATCGCCTCGCCGATCGGCACGGCGCGGATGCCGACGCATGGATCGTGCCGGCCCTTGGTCATGATCTCGACGTCGTTACCGTCCTTGTCGATCGACTTTCGCGGCGTCAGGATCGACGAGGTCGGCTTCACGGCGAAACGCGCGACGATCGCCTGGCCGGTCGAGATGCCGCCGAGGATGCCGCCGGCATTGTTGGACAGGAAGACCGGCTTGCCGTCATTGCCCATGCGCATCTCGTCGGCATTCTCCTCGCCGGTGATACGGGCGGCCTCGAAACCGTTGCCGATCTCGACACCCTTTACGGCGTTGATCGACATCAGGCCGGCCGCGATGTCCTGGTCGAGCTTGGCATAGATCGGCGCGCCAAGCCCCGCCGGCACGCCGTCGGCGACGATCTCGATGACCGCACCGACCGAGGAGCCGGCCTTGCGGATGCCGTCCAGATATTTGGTGAAGACGGCGACGGACGCCGGATCGGGCGTGAAGAACGGGTTTTCGGCGTCGCCGACGAAATTCCAGTTCCAATTGGCGCGATCGATCGATTTATCGCCCATCGACACCAGCGCGCCGCGCACCACCATGCCTGGCACGACCTTGCGGGCAAGCGCCCCGGCCGCCACCCGCGCCGCCGTCTCACGCGCCGAGGAGCGGCCGCCGCCGCGGTAATCACGCAGGCCGTATTTGACCTCGTAAGTGTAGTCGGCATGGCCCGGCCGGAACTGGCGGGCGATGTCGCCATAGTCCTTGGAGCGCTGGTCGACATTCTCGATCAGCATCGACACCGGAGTGCCGGTGGTGATCATCGTCTCACCGTCCTCATCGAGGATGAAGCCGGACAGGACCTTGACCTCATCCGGTTCGCGACGCTGCGTCACAAAACGCGACTGGCCGGGGCGGCGCTTGTCGAGTTCGGCCTGGATCTCGTCGCGAGTGAAGCGGATGCCGGGCGGACAGCCGTCGACGACGCAGCCCAGCGCCGGCCCATGGCTTTCGCCCCAGGTGGTGACGCGGAAAAGATGGCCGAACGTGTTGTGCGACATGGAACCAGCCCTGCCGGCGTCGGAGCCGGCCTAGCGCATGACCCCGAGAATCGGAGCGATTTTCGGAAAGGATCATGCACAAAATCAAAAGTGCTACAGCGTCCTTTGCGCGTCCAGGAGGACGCGCGGCGCTGTCGCCTGCCTTCTATTGGCGTTTTCCACAGTGGTCAAACTGTGATCCCGCGGATTTAGTTTTGACACATTCGATTGGTTTCTGCTCAGTTCCGTTCCGTTGGACCGAGCCGCTGTACCGGCAATGATTAAAGAGGACGATGATGCGTATCCTGATTGGCGCTGTTGCCGCCACGCTGTTGATTTCCACCGCCGCCTTCGCCGGCCAGACCGAAGGCCTGATCAAGAAGGTCGACAAGGACGCGCTGACGCTGACGCTGGACGACGGCAAGTCCTACAAGCTGAACGCCGAAACCGATCTCGATGCGCTGAAGCCAGGCATGGACATCGTCCTCGCCTATGACGTGACCAATGGCGAGAACGTCGTCACCGACATGGAACTGCCGGACACCGGATCGACCGAGTAGAGTCTTTCCGGCCGATCCATCCCGAAGCCGGCGGGTGGAAACGAGCACATAGCGCTCTGAACGGCATAGGAATGCTTGTCACTGAACGGCTGAAATGAGCCGGGAGCGGACTGGCATCTTTCGAGCATCTAGTTGGCAAAGTAGCCATTCAGCTCATGACCGTATTTACGAGGCGGCCACGCAAGTCCGCAGGTGAGACGCCAATAGTTCGGACGCGGGCTTGCTCGGGCTCTGCAACGGGCTCATTAAGTAGTAGGCGCCACCGGGGATGATGGACTGATTGCGGAAGATCACCAACCGCTCTTCCCGGACAAGGTCACCGGTGTTCGCAATCCATCCGAGCATCACTCCCATCCCTGCTAGCGCAGCCTGAGTTGCCTGAACGTGATTGTCAAATGAGAGATCTCCTTCCCGGTCATGCGGTAGACCGACCGCGTCGAAATATTCGTCCCAGCCTGGCGAAAATTCCTCGTCGGCATTAACGTGGAGGAGGGTAGCTTGCCCGAAATTGCCAGAGCCGAGCCGTTCAACGGCCTTCGGGCTACAGACTGGGATCAAGCGCTCATCGAACAGCGGTTCGCATTTGCCATCAAGCCAGTCGCCCGCCCCATAGCGAATCACCAGGTCGGCTTCGGGCGTAAACTGCGGGCTGCCGGATGTTGGTACAACCCGGACAATAATGTCGGGGTGTCGAGCGTAGAACGTCGCCAAACGTGGCATTAGCCAATATGTGCCAGTACAGACGGTGCAAGCGATCGTAACGACGTTCTGCTCGCTTCGCTCTAGTGCTCTAATTTTTCCGATTGCGCTCTCGATCCGATCCATTCCGTCCGAAACTGCGTGAAGCAGAACCCGGCCTGCGTCTGTCAACGCAGAAGGACGCATCCGTCGATCGAGCAGCTTCGTGCCGATGTGGTCCTCGAGATTCCGAAGCGCTTGGCTGACGGCGGGCTGCGTGACATTCAACTCCGCCGCCGCGCTCTGGACACCGCCGGCACGAACCACGGTTTCAAAGGCTGTCAGAAGCCGGAGGGGAGGGAGATGTCGACGCAATATCATAATCCCTTGCTTATGTCAGATTAGACTTTCAGATCTTCCAAACCTAATCAAATAACGCAATTATCGCAACTAGCGAGGGCCGATCCACAGTTACAATATAAGCACACCTTAACCAGAGCGAGTTCATGAACGCCCATCCCCATCCCTCCGAACTGACTGCGGAAGAAACACAGTCGCTTCGGGTCGATCTTGCTGCAGCCTTTCGTCTGGCAGCTCAGTTCGATTGGCATGAATCGGTGGGAAATCATTTCAGTGCCGCACTTTCCGCTGACGGGAAGAAATTTCTCATGAACCCACGCTGGCGGCACTTCGGGGAGATTCGGGCGAGCGATCTCTTGGTTCTTAACGCTGGCGACAGCGAGGTGATGACTCGGCCTGACGCTCCAGATCCTTCCGCGTGGACGATCCACGGTTCCGTGCACGGCGCGCGCCCGGAAGTCAGGGTTATGCTGCATTGCCATCCGCCGTATACGACGGCGCTAGCCAGCCTGAAAGATCCTGACATGAAGCCTGTCGACCAGAACACGGCCCGTTTCTTTGGCAAGCTCGGGTTTGATCTCGGCTTCGGCGGTATTGCTGACGATGCCGCCGAAGGGCAACGCTTGGCGGCTGCTTTCGGCAACAAGAGCGTCATCATCATGGGCAACCATGGTGTCACGGTCACGGGCCGAACAGTCGCCGAGGCTTTTGAAGACCTCTATTTCGTAGAGCGCGCGGCCAAGATCCTTGTGCTCGCATATTCAACTGGCCAGCCTCTGAATGTCATGTCCGACGACCTCGCCCAGAAGACAGCCGATGGCTGGCTTCCCTACAATGACCAGGCATTCGCGCACTTCGACTACTTGAAGCGGCAATTGGACAGAAACGACCCTTCATATCGCGGCTAGCCCTGGACTTCACGGCGTAAGGAGAAAACGTGCGTAATATTGAAGTTCTGTTCTTTGACGTCCTGGGGACGATGGTCGACTGGCGTGGCAGCATCACGGCCGAGGTCGGAGAGTTTCTGAAACGCCACAACCTTGGCCGCATAGACCCTGCTCGTTTTGCCGACGCGTGGGTAGGACGCTACGACGCTTCAGTCGACCCGATCCGGGCAGGTGAGCGATCATTCGTTTCCCTCGATCAGGTAAACAGAGAAAATCTCGTTGCCAGCCTCGAGGAATTCGGCTTGTCCTCCGCATCATTGCCACCGGAGGAACTTGAAGACCTCAATCTGTCTTGGCACCGCCTGAAGCCCTGGCCGGACTTGGGCGAAGGTCTTTCTCGCTTAAAGTCGCGTTTCATAATCGCTCCGCTGTCCGATGGACACGCCCGGCTTCTGGTGAACGTGTCGAAATTCAATAATCTGCCGTGGGATTTTATCGTTGGCGCCGATATGTCTCAGGCTTACAAGCCTATGCCGCAGGTCTACCTGCGGGCCTGCGAGTTGCTCGAGGTCCAGCCGGAGAATGCCATGCTGGTGGCGGCGCATGACTACGACCTGGAAGCGGCCCGTCGTTGCGGATTGAAGACCGCCTACATCGTTCGCGCCAATGCTGAAGACCCATCCAAGGTAGGTAACCAGAAGGCACAGGACGGCTGGGACTACAAAGCGAAGAACCTGCTCGAACTCGCCGACATGCTCCAATAGCCACGCAGTATGCGTCCCTTCCAAGTTGACCGTCCGGCTCCAGCTCATCGATCGGTCGACGAGCCAGTCCTGTTACCGCCGCAGCGGACACCGGATGCTGCCAGCGACACCCTGCGGGATCTATGTCGAGCTTGGAAAAGGCCAACTGATTTAAATGCCAGGGGAAACTGTGGCCAACTTAAACACCGTACCCCGAGATGTAGTTTTTTATCTGGTACCGGAGTTCGATATTCTGTCGTTCGGAGGCGCGCTTGAGGTGTTCCGCCTTACGAACCTGGTCTTGGGCTACCAGGCTTACAGTTGGAGGCTTCTCTCTGCAGACGGGAGTGACGTCAGGGCAAGCTGCGGTCTGGATATTCAGACGGTCAATTCGATTTATCGCGAGAGATCCTACCTGGTTGGCGGCAAGCGTCCAGACAAAGTGATTGTCTGCTCAGGTCCTAATGTTGACAGGTATCGCGATCGTGCAGTGGATGCGTGGCTGCGAGAATGCAGTCATCGCGGCGTTGTTCTCGCTGCGCTATCCTCCGGCGCTCAGGTGCTAGCAACGGCAGGCCTGCTTGAAGGCCGCAGATGCGTCATTCATTGGCGGAATTTTCCCGCGTTCGTTGAGCATAACACTTGGGTTAACGTCAGTCTGGGTATCTACGAGATCGATGGAGACATTTACACCTCGGCGGGAGGCGCCTCTTCGATAGACATGATGGCCTGCATCATCGGCCGAGACTTCGGGGAGGATGTGTTTGCGCGGGTATGTCAACATCTCGTCGCCGACCAGATTCGGGGGGCAACAGCTCGGCAGAGGTTGCCTCTGTCAAAACGACTAGGGCCATGTAACGAGGTGGTACTGCATGTTGTTCGGAGGATGGAAGAAAATCTCGCAGATCCGATTCCAATGGGCGCTTTGGCTGCCGCTACTCGTCTCTCGCGTCGGCAGCTTGAGCGGTTGTTCCGAAATGAGTTCAGCTGTTCGCCGGCTAGGTACTACATGAATTTGAGACTTGAGCATGCCGATGGGCTCCTTATTCAGACCAAACTGCCGATTGTCGACATCGCTGTCGCGTGCGGATTTGTATCGGCATCGCATTTTTCGAAGGTATACCGAGAGGCGTATGGTCGCACACCTCAGAAGACACGCATCAGCCGAACTAGCTCTTTCCCGCCGAGCTTGATGCCGCAAAATGACAGAATGATACTTGCCAGCTGAATCGCTGACGGTCGAGGCCTATGCCGTGAAACTCTGCTGGACCTGGCGGCCAGCGGCAAATGGAACGGGCCAAGGCAATCCAACTGGCAGCAGTCGCCCGATTAGTTGAGACCGAGTGCCGCTCCTTGCGTACCCTCGAACGGAACTTCGCTGTCGACGACGTCCGCTTTCAGGCAATGGCGAGGGGATGCTGAGCGGCTGATATGCGGCGCAAAGCGGCTATTCGCGGCTCGCCATCTGGAGGTCGGGTCACCTTGCATCGTCCCGACTTGCCTTCAATGCCTGTGAAGGGGCTGATCGTTAAGAGTTTGACCCCTCAAGCCACTCCAGGCGCCGGCCGTCCAGCCTGAGCAGGCGGTCCTGCGGCACTTCCATGCTGACCGCATCTTGTTCGGACATCCCCAGCACGAAGCGGAACAGCGCGCGCATGACGCCACCATGGGTCACGCAGACCGTCTGGCGATCGAGCGCGTCGAACCACGGCTTCACCCGTTCGAGCAGCATCTGGTAGCTTTCGGCGCCCTCGCCCGGCGGCTGGAAATTCCATTTGTCGAGGCGGCGTTGCCTGGTCGAACCGGGATTGTTCGCCTCGAGTTCGGCAAAGGTGAAACCCTGCCAGTCGCCAAAGCTCAATTCTACGAGCAGCGGCTCGGTACGATAGGCGTGCGGATCGAGCTTCATCGCCGCGCGCAGGCGCTCCATCGTCTCGCGCGTGCGCCGCATCGGGCTGGCGACAAAGTCGAAATCGTCGGGCTTGTCGATGAGTTCGGCCAGCCTGCGCCCGTTGCGGCTAGCCTGCTCGCGGCCAAGCTCGTTGAGGTCGGTATCGGCCTGCCCCTGCAGCCGGGCCTCGGCGTTCCACGCCGTCTGGCCGTGGCGCACGATATAGACGAGCGGGTACATCAGGTCTTCCGGAAGAGGTCAGGCGGCGACGTCAGTCCTTGACGGTCGAAATATCCGGCGCATCGACCGCCTTCATGCCGACGACATGATAGCCGGAATCGACATGATGGATCTCGCCGGTGACGCCGCGCGAAAGGTCGGACAGGAAATAAACGCCGGAATCGCCAACTTCCTCCTGCGTGACCGTCTGCTTCAATGGCGAATTGTATTCGTTCCACTTCAGGATATAGCGGAAGTCGCCGATGCCGGATGCGGCAAGCGTCTTGATCGGGCCGGCGGAGATCGCGTTGACACGGATCTTCTTGGCGCCGAGATCGACGGCCAGATAGCGCACGCTGGCTTCGAGTGCCGCCTTGGCGACACCCATGACGTTGTAGTGCGGCATTACCTTTTCCGCGCCGTAATAGGTCAGCGTCAGCAGCGAGCCGCCCTCGGTCATCAGCGCCTCGGCACGTTTGGCGATGGTGGTGAAGGAATAGACCGAAATATCCATGGTGCGCAGGAAATTGTCGCGCGTCGTCTCGACATAGCGGCCGGTCAGCTCGTCCTTGTCGGAGAAGGCAATGGCGTGGACGAGGAAATCGAGCTTGCCCCAATGGCTGGCGATATCGGCGAACACCGCATCGAGGCTGGCCGGGTCGGTCACGTCGCAATGGCCGGCGACATGCGCGCCCAGTTCCGCCGCAAGCGGCTCGACGCGTTTCTTGAACGCCTCGCCCTGATAGGTCAGCGCGATCTCGGCGCCGTGGTCGACACAGGCCTTGGCGATGCCGTAAGCGATCGAGCGATTGTTGGCGATGCCAAGGATAAGGCCGCGCTTGCCGGCCATAAGGCCCCGTCCACCCGCCATGTCAGCGCTCTCCGCAAGGTTCTCTACTTCGTGGAGTGCCTATCGCACAGCCACAGTGCCCCTTCAAGCGTTCAAAGCGGACAGTTCGGGGGACAAAGCTGTTGGTCTACAGAGCCGCGCATCCTTTGGACGCGCAAAGAATGCTGTAGCACGTTGACCTTGCAGTCGTGGGCCAGTGGAAAGATCGGACACTTGGTATCGGTGTGGCACGGCGGAAGATGACCCTTTGGGGGAAGTTCGTTAGTCAGCCGACGTCACGCCATGACTCAAGACAACTTCCATGGTTTGGGCCGTGGACGACCGCTTTGCGCCTCGTCTCGGCATTCAAGTCAGCTCGGCCATTGCCTTAAACTGGACATTATAGGCGACCGCGCTGGAGGCCGGCATTCGAAACCCTTCACAATAGCCGTCATTCCGGAAGCTTCTTAGAAGCGGCCACTTAAGATTAGGCGTCGCGTATTGCAGTTCGACGTGCCCCGTAGCCGACGAAAACGCGGATAAGAAGCTAAACCGCGCTGGAGATCACATCGAAGCAGTCTCCGCCTGGACAACGGCTCCTGATAAACAGTCCACGCATCGCCGGTATCCCGGCAGCGCCTGGGAAAATTTTAGCCACTGCTCGGTCAGAAAGACGCAGGTGTTCCGTCAGCACGCCCTTTATGATCGATCGTACGTCCGTCGTAGCAGCCAAGTCTGTGCCGCCATGAAGCAGGTCTCGAGCAAGACCTGGCCAGCGATTGCCTACTCGCCCGCCGGCAACGGCGCCACCCATTAACAAGGTGACACTCGCGACGCCGTGATCAGTGCCGCCGTCGGTGTTGGGCACCACGGAACGGCCGAACTCCGTGACCACCAGCACCGCAGTCCTGTTCCAGGCAGGCCCGGACGCTTGGGCAAATGCAACGAGACCCTGCGCCAGCCCATTCAAACTCCGCGCCAGCCTTCCGAAGTCCGCTCCCTGCGCCACATGCGTGTCGAAGCCGGCCACCTCGAGCATCGCGATTCGCGGTCCGCCCGTAGCTGACAGGGCAAGCGCCGCGCTCCTGGCCGCGTCGCCGAAGCGAGCCGCGTCGCATGCGGCATGTTGTTCCAGAAGGCTTTCGCCGGCCTTTGCGCCGGACGGCCAAGTGCCCTCGGTGCAGAGACGGACGAAGTCGAGCCGAGGATTGGCCAGCGCAAGATCGGCCAGCATGTCCATCGATCGATCGGCCGGTCTGGCCCGCCACACCGGCTTCTGCCGGCGCGACAGTACAGACGAAGCCCGGTCGAGCCATCCGGCGCTGCCGCCGTCGATATCGCCGTCGAACAGCGTCGCCTGGGCGGCCGCGTGGGACCGGCCCGCATCCGGAATGGCGGTCGCGGGCACGATGAGCAACTCGCCGCACGAGTAGTAGGGCAGGAGGGGCCCGAGCGCCGGATGAA
Source organism: Mesorhizobium sp. WSM4828 (assembly GCF_055811175.1). Classification (NCBI taxonomy): domain Bacteria; kingdom Pseudomonadati; phylum Pseudomonadota; class Alphaproteobacteria; order Hyphomicrobiales; family Phyllobacteriaceae; genus Mesorhizobium; species Mesorhizobium sp. WSM4828. The sequence continues at coordinate 336,948 of NZ_JBVVQK010000001.1, read as the reverse complement.
GCGCGAAGAGCCCATCGAGCTTGAGCATCTCGGCGACGCCGGAGTTCGGGAAAGGCACGAGGGGCCCGCGCGCCGAAGCAAAATGCGGATCGCCGTAGGGCGGCACGGCAGCTAATGCATCTAGTCCGCCACGCACGTGGACGAGCAGAAGGCGAGGATCTTCGTCCACAAGCGAGGCACCGGCCAGACGCACGCTACCGAACGCGGACGCCAAGGCCAAACCTTGCAGCGCTGCCCTTCGGGTCAGTTGCATTTAGGCTCGTCCGAACTTGGGTTCACCGGCGTACCCGCGGTCATATACCCTAGCAGATCCGTATTCGGGATAAGACTTCCCGTTGTCAAAGCCTTGTTAGTCGGCTGCGCATTGCGAACCAAAAGACCGGCAAGTGCCGGGGCTGCGAAAGATGTGCCCGAACAGATGTTCCTCCGGAGCTTGCCGCTCTTTCGGCTCTTCCACAGTGACAGGACATTGACGCCCGGTTCAGCATAGGACGCGCCGAATGCCCCCCTGCGCCATAGCGTGTCGCACCAGGCGTTGCTGATGCCTTGGCATTTCCCAGGAGTTGCCACCTGAATATATTCGCTGTTGGAAGCCGACGCGCTGTATATCGCTCCCACCTTGTTTCCTGTCGTCACAGGCGAAAAATAAGTCGCCGCATTGGCCGGGAAATAAGACTGTACCCAAGGACCCTCTTCGTCTTCCCGGGGGTTGCCCGCAGCTATCACAACGCGCACCTGACGGTCGGCGATCTGATAAAGAAGGGCGTCGAGAAACTTAAGATCTTGCAACGTGCTTCCGCGTCTGGTGCTCTCCAGATATAATGCACCCCAACTCACGTTCAGAATATCCCCGGCGACCGCGTTGTCCCGAACATAGCGAAGCGCGAGAAGAGGCGGGCCGAAAATTTCGGTCTTCAGCTTACTGAAGGCCTTTACGATCTTGAGCGGGGCGTCGGGGCTGACACCAACCAGACCTATATACTGTTCGCCCTGCTTGACACGCTTTCCGCCGATAATTGCTGCCACCATCGTCCCGTGCCCTACCGTGTCGTCGAGGCTCGACACGGTCTGGCATGGGCTGCTCGTGCAATCGATGGCTTCCTGAACCTTGAGGAGCCCGGCGGTGACAACGTTCCAATCCACTCCGCTGTCGATGATCCATACGGTGGGCGATCCTGAAGCCACCGGCTGTGGTGACCCGACGACCCTGCAGACGCTGGGAGGGACAACGTCCGCAGTCGGCGAGATGCCCAGGAGTTCCGGCCCCTCGCAGCTGGCACCATCGAACAGGTTCACCACGAAAGGATCCGGCTCCTCATATCCCCTGGAGCGCAGCTCTTCGATCTCGCTCTCGGAAAAGGTCCCCGTCACGATGCTGATACCGATATCCGGCATATCCACCGCTTCCAGCTTGCCCTTGCCTGCGATGAACTTGTTCAGCGCGCCGATATCCTTGCGTAACTCCGCCGCCCTGGCGATGTCGACGATGAAAGTCTTTTCGATGTCACCGCTGTCGGTTAGGCCCTCCTCGCTTGACGCTTCCGGTCTCACTGTTCCGACAACGGCGAGGAGACAGCCGAGCAACAGCACACGAAGTTGAGCAAGTATCATTCGTACACCCTCCGGCTGTCGTTACTGATACCGCGAGGATCAGAATGCTCCCAATACGGCTTTCTGTCCATGAAAACATCGAGTCGATGGGAGCATGCCGCCTGCGCATTGCTTGCGACAGATGCAAAATGCGTTTAGGCTATTTGCATTGACCTCGGAGGGGAGCCTCGGCGATGCCCAGGGCAGAATTGAAGCCAGGTCGGCAAGTCCAAGAGATCGGCGCAGCGATCGTAGGGGCCTGGCTCAAGCTTTTGCCGGCCTCGTCACGTATCTTGTCCATGGATTCAACAGATCCCCTAACAATTACCATTGATCGGCAGATTTTCGCCGTCGGTGATACTATCAGACTTCGGCCGGAAGCAGGCCGTGCCATCGGCAACATTAGGGTCCGGACCGCCGCCGCCGGAACAGCGCCACATTCACAGACACTGACGATAGAAGATCTGAATGGGCAGCCCATAAAATACGAGGATGACCCTCTCGACGGGGGCGACGCGATCCCGGATGCTGCCGCCTATGCGGACCTGAAGCGTGATCTCAAGATCGTGCTGGAAGACATCGTGGAAACGGGAGTGTCTGTCGAAGTTCACGTGGACGAACCGAACTTGATCAATGTGGTGGTGCCCCAGGTGCCGAGGGGGGTCCTGACCCGCGGCGATCTGATCGATTATCTCCACGACTATCACAAATATGCCCAGGGCAGGCACTACCATGACGAGCTAGCCACGGCCGTGCTCTTCGGCTGCAGATAGTCGCCAGTCCCTACTCGGGCAATCCCGCTTCCCGCATGCCGTTGAGCAGCGTGTTGCGGTCTCCGTCCAGCTTGTAAGGTTCCTTGGTGGCGAACCGCCGCCGGGAGAACTCCGGTGCGCCACGCAGAACCAGCAACGTGTAGCTCTTCGCCTCTTGGCTTCGGCCAAGCAGGGCGTTCGCTGCAGCCAGATAGACCTTAACCCAGGTCGGCATGGTGGACGAGCGGCCCAGATCGACAACTGCCTTGTCCGGACGGTGGGCAATGAAATGGGCAAGACCGCGGAACGGCCAATACCATGAAGGCTCGTACAGGGGATCGAGCACTCGCGCCCGTTCGAACCAGTCCAAGGCGCTTTGGGGCTCGCCGGCAAATGTTTGATAAGTCCCTTGATAGGAGACCTGCTCGGGATCGTGCGGATTGAGTTCGAGCGCGCGTGTGTATAGCTGAGATGCGACGTCGAAATCACGACGGTGGAGGAGCACCCAGCCCAGTATGTTCAGGCAGACTGGATCATTGGGGGAAAGCGCCACCGCTTTTTTGGCGATGTCATAAGCCTCGGCAAGCACCGCATCCGACGGCCCCATGTCGCGAAACCATTCAAGCTGTTTATAGTGGGCGAGCTTGGCGTACGCGCGCCCGTAGGATGGATCGAGCTCGATCGCCCGCTGATACCATTGTCGAGCCTCCATTTCGGCCGCGATGTCGCCCAGGGGCAGGGCATTGCCCCGAAGCACGCACTCATAGGCCGCGAGATTGGCAGGTGGTTTACGCCGCGCCTTCTCGGCGCCGGCGGCCGTAAGACGGCCGATAACGGTCCCGACGATCTTCCCGATCAGTTCGTCCTGGACATCGAAGATGTCCTGCTCGTCCCCGTCGTAGCGCTCGGCCCACAAGCACTCGCCCGAGGTTGCGTCGACCAGCTCGCATGTAATGCGCATTCGCCGGCCCATGCGGCGGATGCCGCCTTCGATGACGAAATCCACGCCGCTATCCGCGACCAGGTCCACATCCTTGAGCCGCGTCGACGTATAATGGGACGCAACCGTAAACTGAGTAAAGCGCGTCAGTTCCGTGACGATATCTTCGGTGAAGCCGCCACTGAAATAGGGTTGGACGTCGCCCGCGCTCTTGAACGGGCGAACGAGGATGGAGGGCTTGCTCGGACCAGCCACCTGCGCAGTCGATGCAGGTGGCAGCCCTTTGGGCTTTTGGAACAACGAGTATACGGAAATCGGGCGTGGAATGTTCTTGAGATGCTGTTCGCCGCAATATTCAAACGGAAGATTAATTTTGTCGCGAACTTCGTCGTGCACCTTTCCGGAAAGGCAAATACCGCCCGGGCTTGCGAACTGTTCGAGGCGCGCGGCTATGTTGACGGTATCTCCAAACACATCGCCATCGGTATCGACAATGATATCACCGAAGTTGATCCCAATCCGGAGAAAAATTTCCTGGCTAGCCTTCCCCGAAGACTGGCCGACAAGCAGTTCCTGGACTTCCACTGCTGACTGCACGGCTCCGAAAGCGCTTGGAAACTCGGCGAGCATCCCGTCTCCGGTCGTTCTCACAACCCGTCCCCGGTGCTGCGTGATCCTAGGCTCTATTTCGTCCTGCATGAGATGTTTGACGAGCGCGAAGGTGCGCTCTTCGTCGCGGGCCATCAGCGACGAGTAACCGACCATGTCAGCAGCCAGGATAGCCGTCAGACGTCGCTGAAGATTGCTGTCGCCCGCGTTCATTCTCTCCCTCGGCGGGTTATATTATGTTCAACGTCGGCTTGACGATATCGAAGCGTCTCGCAGGAGTTTGCATCATACTCCAGTGCGTGTCAGCGTGCGAATGAGCATTTGGTGTAGAGGATTGAACAGTGAGGGCCGTGCTTGGGTGAAGGGTCCATAATGCCGGAGCGGCAGGGGTCCGAGGCAGGGGCCGGCGGGTCAAGCCTGGTTTACGGCCCCATCGTGATCACCGATCCCACGCTCGGATGCCCGATCACGGTCGCGGTCGGTCCCGTCCGAGGGGCCAGACCTTCTCGTTTTGTGTCAGGGTGGGGCAACACCACCCAGGAGGCGGCAACCGCCTGCGGGTATGAGGCCGATGAAACCTATTTCGCCCAGATGATTCCTCATGAGCGACTCTCACGCGCCCGCGCCGGCGAATTACGCGGGCGCGTGATCGAGCCGCCTGCACTCACACTTTTCAGTGATGCGCAGTATCGCGAGCGGCTGCATTGGAACAAAAACATCGATGATAGCCGCGCGGTCCCGATCCGCTGGCACAGGTCGCAGCCGCTGGACTGGATCCGGAGCGATCCGCGCTTCAGCACGAGCGAGGCCTGGGTGCCTGCGGGATTGTGCTTTCTCGGGTATCCCAACAATGAGTCATCAGGTCTGCCCCCGGCGGACTCCAATGGTCTTGCGAGGGGATCGAGCATAGAGGACGCGGTCGTGCGCGGCTTCTGCGAAGTCGTGGAGCGCGATGCAACAGCCATATGGTGGTACAATCGGCTGGTTCTGCCTCGGATAGACCTGACTTCGCTGTCGGATGGACTGGCGTCCCAATACGCCGACTGGCTGCAGACGCAGAACCGCGAATTGCGGCTTCTGCTCCTGACGCTTGACCTGCCCATCCCCATTGTCGCTGCAATTTCTCATCACATCGGGGGTGGCGCGATTGCGTTCGGATTCGCGGCCGGACGATCCATGTCGGAGGCGGCCCGGCGCGCGGTGGGGGAACTTGCGGAATGTGAGGCGAACCTTACCCTGCTCAAACGGAATGCCGATACGTCCGGCACGGCGGCCTTTACCCCCGGCGCGCTGCACCTCTATCGGTGGCACATGGACGAGAACATTCACCGCCTTCCTCACCTTTCCGGCAATTCAGCAGTTCAGGCCTCGTCGGCCGAGTTGCGACTGGATTGGAACTATTGCCTCGACATCTGCCACGAGCAGGAACTTGAGATCTTCGCGGTCAACCTGACGCACAACGCCGAATCGCCTGTTGCACGAGTGTTTGTACCTGGACTTCGTCCTACCAAGCCTCGGTTTGGCGGCGGCAGGCTCTATGATGTTCCTGTGCGCCTAGGTTTGATGCCATCAGTTTCCCAGGCCATCCACGAGGTTCCCTTTCCATTGTGATCCGTATGGTCGCGGGCATGCTCACCCGGGAGTGCACGCTTTTCACACATGGTATCAAGCGCTGGCCTTTCGACCGTCAGCCCTTTCGCCGGCGCATCAGCGCCTCGAGCTCGGCGTCGCCGCCTCCCGGCAGCATCAGCCGCACATGCGCGTAGAGGTCGCCGTGACCGCCGGCTTTTTCCGGCAGGCCCCTGCCCTTCAGCCGCAGAACCTTGTCCGAACTCGACCAAGGGGGGACATTGACCGCAATCCTGCCGGTCGGGGTCTCGACCGCCACTTTGGCGCCAAGCACCGCATCGGCCAGTTCCACCGGCAGGTCGACATGCAGGTCGCGGCCCTCGACGCGGTAGCGCGGGTGCCGGCGGAAGCGGATCTTGACCAGTGCATCGCCCGGCTGCCCCGGTCCTTGCTCACCCTGGCCTTTCAACCGGATGGTCTGACCGTCCTCGACATAGGCCGGCAACTTGACCGCCATCTTGCGGCCGTCAGGGAACATCGCCGTCACCTTCTCCGCGGTTGCGGCCTCCTCGATGGTGACGTCCAGCGTCACGTTGAGGTCGGCTGCCGTCGGCATCCGGCGGCCGGCGCCCATGCCGGCACCGCGCTGCTGGCTGAAAGCATCGCCGAAGATCTGGCTGAAGATGTCGCTGTTGCCGTCGAACGGATCACCGCCGGGACGGCCGGTGCGGAATTCGAAATGCGCGCCGCCCGGCCCTTGCTGCCGGCGGAAACCGGCGAAAGGATCGGCGCCGCCAGTCGCGCCTTCGAACCCCTGGAACCGCGGTTTGCCTTCGGCGTCGATCTCACCGCGATCGAAAGCCGCCCGGTTCTTCTCGTCACCGACGATCTCGTAGGCCTGGTTGGCGGCGGCAAAACGCTCCTTTGCCTTGGGATCCGGATTCTGGTCCGGATGATACTTCTTGGCGAGCTTCCGGTACGCCGATTTTATGTCCTTGGCCGATGCGTTCTTGGCAACGCCCAGCACCTCATAGGGGTCGCGCATGCTTACTGCCCTGGAGAAGGAGTGGTTCCATGATCGCCTCCTATATGCGCTTGCATAGGAAGAAATTCCAGTGGCTTACCACTATATCACCGGCGGAAAATCAGAGCGCCTTGAAGTCCTGCATTCGCCAGGAGCTGCCGCCGGCCAGGCATACTTCGCCTTTGAACAGCGCGACGCCGTCGAAGCTTTCGCGTGACGCGGTGAAGCGGCGGCATGTCTCGCCGTTAGCCCTGAATTCCGCGAGCTCGGTGATGGAGCCGCGCGAGCCGGTGTCGGCATTCGCCCAGGGAACGGCCTGCCCGGCCAGTTGCTCGACGTCGGCCGAGGACACGGCGTTGCGGATCGTGGCCTGGTCGGAAGCGCGGTCCTGATCGAGCGGCGTGACTGAGGCCGGCGTGCTCGAGGTCAGTATCGAGCGGTCCACCTCCGCCTGCTCCAGGCTGAAGCCGCCCCCGCCACAGGCGGCAAGCGGAAGAATGATTGTCACGATCATGGCTTTGACGCTGGCCGAAGCGATAACGCTCCATTGCCCACTGTCAAAAGCTTGCGCGATACGCGACAATCGGCAATCTCCCCAGCCGGCGACAAATTTGGGAAAACTATGAGCGAAACCGGGTTAACAAGCGGTGACTTTACCGAGGCGGCGGAGCCGTTCCGGCTTTTTGCGGCGTGGCTCGACGACGCTACGAAGAGCGAGATCAACGACCCCAACGGAATGGCGCTGGCGACGGTCGACGCCGAGGGCATGCCGAACGTGCGCATGGTGCTGCTCAAGGGCTTCGACGAGGGCGGCTTTGTCTTCTACACGAATCTCGAGAGCGCCAAGGGCCGCGAGATTCTTGGAAGCATGAAAGCGGCGATTTGCTTCCATTGGAAATCGTTGCGCAGGCAGGTGCGGGCGCGCGGCCCGGTGGAGATCGTCACAGACGCCGAAGCCGATGCCTATTATGCGACCCGTCCGCGCGGCAGCCGCATCGGCGCCTGGGCCTCCAAACAGTCGCGGCCGCTGGAAAGCCGCTTCGCGCTGGAAAAGGCGGTCGCCGAATATACGGCGCGCCACGCGATCGGCGACATCCCGCGGCCAAAACACTGGTCGGGCTTCCGCATCGTGCCGCAGACCATCGAGTTCTGGCATGACCGTCCGTTCCGGCTGCACGACCGTGTCGTGTTTTCGCGCAACGCCGAGAGCGGCTGGGACAAGGTGAGGCTTTATCCCTAGGGGACGACGCCGCGCTGTTCCAATCGCAGGAGTGACCCATGAGCCTGTTCCTGGCATTTCTTGGCGTCTCGTTTGTTGTCATCGCAACACCCGGGCCGGATACCGCCATCACCATTCGCAACGCGCTGCTTGGCGGACGCGCAGGCGGCGTGTTCACGGCGCTCGGCATCTCCAGCGGCCAGACGATCTGGGCACTGGCCACCAGCGCCGGTATCGTCGCCCTGCTTGTCGCTTCGGAGCCACTGTTTCTTGCCGTCAAATATGCCGGTGCTGCCTATCTCGTTTATCTTGGCGTCAAGGCACTGCAGGAGGCGTTGCGGCCGCCCCAACAGCACGAGGCGGCTTTCACCACACCAGCACGGCGGATGACGGCAGCAAACGCCTTTCGCCAAGGCCTGATCAGCGATCTCGGCAATCCGAAGATGGCCGTGTTCTTCGCCAGCCTTCTGCCTCAATTCGTGCCCCCCGGTGGAGAGATCTTCACTGCGCTGCTCGGCCTGGGGGCAGTCTTCGCCGTCATGACCTTTGCCTGGCTGACGCTTTACGCAACGGTCGTCGCCAAGGCAGGCGATTTCCTGCGCCGGCCGTCGATCCGCCGCGTCATCGAGGGCGTGACCGGAATGGTGCTGATCGGGCTCGGCATCCGGATCGCGACCGAGCACCGGTGACGGTTGAATGGTTCCTGACGAACCATGCATAGTGAACCAAGGGAATGTGCACGCCGCCCAGAGGTGGCCCCAGGCCTTGTGAGTCGCTTGGCACCCAGGTCAGGCCATGGCGCCTGCGCCGAACAACCCAGAACTCCCCGGGCTACAGAGACCTTGTGCTTCCAATTCCCACTATCACGATCTCGTGTGCGTGAAACGTTCCAGCTTGCCGGAACGAACCAGGGAAGGGCTCAACGCGCCGCTGGCGCAAATTCAGGAGGAAGCAATGCATTCACTCAGGTTGGTCACGATGGCCGGTCTTGCCTGCCTTTTCGCTTCGCAAGCCTTTGCGGAGGACGCGATGGGGACAATGACAGTGATGAAGGGTGGGGAGGTCATGGCGATCATGCCCGATGGACATATGGGCACCATGATGCCCGACGCGAAGATGAGCGCCGAAATGATGAAAATGGCGAAACCGATCAAGCATTGCATGATGTTGATGACCGACGCCAAAGGCAAGACATTCATGATCGACACGTCTTCGGCAAAGGCCCAGGCCGAATGTAAAAAAATGGCGATGTGATAAAGAGATCATGGCAAGAAACCCGCCGGTTGCTGCCGGCGGGTCCACGATGCCAGACAAGGCCAGATGGTCTAGGCCTTTTTCCTGGTCATGAAGGCCGTCAAGGCCGCGCGGGCCTCGTCGGATTTGAGCCGCTCGCGGAAATGCTCGCTTTCCTGGCCGATGCGCTCGACAAGGGCCTCGCGCGAGCCGCGCATCAGGTCGCGCGCGATCTTCAGCGCTTGCGGCGGCTTGGCCGCGATCTGGCCCGCCGCCGTCAATGCCGATGCTTCGAGTTCCCCCTCCCCGACCACCTCGTAGATCAGCCCGGCGGCCTTCGCCCGCTCGGCCGAAAAGCCCTCGCCGAGGCCAAGCAGCGCGAAGGCGCCTTGCCGGCCGAGGATCTGCGGTGCGAGCAGGCTCGAACCGGCCTCCGGCACAAGGCCGAGGTCGACGAAGGGCGTCCGGAATATTGTGCGCGGCGTGGCGAAGGTCAGGTCGCAATGCAGGTTGAGCGTGGTGCCGATACCGACCGCAATGCCGTCGACGCCGGAAACCATCGGCTTTTCCACTTTGGCCAGGGCCATCAGGAAATCCCAGACTTCGGTACCGCCTTCGCCGCCCGAGGCGACGACCATGAAATCGGCAAGGTCGTTGCCGGACGAGAAGGCGCCGGGCACGCCGAGAAAGACATGGACGCGGATCGCCGGATCGGCGTCGCCGCCGGCAAGAGCCGCAGACATCGTCGCGTACATGGCGCGGGTCAGGGCGTTCTTCTTGTCCGGACGGTTGATACGGATGATCTGGATGGCGCCCTGGCGTTCGACGAGGATTTGCTCTGTCACGGATTGGTCCTTTGCGAATTTCGGGCCGTTGTGAATTTCGGCCTCCTCGAACGTCAGGCTGAAATCAGCGCCTTGGCGGCAACGGCAAGGCTGTCGGCGCCGCCGATGACGCGCTCCTTCAGCGCGCCCACTTCGCCAAGCAGGTTCTCGGCGAAGAAACGGCACAGCGCGATGCGGCTTTGGTCGGCAAGCGCGCCGCGTGCCAGATAGGTCCCACCAGCGGCAAGCGAGATCAGCCTGAGATAGGGTGTGGCGCCGGCCAGCGCATCGTCCGAACGGCCTTCGGCTTGCAGGTCTTGCAGGAAACGGCTCGCCTGTGACAGGTCGTCGAGCGCCTGGTCGAGGCGATCGGCGGTGCGGCCGAAGCCTTCGAGGTTCGACGCTCGCACCGCATCGGCGACGGCCTTGAGTTCGGCGATATAGCCATGCACATGCCGGCCGCCGCCGAGCGGCAGCTTGCGCGTCACCAGATCGATCGCCTGGATGCCATTGGTGCCCTCGTAAATGGGCGCGATGCGCGCGTCGCGATAAAGTGCTGCGGCCCCTGTCTCCTCGATGAACCCCATGCCGCCATGCACCTGCAGCCCGAGCGAGGCGACCTCGACGCCGACATCGGTGGAAAATGCCTTGGCCAGCGGCGTCAAAAGATTGGCGCGCTCCTGCCAGTGCTTTGCATCCTCGCTCCGCGACGCGAGATCGATGGCGTGGGCGCAGGAATAGCAGATGGCGCGGCCAATCTGGGTCAGCGCCTTCATGGTCAGAAGACTGCGCTGGATGTCGGGGTGATGCACGATCGGCGCCATGCCGGCACCGCGATAGCTCGCCGCCTTGCCCTGCCGGCGGTCGTTTGCATAGGCGAGCGCCTTCTGCGTCACCGCCTCGGCGACCGCGACGCCCTGTATGCCGACGGCAAGGCGCGCATTGTTCATCATGGTGAACATGCAGGCGAGGCCCTTGTTCTCCTCGCCGACCAGCCAGCCGATCGCGCCGGGCCTGCTGCCTTCGAAGCCATCGCCATAGATCATGGTGCAGGTCGGCGAAGCGTGGATGCCCAATTTGTGCTCCAGCCCGGAGCAGAAGACGTCGTTGCGTGCGCCCGGCGCGCCATCGTCGCCAACCAGGAATTTCGGCACCAGGAACAGCGACAGGCCGCGCGTGCCGGGCGGCGCGTCCGGCAGCCGCGCCAGTACCAGATGGATGATATTGTCGGTGAAATCGTGCTCGCCATAGGTGATGAATATCTTTTGCCCGAAGATGCGGTAGGTGCCGTCGCCGGCCGGTTCGGCGCGGGTTCGCAAGGCATTCAGATCCGAGCCTGCCTGCGGCTCGGTCAGGTTCATGGTGCCCATCCATTCGCCGGAGACCAGTTTTTCCAGATATCTGGCCTTGAGTGCCTGCGAGCCATGCTTGTCGAGTGCTTCGACCGCGGCCATGGTCAGCGTCGGGGCGATGCCGAACGCCATCGAGGCGGAGTTCCACATTTCGAGCGCGGCGACGCCGAGCATGGTCGGCAGCGCCTGGCCGCCATACGCTTCCGGCGCGGACAGCGCATTCCAGCCGCCGCCGATCCAGCGGCGATAAAGTTCTTTCCAGCCGGGCGGGGTAGTGACGGCAGCGCCGCTGAGCACCGCGCCGTGCCGGTCGCCGACCGTATAGAGCGGCGCCACCTCCTCGCTGGCGAAGCGGCCGGCCTCTGCCAGAATGGCGTCGACGAGGTCCTCGCCGAGTTCGCTAAAAATGGCGGCATCGAGCGCCGGCTTCAGGCCGGCGACATGTTTCAGGGTGAAGGCGATTTCCTCGACCGGTGCCCGATACATGGCGTTCGCTCCTCCTCAGCCCAGCGGGTCAACTTAAGACCCGCGCCGACGCAAAACCATCTGCTTTTGGAATTCCCAGCCCATCTTCTTTTTACGTAAACGTCAACTTTTGTCACGCGGATTTTGCAGTTGCTGCCTCGCCTCAAAATTACAAGTCGGACCACGCACTTGATCTGTACGGCTAATTCCCGTACAAGTCGTCCATCAGGGGTGAAGATAATGCCAAACCAACAGACGCGTACCGCTCGTCTCGAAGCTCGTATTTCGCCGGATATTCTGGACGTGGTGAAACGCGCCGCCGAAATCCAGGGCCGCAGCGTCAGCGACTTCGTGGTCGCTGCCGCTCAAGAGGCGGCTCAGCGTACCATCGAGAGCACCACCATCATGCGTATTTCCGTCGAGGATCAGCGCGCCATGATGGAGGCAATTCTCAATCCGCCCGAGCCCAATGAAGCACTGCGCAAAGCTGCCGACGCCCACAAGCGCCTTGTCATCGAATCCCGGTGAATTTCGCCGTGATCATCGAACCGCTCGGCGGATCGCATGATCGCAAGGCTTTCACTTGTGGGGTGTCGGCGCTCGACCGTTATATCCGGGAGCAAGCCAGCCAAGATGTCAAACGCCGAGTCGGCAATTGCTTCGTTGCCGTGGATCGCGATGGCGGCGCGATCGCCGGATACTACACTTTGGCGGCGTCGAGCATACCAATCGCGTCCTTGCCTGACGAACAGACAAGACATCTGCCACGCTACCCGGTCCTGCCTGCGATATTGGTCGGCAGGCTGGCCGTCGATGCCCGATACCAGGGGCGGCGGATCGGGTCGGCGCTGATCGTGGATGCGCTACGACGCAGCGTTGGCGCTGCCCCGGCAGCCTTCGTGTTGATTGTCGATGCAAAGGATGACCAGGCGGTCGCGTTTTATCGCAAACATGGCTTCACCTCATTTCAGAGCCGCCCGCCATCACTGTTCCTGCCCATAGCAACAGCGTTGAAACTATTTGGCTGACAATCGCAACCATCGCTTTCCTCTAGAGGAGCACCAAGGGTCGCTTCGCCTGCGCTCCAACTCGCCCCCTCGGCACCCGAAGCATTTCCTTAACCATGGCGGCTCAGGATTGGGCTTTGGCCAGCAAGGACCTGCTGTTTGAAAACGCCGGCGCATCCCCTTGTCCGCTCAGCGCTTCTCCTTGTCGCCGCGATGACCCTGGCGCTGACGCCGGCAAAGGCCTCGGATTTCTCCGAACCGTGGAAGGATGCGGACCGGGCGCTGGTCGTCGACGCCTACGAATACAATTCCATCGACTGGACCCGGCTGGCCGCCGACAAGCGTCTTGTCGGCTTCATCAACAAGGCATCCGACGGAATGCCGCCACCCTATTTCTGTTTCGGCGACGAGACCGAGATGCGGCTATGCAAGACGCTTTGGAAGCGTCATGCGATGGCACAGGAACTTTTCCAGACGCGCAAGGTGGTGGCCAAGGCGCTGGGCCTGAAATGGGGTGCCTATCATCTCGCCCGCCCCGGCAACCCCGTGGGACAGGCCAATAATTTCATCAATTTCGTGAAACCCGGGCCGGATGACCTGCTTGCCCTCGACATCGAGGACGATGATCCGACGCAGTGGATGTCGCTCGAGGATGCCGAGGAATTCGTGCGCCATGTGCATCGTCGGGTTGGCCGCTTTCCGGTGCTCTACACCAACGGCACGACAGCCAGGCATATCGCCGGCAACAAGTATAAATACCCGCTCCTGTCCCGGCTGCCGCTGTGGTATGCGCGCTACAAGCCAGACATCGGCGTGCATTTTCCGATGGGCAACTGGCAGGGTTATGCGCTCTGGCAGTTTTCGGCGCGCGCAAATTGCGGCCGGTTCCGCTGTCCTTACAGGGTTGCGGGCACACCCAACGATATCGACGTCAGCGTCGCGCCGATGAACGCGACGGAATTGCGCGCGCAGTGGCCGTTCGGCGGCCTGATAGACGTGCAGCCGGATTATCTCGCCTCGATACCGGTGCCGCTCTCACGCGAGGCGGGGCTCGCCGGCACTGCCATGACCTACGCCACCGTGGCAGCACCCCCGAGCCTCGAGCAACTGGTCGCGGTATTTAGAAGGCGCTTGGCCAAATTCAGCAGCGGCTTTCAAATGTCTACGGCCAAGACGGCACCGAGCCTTCCGCGCGGGATTGCCGAATATGTCGCCTGGACGCGAAACGAAGAGCGCTTGGCATCGGTGTCTGGAATTGCCCCCACCGCCGATGCGGTCAGCAGCGTCTCGACCGGATTCGATCGGGGCCTGCATTGAGCTCGAGGGCCGCCTCAAGCGTCAGTTCGACTGCTCGCGCGCCACTGCCAGCCAGCCAATGTCGCGGCGGCAAAAGCCTTGCGGCCAGTCGATCCGGTCGAGCGCGGCGTAGGCCTTCTTCTGCGCCTCGCCGACGGTGCGGCCGGTCGCCGTAATGTTGAGCACGCGACCGCCATTGGCGACGAGTGCGCCACCGTTGATGGCGGTGCCGGCATGAAATATCTCGACGCCCTCACCTGCCGCCGCCTCGACGCCGCGAATGACCGAGCCCTTTTCCGGCGTGCCGGGATAACCCCTGGCTGCCATCACCACGGTGAGCGCCGCCTCGTCGCGCCAGCGCACCGAAGTATGCGCCAGCTGGCCGTCGGCGGCGGCGTTGAGCAGGACGAGCAGATCGTCCTTTAGCCGCATCATCAGCACCTGGCATTCCGGGTCGCCGAAACGGGTGTTGTATTCGATCAGCTTCGGCCCGTTATCAGTGATCATCAGCCCGGCGAACAGCACGCCGGAAAACGGCGCGCCTGTGTCAGCCATGCCGCGCATGGTCGGCTCGACGATCTCGCGCATGGTGCGGTCGATCATCTCCGGCGTCATCACCGGGGCCGGCGAATAGGCGCCCATGCCGCCGGTGTTCGGGCCGGTGTCGCCGTCACTGAGGCGCTTATGGTCCTGCGCGGTACCGAAGGGCAGCGCGGTGGTGCCGTCGCACAGGCAGAAGAAACTTGCTTCTTCGCCGATGAGAAACTCCTCGACCACCACTTCCGCGCCAGCCTGGCCGAAGGAGCCGTCGAAACAGGCGTCGAGCGCGGCAAGTGCCTCGTCAAGCGTCATGGCGACGGTGACGCCCTTGCCGGCAGCGAGGCCGTCGGCCTTGATGACGATCGGCGCGCCCGTCTTCTCGACATAGGCCCTGGCCGAAGCCAGATCGCCGAAGCGGCCATAGGCGGCGGTCGGGATGCCGTATTTGGCGCAGAGGTCCTTGGTGAAACCTTTCGAGCCTTCCAGCCGTGCCGCTGCCTTTGACGGGCCGAAGACGCGGATGCCCTCGGCGCGCAGGTCGTCGGCAATGCCGGCGACCAGCGGCCCTTCCGGCCCGACCACGACGAGGTCTATTTCATTCCCGCGGCAAAACCGGACCACCGCTGCGTGATCGGTAGTATCGAGCTTCACCAGTTCGGCTTCGCGGCCGATGCCCGGATTGCCGGGAGCCGCGTAGAGCTTGGTCAGCAGCGGCGACGCCGCGATCTTCCAGGCAAGCGCATGTTCTCGTCCGCCGGAGCCGATCAACAAAACACGCATGCCCAGATTCCTCGTCATTCCAAGACCAGGACTGCGCTATTGCGCCGCGCGCGACGGGTCAAGACATTTGGCTGGCGAAGCGCCGATTGCGCGTGGCGAGCGTGCGGGGCCTGCTTGACGCTTGACGGCATTCGCCTCTGCTGCCACTCCAGCAAAATGGAAACCGTCCAGTCGAAAGCGGCCCAGGGCCGCGTCGCCGATGCGCCGAGCGGCCACTGGGTCTATCGCGCGCTGCCGCGGGGGTTGTGGCCCTATGCTCAGCTTGCCCGGTGGGACCGGCCGATCGGCTGGCAATTGCTGCTGTGGCCATGCTGGTGGTCGGCTGCCCTTGCCGCGAGCGCCTATCCGCGTCCGACGGATCCGCTGCTCTCGCTGCTGCCGTCGCCGTGGTATCTGCTGCTGTTTTTTCTCGGTGCGTTCGCCATGCGCGGTGCCGGCTGCACCTACAATGATTTGGTCGACGAGGACATCGACAACCAGGTGGAACGCACACGCTCGCGGCCGCTGCCGGCCGGCAAGGTCACGCGCCGGCAGGCCTGGATGTTTGTTGTCGTGCAGGCACTGGTCGGCCTTGCCGTGCTTTTGCAGTTCAACAGCTTCGCCATCTCGCTCGGCATCGGCTCGCTGGTCATCGTCGCCGTCTACCCGTTCATGAAACGGTACACCAATTGGCCGCAACTCGTTCTCGGCCTTGCCTTTTCCTGGGGTGCGCTGATGGGATGGGCTGTCGAGTTCGGCGATCTCGATGGGCCGGCAATCATGCTCTATATCGGCTCGATCCTGTGGGTGATCGGCTATGACACGATCTATGCGCATCAGGACAAGGAGGACGACGCCATCGTCGGCGTGCGTTCGACGGCGCGCCTGTTCGGCGACAACACCAAGGCCTGGCTGGCCGGGCTTTATGGCGGAGCGCTGGTCTGCTTCGCCATTGCTTTCGCCTCGGCGCAGGCACCGGTGCCGGCGCTCGCCGGGCTGATCGCCGCCGGCGCCCATATGGCACGGCAGACCGCCGTGCTCGACATCGACGATCCGGACCAGTGCCTAAGGCTGTTCAGATCGAACAACCAGGTCGGCTGGCTGATCTTCCTCGGCCTGATCGGCGGCGCGGTCTGGGTGGCGCTGAAGCCGCTGGTTTAGGAGCCTTTTCCCTTCTCCCCCTGTGGGAGAAGGTGGATTGGCGCGCAGCGCCAAGACGGTTGAGGGGTGTTGGAAGAAATGAGGCGTTGGCGTTCCCTGGAACACCCCTCATCCGACCGAGCTTCGCACGGCCACCTTCTCCCACAGGGGGAGAAGGAAGAGGCGCTCAGGCCTACTCCCGCGAAATGAGCTCTTCGCCGCCGATGACCAGCCTGAGGCCGAGGTCGCCGGCGCGGCGGCGGGCGAGGAAGCGCGGGCGGCGCATGGTCGAGACGCGGCCCTTGCGGCGGTCCTGCGCCGGCAGCGCCTTGATGGCGGCGCCGAGCGATTCTTCCAGCGTGCGGGCAATGCCGTCGGCCTCGATCAGCAGCATCGGCAGGCGGTAGGCGTCGGCCCAGGCACGCCAGTCGGCGGCGACGTCGTCGAGATCGTCGGCGACCAGCAGCGGCACCGACAGCATCGGATCGTTGTGCAGAAGCTCAAGCGTCACTGTGACATTGCCATCCGGATCCTCCATGGCGCGGGCGGCGACGCCGCGAAAGGCGTTGGCGGGCAGAGCGATGATCGCCGGCACGCCGCTCATCTCCAGCGTGCGGCGGATAACCGCGCCGCGCTGGTCGATGGTGAAGGTGACGTCGCCATAGTCGTCGCGCGTGGCGTAGCTCACCACCTGCGGCAGGCGGAATGGGTCGAGACGCATATTGCGGCCGGCCCAGACTGGCTTCAGTCCAGTGTTCATATCGTGCCTTTCCTGTTTCTCCTGAGAGCCGGTGTTTCCGGTTCTCCGGGCCGGTTTTCCCAGCCTCGTTGTGGAGAAACATTAGCGCTGGCTTCTTATCCTCGCGCTTAAGAAAGTCGGTTAAATTTTGCTGATCTGGGGCGGATGGTTATCGGAATGCCAACCGGCGCAGGCCGGCGAAAGGATCAGATAACCTTACCAGGATTCATGATGCCGGCCGGGTCGAAGGCGGCCTTCACCCTGCGCATCAGCTCGATCGCCGTCGGCGGCGCCGTCGCGATCAATTCGTCGCGCTTCAACTGGCCGATGCCGTGCTCGGCCGAGATCGAGCCGTGAAACGAGCGAACGACGTCGTGCACGGCCTTGTTCATGACGTGGTAAAGGCCGAGAAACGCCTCGTCATCGCCGTCGACCGGCCGGGAGATGTTGTAGTGCAGGTTGCCGTCGCCCATGTGGCCGAAGCAGACGACGCGTGCGCCGGGACTGACCGATTGCACGGCGCCGGCGGCCTTTTCGATGAAGGGCGGGATCGACGCCACCGGCACCGAGATGTCGTGCTTGATCGAGGCACCTTCCGGTTTCTGCGCCTCGGGCAGCACCTCGCGG
Source organism: Mesorhizobium sp. WSM4828 (assembly GCF_055811175.1). Lineage (NCBI taxonomy): Bacteria > Pseudomonadati > Pseudomonadota > Alphaproteobacteria > Hyphomicrobiales > Phyllobacteriaceae > Mesorhizobium > Mesorhizobium sp. WSM4828. The sequence continues at coordinate 319,263 of NZ_JBVVQK010000001.1, read as the reverse complement.
AAATTCCAGAACGCGTCGCCCTGGGCCATGCTTGCCGCGATCACCGCATCGCCGACGATCCCTTGCTCGAGGCCTGCCTCCAGCACCTCCTCGATCAGCGCCCGTGCATCCTCGGCCGAGCGGCCCGACGAGATCTGCATCAGCACATACCACGGCCAATCGCCGGCCAGCGGCCGCGCCACGCCTTGTGCGTGGGCAAGCGTGAAGTCGTAGGGCCTCTGGCCGATCAGCTCGAAGGCGGTGAGCGCTGCCCCTGCACGGTCCATCGCCAGGCTGAACAGCGACAGTGCCGCCTCCGGCGATGACAGGCCGGCAAACGCCACCTCGCGCCCCTTGGGCTTGGGGAAAAGCTTGAGCACGGCGGCGGTGATGATGCCGAGCGTGCCTTCCGCGCCGACGAACAGGTCCTTCAGATCATAACCGGTATTGTCCTTTTTCAGCTTGCGCAGATCGTCGAACACTTCGCCGGTCGGCAGCACCACCTCGACGCCGAGGCAGAGCTCGCGCGCATTGCCGTAGGCAAGCACGCCGGTGCCGCCCGCGTTGGAGGAGAGGTTGCCGCCGATCTGGCAGGAGCCTTGCGCGGCAAGCGACAGCGGAAACAGCCGGTCGGCGGCATCGGCCGCTTCCTGCAGCGTCTGCAGGATGACGCCGCTTTCGACCGTCACCGTGTTGGACAGTGTATCGATCTCACGGATGCGGTTCAGCCGCGACAGCGACAGCACGATCTCGCGGCCGGATACGTCCGGCACCTGGGCGCCGACCAGCCCGGTGTTGCCGCTTTGCGGCACGATGGGCGTGCCGGTTTCGGTCGCCAGCCGCATGATGCGGCTGACCTCCTCGACGGTCCCCGGCCTCAGCACCAGGGCCGTCCTGCCGTGCCAAAGTCCGCGCCGCTCGGTAAGGTAAGGCGCGATGTCCTGCTGGTCGCGCAGCGCATATTTGTCACCGACGATTGCCGCAAAGCGCGTAACGACGGCGGGGTCGAGGTCGGGGGAAATGTCGTTCATGGGTGGAAACTATGGTGCTCAATCCATCTTGTCACGCGAGGCGATCTTGTCACGCGGGGCGGCGGCGCGCGAAAGCCTGTCGTTGATCGCCTCGCCCAGCCCGTCGACCGGGATCGGCTCGACGGCGATGGTTTTGGCGCCGCTGCGATCGAGATCCTGCAGATGAGCGAAGAGATTGCTTGCTGCCTCGCGCACGTCGCCGGTCTGCGACAAATTGCGCAGTGCGGCTGCATCGCGCCAGCCTTCGGCACGGCTGCGGCCGAAGGCCAGCAAGGCTTCGCCCGGTGCGACCTCCGCAGCATTGAGCCGCACCGCCGCACCTGGTGCATAGTGCGAGGCAAGCATGCCGGGCGCCTCGATGACCGAAGCGCCGCGCAGCAACTTCACCCCGGCGACCGCTTCGATCTCTTCGGCGGCAATGCCGCCCGGCCGCAGCAGCCGCAGCTTTCCAGCTTCGACCTTGACGATGGTCGATTCCAGCCCGACCGGCGTCGCGCCGCCATCGACCACAAGCTTGATCCTGGGACCGAGGTCGGCGGCCACGGCTTCGGCCGTCGTGGCGCTGATCCTGCCCGAGGAATTGGCGCTGGGCGCCGCAAGAGCGCGGCCGAACCTGGCGATCAGCTCGCCGCCAAAGCCTTTCGGCATGCGCAGCGCGATGGTGTCCAGCCCTGCGGTGACCAGCGGATGAATGCCGTTGCCGGGCCGTTGCGGCAGCACCAGCGTCAGCGGCCCCGGCCAGAATGCCTGCGCCAATCTTTCCGACAGCGGATCGAACAGCGCGATGCGCCCGGCCATAGCCGGATCGGCTATATGGGCGATCAGCGGGTTGAAGCGAGGTCGGCCCTTGGCTTCGAAGATACGAGCCACGGCAACGCCATTGGTCGCGTCGCCGGCCAGCCCATAGACGGTCTCGGTCGGGATGGCGACGACGTCGCCGCTCTCGAGCAGCGCCAACGCCCTTTCCATCGCCTCGCCGACGGCACGAATTTCAGCCACTGTCGTCACCTCACGGATGCGGCTGCCTAATACGGCGACGCCGGGCGAGCAAGCCCGGCGTTGGCGAATCGCAAATCGTTAAAATGCTATGTTTCCCCGCAAGCCGGCATCAATTGCCCTCGGCTAAAGGTGCTGCGTTGTTGGGCAAGGGGAATTGTCATGCTTTCGATGCGTATCCTTGGAGCGCTGGGTCTGGCTTTTATGGCCGGCACGGCACAGGCCTCATCGCTGGTTTTTGTCGGGCAGACGACGGCGACGCCGTCGGTGGTAAGTGCCGGCGCGCTCGAGCGGGCGAAAACACCTTCGATCGTCGCGCTCGGCGAGAAGCTGCCTGACGTCAATGAAACCGTCACCGATGAAAAGGTCGCGGCAATCCCAAGCCAGCCGAGTCATGGCTTCACCGGAAGGCCGATGATCATTCGCGGCGGTATCGTCGGCGATGCCTTTGCAACGCCCGCGCCCAAAGCCACGCCGGCCACCGCTGCCGCGCCGGCCGCGAACAGCAAGGCCGACCCAAAGGTCGCCAGCAAAACCCCCGAGCCGGCGGCGCCGCAGCCGGCGCCGCTAGCAGCTCCCGACCAGCCCAAATAGCGCAACAAGCGAAGATTTCTTCGCGGACGTCAGCCGGCTATCTTGGAGAAATCCGCGACCCGGTCGGTTGCCGCGCGGATGCGGGCGAGCAACGCCAGGCGATTGGCGCGCACCGCCTGGTCCTCATCGTTTACGAGGACTTTCTCAAAGAATGAATCAACCGGCTCGCGCAACACGCTAAGCGCCAGCATGGCGGCGGAAAAGTCTTCGTTTTGAATTGCTTCGCCGGCTTGCCTCTCGGCCTGATTCACCGCCGCGAACAGTATTTTTTCTGCGTCCTCCCGGAATAGAGCCGGCTCAACATGGTCGGCGATCGTCGTTTTCTTCTTCTCCTCGGCGGAGAGAATGTTGGCGGCACGCTTGGTGCCGGCAAGCAGGTTCCTGCCGTCCTCGGTGTCAAGGAATGAGCCGAGCGCTTCGACGCGGCGGACGATTTGCAGCAGGTCGTCGTTTTGCGAAGCCCCCTCATCCGGCCGCTTCGCGGCCACCTTCTCCCCGAGGGGAGAAGAGGTCGCCAACGCCGGTGCCAGCTTCTTCTCCCCAGCGGGGAGAAGGTGGCCCGCAGGGCCGGATGAGGGGGCAGCGCCACCCGCCAGCACCGCGTCAATCAAATCGTGCCGTGCACCCTGGTCGCGGAGATAGACTTTGAGGCGGTCGTGGAAGAAGGCGAGGAGGTCCTTGATCTCTTGCTGCTGCCTTTCTCCGGAACGCTCAAAGGAGTTGTTTGAGATTGCGGAATCGCGTTCGATGACGAGATCGGTAAGCGAATCCCCGCCGAGTTGCTGCTCTAGCTCCGCAGCAATTTCGAACTGCCGGTCGAGTTTGGGATCGCGTATGTGATCTGCAATATCTTCGGACGCGACATTGGCCACAGATTTTAGGGACAACCTAATCCCGTTCTCAATCAGTATCCTCGTTACCCCCAGCGCCGCTCTTCTCAGCGCATAGGGATCTTTCGATCCGGTCGGCTTTTCATCGATTGCCCAGAATCCAACCAGCGTATCCAGCTTGTCGGCGAGCGCCACGGCCACCGAAACCGGATCGGTGGGAACACGATCTGACGGTCCCTGCGGCTTGTAGTGTTCCTCGATCGCGGCGGCGACGGAAGGATGCTCGCCCTGCAGCAGCGCGTATTTGCGGCCCATGGCGCCTTGCAGTTCCGGGAACTCGCCGACCACCTCCGTGGTGAGATCGGCCTTGGCGAGCACGGCAGCGCGGCGGGCGAGCGCGGTAATCTCCCCCCTCGAGGGGGAGATGTCGCCGAAGGCGACAGAGGGGGTCGTCTCGCGTGGAGCGCCAACTTCCTCTTGCTTCGAAAGGCCAGATCGCGTCGCGTCAGCCGAAGCGACCCCCTCTGGCCTGCCGGCCATCTCTCCCTCAAGGGGGGAGATCGACTGCGCCACGATTGGTGCTAGTTCTTCGGCCAAGCGCGCAATCCGTTCTACCCGCTCGCCTTGCGTACCGAGCTTGGCATGAAACGTCACATTGAGATGGTCGAGGCGGGCCATGCGCTGGTCGAGCGGCTTTTTGAGATCAAGCCCAAACTTTTGCGCCGATGCCTGCAGCTGGTCGAGATCCGGCAGGTCGCCCTGGTCGGTCTTCCAGAAATAAAGCGCGTCGGACAGCCGGGCGCGTACCACCTTGCCGTTGCCGTGGGCGATCTCCTTGCCGCCATCCTTGGCCTCGATATTGGCGGTCAGGATGAAGCGGTTGGAGAGCTCTTCGCCCGCGCCGTGCGGCCGCGTCACAAAACACTTCTGGTTGGCGCGGATGGTGAGCCGGATCACCTCGGCCGGAATGGCCAGAAAATCCTGTTCGAATTCGCCCATCAGCACGACGGGCCATTCGACCAGGCCCGACACTTCCTCCAGCAGCCCCTCATCCTCGACGAGGTCGAGCCCGCTGGCGAAGGCGAGGTTCCTGGCATCGGCAAGAATGATCTCTTTGCGCCTGTCGGCATCGAGCACGACCTTGGCCGCCTCAAGCTTCGCGACATAATCGTCGAAGCGGCGCACCGTGATGGCGCCCGGCGCATGAAAACGGTGGCCGTAAGTGATGTTGCCGGAGCGGATGCCGTCGATCTCGAAATCGACCACCACCGGCTCCTCGGTCTCGGGGCCGAAGGTGCACAGGATCGATTGCAGCGGCCGCACCCAGCGCAGCGAGCCGGGCTTGGCCGAAGCCGGCCCCCAGCGCATCGATTTCGGCCAGGGAAAGTTGCGGATGATGCCCGGCACCAGCTCGGCGATGATCTGCTCCGCCGGCCTGCCCGGCCTGGAAATATGGGCGACGTAGAAATCACCCTTCTTCGGATCGGAATGAACATGCGCCTCGGCAATCGAGGCAAGGCCGGCCTTGCGCAGAAAACCCTGCACCGCCTGCTCGGGCGCCTTGGTCGATGGGCCCTTGATCTCCTCGCTGATGTCCTTCGAGCGCGCGGTCAGGCCGCGAATGTCGAGCGCCAACCGGCGCGGCGTCCAATATTCGCGCGCCGCCTCATAGGTCAGCCCGGCTTCGACCAGACCGTCGGTCAACAGCTTCCTGAGATCGCCGGCCGCCTTGCGCTGCATGCGCGCGGGGATTTCCTCGGAACGAAGTTCTAGAAGCAGGTCAGGCATTGAAAGAGCTCACGCGACAAAAAACAGCCGCCGCTTGGCGGCGTCCTCCCCCATCGAGGCGGAGGTAAGCGGGGCATAGCAACTCGGTCGGCTGCTGTCACCCTTCCCAGCAAGATCGGGCCAGCACGATCAATGCGTCCAACGGCGATTTCCGAAAAAATTCAGCCGCCTGTCGGACACGCGCCGGTCCGCCCGTCCTTGGATCAAAGATTTCCATGAACCCAACGCAGCGCTGAAGCGACCAACGCTCAGGCAGAGAGCTATTGGCTGAACGAGCATGAAAACGGCATCGACATTCCTGCAGATCCTCGCGCTAAGCGCCTGTTTTGCAGCGCAGGCCCATGGCACGTTCACGATGCCGGGGGTCAGGCAAGCGCTGCGGACAATAGCGGGTGCAAGCGGCCAAGGCACGTTGCCAATCAGCGCCCCTGTCGAAATCGCCTGGAGCTAAGCCGCCATTCCGCCCGCCTGCGTCAGCAGAAACGCCTCGCCGCAGGCCTTGGCCAGATTGCGCACCCGCAAGATGTAGCTCTGACGCTCGGTGACCGAAATGACGCCGCGGGCGTCGAGCAGGTTGAAGACGTGGCTGGCCTTGATGCATTGGTCGTAGGCAGGGAAGACCATGCGGTGGTATCCCTCCCGCTTGAGGGGAGGGTGGCCAGACAAGGTCTGGTCGGGAGGGGTCGCTCGTGCAGTGCCCGACGCCTGACCTGCGGTGCCTTCTGACGCGACCCCCTCTGCCCGCTTCGCGGGCGTCTCCCCCTCAAGGGGGGAGATGGGCGCGCCGGCTTGTAGCAGCGCCTTGCACTCGGCCTCGGCGTCCTCGAAATGGCGCAACAACATCGCGGTGTTGGCAAATTCGAAATTGTGGCGCGAATATTCCTGCTCGGCCTGCAGGAAGACGTCGCCATAGGTCACCTTCTCGGCGCCTTCGCGGCCGTTGAAATTGAGGTCGTAGACGTTGTCGACGCCCTGAACATACATGGCCAGCCGTTCCAGCCCGTAAGTGAGCTCGCCCGCCACTGGGGCGCATTCGATGCCGCAGACCTGCTGGAAATAGGTGAACTGTGACACCTCCATGCCGTCGCACCAGCACTCCCAGCCCAGCCCCCAGGCGCCCAGCGTCGGGCTTTCCCAGTCGTCCTCGACGAAGCGGATGTCATGCAGCAGCGGATCGATGCCGATCGCGGCCAGCGAGCCGAGGTAAAGCTCCTGCAGATTGGGCGGATTGGGCTTCAGGATCACCTGGTATTGGTAATAGTGCTGCAGTCGGTTCGGGTTCTCGCCATAGCGGCCGTCCTTGGGGCGGCGCGAGGGCTGGACGTAAGCCGCGTTCCAGCGTTTTGGGCCGAGGGCGCGCAGTGTCGTTGCCGGGTGAAAGGTGCCGGCGCCGACTTCCATGTCGTAAGGCTGGAGGACCACGCAGCCATAGTCCGCCCAGTAATTATGCAAGGTCAGGATCAGCCCCTGGAATGAGCGGCTGGGATGCATGTGGGCAGGGATATCAACGGTCACGGCGGCCTCCGGCAGGATGCGGCACCTCGTAGATGCCCGGCCTCCGAGCGTCAAGGCAACGGGGCGGCACTGCAATTGTTCCCTTCTCCCCTTGTGGGAGAAGGTGGCCGAGCGAAGCTCGGTCGGATGAGGGGTGTTCCAGGGAACGCCAACGCCTCATTTCTTCCAACACCCCTCAACCGTCTTGGCGCTACGCGCCAATCCACCTTCTCCCACAAGGGGAGAAGGAAAAAGGGCGGCGCCCGTCACCCCTTCGGCGCGGGCGCCGGCACGGGCTTTACGTTCGGGGTTTCCTGCGCCGTGTTGGACTCGATCGGCGGCAGGCCCTTCATCAGTTTCTGCTGCAAGGCGGCAAGCACGTCCGGATCCGGCTTCAGGTCGCGGGCCTGGTTCCACTGGAAGGTGGCTTCCAGCTTGCGGCCGACGCGCCAGTAGGCGTCGCCGAGGTGATCGTTGAGCACCGGATCCTCCGGCTTCAACGAAACGGCGCGTTCCATTTCGCGCACCGCGTCGTCGAACTGGCCAAGGCGGTAATAGGCCCAGCCCAGCGAATCGACGATGTAGCCGTCGCTCGGCCTCAGGTCGACGGCCTTCTGGATCATCGCGAGGCCTTCCTTGAGGTTCATGTTCTTGTCGACCCAGGAATAGCCGAGATAGTTCAGAACCTGCGGCTGGTCGGGGTAGAGCTCCAGCGCCTTGCGGAAATTCGGCTCGGCCTTCGGCCATTCCTTCAGCCGCTCATAGGCGATGCCGCGCTGGTAGAAAATGTTCCAGTTGGCGGCGGTCGGCGTCGTCAGCACGTCGACTGCCTTGTCGTAAAGAGTGGCGGCGGAGCGGAAATCCTCCTTCGAGGAATAGACGCCGCCGAGCGCCAGATAGGCGCGCATGTCGTCGGGATGCGCATCGACGATTGCCTTGAGGTGGGTGATCGCCTCGTCGTTGCGGTCGAGATCGGCAAGGTTGAGGCCAAGCTGCAGGTCCGAAAGCTCCTTCAGCGGCGAGCCGGCGGGAATGCGGCGATAGAGCGCGATGGCCCCCTCGCCGTCCTTCAACTGCTCGGCAACGGCGGCAAGCTGAACGAGCGCCGCGTCATTGTCGGGCCGCAGCGCCAGCGCATATTGCAGATAAAGCCGCACGAACGGCTCGCCGCCGCCGCGGTTGAGCGCGGTGGCGAGATCAAGCAGGATTTCCGAGGCGCCGTCCGACGGACCGGCAACGAATGGTTCGATCTTTTCGCCCTTGTTGATCTTGTCGCGAAGGGCAGCAATCTCGACCTTGCCGGGCGCAAACGCCTCGGCCTTGTCGAGCACCGACAGTGCCTTGGCCTTGTCGCCTTTGCGGGCGAGGAAAGAGGCGTAGGCCTGCGCGTTGCGGATCCATGTTTCGGGGGCCGCACTGCCTGCCGCCGTGTCCTGCACGGTGGCGGTGTAGAGCGCATCCGCCCTGTCGGGCAGGCCCGAGGCGTCGGCAATCAAGGCGCGGTGGAACGACTTGAACAGGCTGAACCAGTCGGGGCCCTGCAGCTTGTCGATGGAAGCCATGGCCTCGCCGGCGTCGCCCGCACCCTGCTTGGCCCAGCCGGTCATGACGCCGGAGATCAGCCGGTCGAGATCGGATTCGAGCGACAGCTTGAGCCAGTATTCGGCCTTGGAGAAATCCTTCTTGTGGAAGGAATCGACGGCCAGCGCCAGGCGCGAGAAGCGCTCGACGTCGGGAACCGCCTTGAGCTTGTCGGCATAGACCAGGGATTCATCGAAGCGCCCCTGCGCGATCAGCGACAGCATCAGACTCTGCTGCAGTCCGGTATCGTTCGGATCGAAGGCAAGCGCCTGCTTGTAATAGGAAATGGCGCTGTCGAGGTCGTTGTCGCCTTCGGCAATCCGCGCGGCGAGATAGGCTCCCGAGAAGGATGTGATCCTGACCGGCTCGGCGGTCTGTTTGGCATGCGCCGGCAAAGCCGAGATCGCCATGCCCGTCGCGATTGCCAGCCCCGTCAGCCAGCGCGCATATCCTTGCCGCATCATATCCCTTTCAGCCAAACGCCATCTCCGCGTCAGCGGGATCGCCGTAGACTCGATCTTTACAGGTAAAGCATGGCCTTTTTGGGGTCGTGCTTCAACCCGGCCCGAATTCACAATCGGGTCAAGCAATTAATAAACCATGCCGAAAGGGCCTGAACTGCGACCCTTGACCGCGTGGCGTCAGCTTTGGCGCTGCCTGCGCGGCGCTACTTCCCGATGCCGTAAGCGATCCATAAGCGCCCGCGGTTGAAGCTTCCGCCATGCAACTTTGCGTGGCAGGATGAGAGTAAAATCTTGCTTCGCCAGCCACAGGGGGTGCCGATGCTGGAAACGCTGCGGAACGAAGAAACCTTCGCAATCGTCGATCGTATCTACGAAGCGGCGTTCGCCGCCGAGCTGTGGCCGGATGCATTGGAGGCGACCAGTGCGATCTCGCGCTCGGCAAGCGGCGCGATCTTCATGATCAGCGATCATTCGCCGCTTCGCGCCATCGGCGAGGCGCGAGCCCAGCCTTTGATCGATGTTTTTATAGCCGGGGACAACTGGAAATTTTCCGAGAGCGTGCAGCGCATGTGCAGCACCCAGCCGGCAAGCTTCGTGCGGGTCGACGATTTCATGACGGGCGATGAGATCGAGCGCGATCCGATCTATGCGTGGGCAAGAGCGTTCGGCGTCGGATCGCCTGTCTGCACGTCGATCTCCATGCCAAGCGGAGAGCTTGTCCTGTTCGTCTTCCAGCGCTGGTTGAAGGACGGCAAATACGATCAGGCGGCAATCGACCTGCTGAACGGGCTGCGTCCGCACCTGGCGCGGGCCGGCCTTGTTGCCGCGCGCCTCGGCACGGAGCGGGCCAGGACAGCCGTGTCCATTCTGAGCGAAATCGGGCTGCCTGCGGCAGTCATGAGCGGAGCGGGCCGCGTACTGACGGCCAACCGCCTTCTGGAAGACATGGCAGACGTGTTCGTTGCCTTGGCGCATGGCGGCATGGCGCTTGCGGATGGACCGGCGAACGCGCTTTTCCAACAGGCCATCGCGCGCAACGAGGATAATCGCGTCGTGCGGTCCATTCCTGTTCCAGCCGTCGAGGGGCGGCCTGCGCTGATCGTTCACCTTTTACCGCTGCGCCGTGCCGCACATGACATCTTTTCGGGCGCGGATATCCTTGTTGCAGCAACTGCCGTCAGCATCAGCGCGACTGTGCCGTCGCCCAACATTCTTTCGGGCGTGTTCGATCTGGCACCGGCCGAAGCCCGGCTCGCCACCGAGCTTGCCTCCGGCCGTTCCGTACAGGAGGCTGCCACCGAAATCGGCATCACCGTCAAATCGGCCCGCACCTATCTCGAGCGAATTTTCCGAAAAACCGGCACCAGCCGCCAAAGTCAGCTGATGGCATTGCTGAAAAGCGCACGGCCATTCCCGTGATCGCGGCTACCGCCTCGTGTCGGTGTTGCACAATGACAACAGCAGGCGTCGGAAGCGCTGCGAAACCAGGGGATTTTCCGCGCATTGTAGGCATTTGCCGACTGTCCCGCCATCGCCAATGTCATGCATGCTTTCCAAATGTTGGGGACTTACCGCTACGTCGCACTGTGCCATTCGTAAATTCGTAAGTCGCGGACGCTCAAGCTCCACCATGACTGGGCTTGCCGCCGATGTGGCGGCTTCGGAACAGGGGGTGTATGCAATGGCAGGTCGAGGGCGAAACAGTATTCTTGTGGGATCGGGCGGGCCGGAGAGGCGCGGTTTGCCGATGCTTTCCAGGAAAGAGTATCTGGCGGCCGGTACAGTTCTGGCTGGCCTGATGCTGGGTACGGTGCTGACGCCGGCGCCGGCTGCGGCATTCGTTTGCGAGGACGTTGACGATGGAGCGGCGTTCGCCGGAGCGTCGCCCACGGGCATGGCATGCGGCGACTTCGCCAAGGCCCCCGGAAACAACTCTACAGCCATCGGTATGTTTAGCCGCGCTAATGGAAATGAGAGTGTGGCTGTTGGCCGTTCCGCCAATGCTGGTGGAACAGTTTCTAACGGTTTTTCAAATGGGGGCACAACGGCCGTCGGCTACGGCGCTGAAGCCGGCACAACCAACACGAATCAAGCCAATGCTACTGCTCTAGGTTATCTCAGCGAGGCCAACGCCCTGAACGCCACAGCGCTGGGCGCGCAAGCTGGCGCCAATTATTCAAATTCAGTCGCCATTGGCCAGGGCGTGGCTACGACACGGGCCAATCAGGTGGCTATCGGCAACAGCAGCGCTACCTACACGCTCGCGGGCGTCAACAGCCAGGCCAGCAAGGACGCGCAGAGCGGAACAAAGTATCTGGTGACGTCCGACGCCGCGGGCAATTTGGCGACGGCTTCCGTCAACATCGACGAGATCGAAGGGCTGGTGGACGACGTTGCAGCCCACACCACCCAGATCGCCTCGCTCAACACCACGGTAAGCAGCCACACGACGCAGCTTGCCGATCACGAGACGCGCATCACCAACAATACCAACCAGATCAACGCGCTCAACACCACAGTCGGCAATCACACGACACAGCTTACCGACCACGAGACGCGCATCACCAACAATACCAACATGCTCAACCTGCACACCGCGCAGATATTCAGTCTCGACAGCCGCACGACGGTCAACGAGAACAACATCGCCTTGCTCGACGGCCGTGTCGGTGCGCTGGAAGGCGGCTTGCAGGATCTTGGCGAGCAGGTCAGCGAAAACCGCTCGGAAGCCCGTGCCGGAACGGCGCTTGCCCTGGCGACGGCGGGACTGCGTTATGACGACAGGCCCGGCAAATTGTCGCTGGCCGGCGGCTTTGGCCATTTCAAGGGCCAGTCGGGCCTGGCGCTCGGTTTCGGCTATAGCACAAGCCTGGATTTCCGCCTCAACGCCGCCGTGTCGGCCTCGACAAACCGCGGCGATGTCGGTGTCAGCGTCGGCGCATCATGGACACTGAACTGATGCGGCCGGCGTGAGCCCAATACTGCCGGGATCGGTGCGATCGGCACGTAGAATGTTGCCGGGATCGGTGCGATCGGCAGGTAGAATGTTGCTGGCAGCCTTGGTGCTGGCGACGGCCGTTCCGCAGCTTGTCCCGCCTGCCCTGGCGCAAACGTCGAAGACCCAGAAATCGGCCAAGCCGCAAGCGCCGAAGCCGGCCAACATCGACCGCAACGGCGTGCTGATCCTGGTGCGCACCTCTCTGCTGGCGCTCGACCAGGCCAACAAGACCGGCAATTACACGGTGCTGCGCGACCTCGGCGCGCCGGGCTTCCAGGCCAACAATGCGGCCAAGCTGGCCGAGATCTTCGCCGGCCACCGCAATGACGGCATCGACCTTGGCGGCGTCGCGGTGCTGGAGCCGCAACTGACGCTATTGCCGCAGATCGAGCCGAACGGCATGCTGCATATGGCCGGTTTCTTTCCCTCGGTGCCGATGCAGGTCAATTTCGAGCTTCTGTTTGCGCCGGTCGAGCGGCAATGGAAGGTGTTCGGCATCTCGGTTGCGCTCGGCAAGGCCGGCCCGGAAGCGCCGGCAACGGAGCCGGAACCACCAAAGCCTGTCGCCACCGAAATACCCGACCCGCCGACGCCGGAGGTCAATCCCAGAAGAGCCGCCGAACAAGCCGGCAAATGAGGCGTCACGGCCCCGAACTCAGGACGTTTACGAGAGGCTTGTGTCGAGCGCCTGCATGGCGACGGTGACAAGATCGTGCAGCCGCTTTTTCGGCACGCCGTCGCGTGCCTGCACCGAAAGACCGTGCATCAGCGTGGCGTAGTAGTCACCCAACGTCTCGGCGTCTGTATCCGGCTTCAATTCGCCATCGCGCACCGCTTGCTTCAACCGCTCGACGATCGATGCGGTACGCGCCAACCGGTGCTCCGCCAGCCATTGCAGCACGGCGTCATTTTCGACGGCGCAATTGGTGGCGGCCGTCACCACCATGCAGCCCTGCGGCCGCCCCGGCCTGGTATAGATTTCGACGGCGTCGCGAAGCATGCGCTCGATGACGCGCCGGACGTTTGGTTCTTGCTCCAGCGCCCGCGTGGCGAAGCCGCCCTCATTGGCTTCGTAAAGCGCCACCGCTTCGCGAAACAGGTCCTCCTTCGAGCCGAAGGCGGCATAAATGCGCGCCGATGCGAGGCCAAGCGCCGATACGAGATCGGCCATCGAAGTGCCCTCGTAGCCGCGCCTCCAGAAAGCGTCGCGGGCTTTCTCCAAGGCATGGTCGCGATCGAACTCCCTTGGCCTGCCTGCCATGGCGGTCTCCAATTTTTGTCGATCAACAAATAATCCGCTTGACTTCGGATTGCAAATCTCAATTCTTTGTCGATCATTAAATAATTATCGACAAGGAGTCCCACATGAGTTCACTGGATCAAGGCGCGCCGCTCGGGGCAATGGCAGCGCAAGGAGCAAGCAGAGCGAAACATGGCGCAACGCTGGCGCTCCTCGCCTTCGCGCAGCTCATCATCTCGCTCGACCTCAACATCGTCTTCGTGGCGCTGCCGGAGATCGGCGCCGGCCTCGGATTTTCCGGCCAGACCCTGCAGTGGGTGGTCAGCGCCTACACCGTGTTCACCGGCGGCTTCCTGCTGTTCGGCGGCCGGGCCGCCGACCTGATCGGCCAGCGCCGCGTCTTCATCTTCGCGCTCTGGCTCTACGCGCTCTCATCTCTGGTCGGCGGCCTCGCCTGGTCGCCGGAAATCATCATTGCGGCCCGCACCGTGCAAGGCATCGGCGCCGCGTTCCTGTTTCCGGCGACGCTGTCACTGATCAACCGCCTGTTCGCCGAAGGGCCGGAACGCAACCGGGCGCTCGCCGTCTGGGGTGGCGCAGGCGCCAGCGGCCTCACGCTCGGTTCGCTTGCCGGCGGGTTTCTGACCAGCGCCTTCGGCTGGCCGTCGGTCTTCTACGTCAACGTGCTGTTGGCCGGGATCGCCATCATCGCGGCTTTCGCCATCATCCCGCGCGATCGCAAGCGGCACGAGCACCGCAGCTTCGATCTTCCGGGCGCACTGACCGTCACCGCCGGCGCGACGCTGCTTGTCTTCACCCTGGTTCAGGGGCCCGAATATGGCTGGGGATCGACCGCAATCATCGTCAGTGCAGCACTGGCCGCATTGTTTCTGATTGCCTTCACCGTGATCGAGGCCAAGAGCGCCGACCCGCTCATGCCGCTGCGCCTGTTCCACAACCGCAGCCTTGTCGCCGGCATGACGATAACCTTCCTCTACATGGCCACTTTCGGCGCGCTGCCCTACTTCCTCACCGTGCTGCTGCAGAACGTGCACGGCTTCACTGCCTTGCAGACGGGCCTCGCCTTTCTCGTGCCGTCGGTCGCCATCGCCACCGGCACGCAAGCCGGCGAGCGTCTGGCGACTCGCTTTTCGACGCGCAGCACGCTGGTCGGCGGCATGATCGTCGGCGCGGTAGGCACAGCATTGATGGTATCAGGCGCGACCGCAGAGAGCAGCTATCTGTCCCTCGTACCTGGCCTGATCGTCTCCGGCGTCGGACAAGGCATCGTCTGGACCGCAATGTGGATTGCCGCCGCTTCCGGCGTTGCCCATGACCAGCAAGGCGTCGCCTCGGGGATGGCTTCGACGACGCTCAATGTCGGCAACGCCATCGGCATGGCCGTGCTGATTGCGATTGCGAACAACCAAATCGGCGAACTGTCCGGCGGTGCCTTGAAAATCGCCGTCGCCGACGGCATCCGCGTCGCCTTCTGGCTCGCGGCGGCGGGCATCGTCGTCAGCCTGCTCGCAGCAATGGTGCTTCCGGCAAAGGCGCGATGAGAACGGCCCCTCCCCGGTGTCGCGGCGCCGACGCCTCTCAGTTCACCCGGCTGATGCAGAAATCGATGACGTCGATCAGCGCCGATTTCTGCGGCGTCGCCTCGAGCGGCGCCAGCGCGTCGCGGGCGATTTCGCCGAAATGGCGGGCGCGCCCAATGGTGTCGGCAATCGCGCCGTGGCGGAGCATCAGGCCGATGGCCTTTTCCAGCCCGGCATCGTCGGCAGCATTGTCCTCGATGGCGCGTTTCCAGAAGCTACGCTCGGCCTTGGTGCCGCGCCGATAGGCAAGAATCACCGGCAGCGTCACCTTGCCCTCGCGGAAATCGTCGCCGACATTCTTGCCGAGATCCTTGCTGGTGCCGCCATAATCCAGCGCGTCATCGATCAGCTGGAAGGCAAGGCCGAGATTCATGCCGTAGGAGCGGAGTGCTGCGCGGTCGTTGCGCGTCGCCAGCGCGATGACCGGGCCGACTTCGGCGGCGGCTGAGAACAGCGCCGCGGTCTTGGCCTTGATCACCGCGAAATGCTCGTCTTCGGTGGTCTCGAGGTTTTTGGCGGCGGCCAGCTGCATCACCTCGCCTTCGGCGATCACCGAGGCCGCACTCGACAGGATGTCGAGCGCCTCCAGCGAGCCGACATCGACCATCATGCGAAAGGCTTGGCCGAGCAGGAAATCGCCGACCAGAACACTGGCCTGGTTACCCCAGATCATGCGCGCCGTCTTCTTGCCGCGCCGCATGCCGCTTTCGTCGACAACGTCGTCGTGGAGAAGTGTCGCCGTGTGCATGAATTCGACCGATGTGGCGAGCTTGACATGGCCGTCGCCGGAATAGCCGAACATCTGGGCGGCGGCGAGCGTCAGCATCGGCCGCAACCGTTTGCCGCCGGACGAGATCAGATGGTTGGCAATCTCCGGGATCATCTCGACATCGGAGCCGGCCTTCGACAGGATCAATTTGTTGACGCGCCCCATATCGGCAGCAGTCAGGTCGATGAGGTCCTTGATCGAGGCGGCTTCGCGCTTCCCGTTTTCAATGTTGAGAACGACACCCACGGCAAAACTCCCAACCTCGATATGCACGACGGCAACATGGTCCCTGGACAGACTCTAGGGTGTCACCCACCGGCGCGGCAAGAGGCGAATTGGCGCGCCGGCTCTGGTACATGATCACGCCTACGTTTACATCAACGCCGCAAACTGCGAGTTTCATCCGATGATAGAGCTCATCCGCACCAACGACGCCGTCATCATTTCGTTTGTCGAATCGCTGATGCGCGATGCCGGTATCGGCTGTTTCGTCGCCGACCAGAACATGAGCGTGCTCGACGGCTCGATCGGCATCCTGCCCCGCCGCGTCATGGTGGACGCCGACAAGGCCGATGCGGCACGGCGCATCCTGACGGATGCCGGCATCGCCAACGAGATCCGCCAAAAATAATGTCCGCGTCGCCCGCTGCCCTTGTCCCGGACATGCCGGCTCATACGGTCGACGCCTTCCATCGCGGTCGCTTCTGGCTGGTGCAGCCGAGAAAGGCAGGCCACCGCGCCGGCATGGATGCGATGATGCTGGCGGCTGCCGTGCCGTCCTCCTTCGCCGGGCGGCTTGCCGACTTTGGCGCGGGTGCCGGTGCCGCCGGCCTGGCGGTACTGTCGCGCTGCCCCGGTGCCGAGGCCGTGCTTGTCGAGCGTTCCCCGGAAATGGCGGCCTTCGCCACCACCACGCTTGCCCATCCCGGCAATGCGCATCTCAGCGATCGCGCTTCGGTGCTCGTCGCCGATGTCGCGCTGTCCGGCCGGGCGCGAACGGCCGCCGGCCTCGAGGACAAGAGCTTCGATTTCGTTATCATGAACCCGCCGTTCAATGCCGCCGTGGATCGCGCGACGCCCGATCCGCTGAGAAAGGCCGCGCATGTCTCGGAGGATGGATTGTTCGACAGCTGGATCCGCAGCGCGGCCGCGGTGGTCAGACCGGGCGGCGGGCTGGCCGTCATCGCGCGGCCGGAGCAGCTCGGCGCCATCCTCGATGCCGTTGCCGGCCGCTTCGGCGACGCCGAGATGCTGGCCGTCCACCCTCGCCCCGAAGCGGCAGCGATCCGCATCGTCGTCCGAGCAGCACTCGGCGCACGCGGCAAACTGTCGATCCAGCCGCCGCTGATGCTGCATGCCTATTCAGGCAATGGCCCCTCGGAACGGGCAGAGCTGATCAATAACGGGCTGGCGTCGCTGTTCGGAGACTGATCCATTTTGATTGCCAGGGTGACGGCATTGCCGTTGGCCGGCGAATTCCTACATGCCTCAAGCAAATCGACCGGAGACCGCCCCCTCGTGAAACGCCTTTTCAACCGCCTGCTGCCGAAATCCTGGCGCTCCACCGTCGTCACCATTCCGGTCATCCGGCTGCACGGCACCATCATGCCCGGCGGCGGCCAGTTCCGGCCGAGCCTGTCGCTGGCGTCGACCGCCGGTCTTCTCGAAAAGCTGTTTTCCTTCGACGCGCCGGCGGTCGCCATCTCGATCAATTCGCCAGGTGGCTCGCCGGTGCAGTCGCGGCTGATCTTCAGGCGCATCCGCGACCTGGCCAGCGAGAAGAACAAGAAGGTCCTGGTTTTCGTCGAGGACGTGGCGGCATCGGGCGGCTACATGATCGCGGTTGCCGGCGACGAGATCTTTGCCGACCCGTCCTCCATCGTCGGTTCGATCGGCGTGGTGTCGGCCTCGTTCGGCTTTCCGGAGCTGTTGAAGAAGATCGGCGTCGAACGTCGCGTCCACACCGCCGGCCAGAACAAGGCGGTGCTCGACCCGTTCAAGCCGGAAAAGAAGGAAGACGTCGAGCGCCTGAAGGCGCTGCAGCTGGAGGTCCACGAGACCTTCATCGATCTCGTCAAGGACAGGCGCGGCAGCAAGCTGAAGGACGATCCCGACCTGTTCACCGGCCTGTTCTGGACGGCCAAGAAGGGGCTCGAGCTCGGGCTGGTCGATGCGCTCGGCGACATGCGCAGCGTGCTGAAGAGCCGTTTCGGGCCGAAGACCCAGCTCAAGCTGATCACCGCGCCGCGCGGCCTGTTCGGCCGCTTCGGCCTGTTCGGCTCGAGCTTTTCGGCGCCCGATATCGCCGCCGCCGCGGCAAGCGGCGTCATCGATGCGGCGGAAGAGCGCGCGCTGTGGGCGCGCTTCGGGCTTTGAAAAGCCGGTGAAAGCGTCTAGCATAAACCATCAACCGACCCGACCGGCCGCCTTGCCGGCCTTGCGAGGGAGGAGTTTGACATGCCGCAGATCATTTTCTTCGCCGTCGTCGGCATTGCCGCCTATTTCGGCTACCGCTCCTTCGTCAGGGAAGCCGAGCGGGTGACCGCCAAGGTACGTCGGGCCGAAAAGCAGACGGCCAACGGCACGATGGGAACACTGGTCAAGGATCCGAAGACCGGCGAATACCATCTGGCCAAGGATTGACCGTCGTCCCCCTCGCGGCCGAGCCAATGAATTCCGGGGCCAGCATCCGGGCGTCGCATGCGCACGCCAAGATAAATCTCGCGCTGCACGTCACCGGCCGGCGCGCCGACGGTTATCACACGATCGAAAGCCTGGCTGTGTTCACGCGCTTTGGCGACCGCATCGAGACGGAACTTGCCGACAGCGATGGGTTTTCGGTGTCCGGCAAATACGCCTCCGCAGTGCCGGCCGACGACGGCAATCTGGTCGTGAAAGCGCGCGACGCGCTACGGCGCGAGGCCGGTCTCCAGCACGCGCCGGCTGTCGCCATCAGGCTCGAAAAGAACCTGCCGGTCGCGTCCGGCGTCGGCGGTGGATCGAGCGACGCGGCGGCGGTGCTGCGCGCCCTGGTCCAGACCTGGGGACTTGATGTCGGCGATGCCGAACTGGCGCGGATCGGCCTGTCGCTCGGCGCCGACGTGCCGATGTGCCTCGCCGCCAGGCCGCTGATCGCCCGTGGCATCGGTGACGAGCTGACGCTCGTGCCGGGTTTCCCGGCGCTGGGTCTGGTGCTCGTCAATCCCGGCACTGCCGTCTCGACGGCCGACGTGTTCGAGGCGCTTGGCCGCCGCGACAATGCGGGGCTGCCGCCGCTGCCGCGCAACCTAGACTTCCACGGCATCCGCGACTGGCTGGAGATCACCCGCAACGATCTCGAGCCTGCGGCGCGAGCAATCCAGCCCGCCATTGGCAAGGCGCTTTCCGTGCTGAACAAGGCCGGAGCCGGTTTTGCCAGGATGTCGGGTTCCGGCGCCACCTGCTTCGGCCTGTTCGAGACCGGCAATGTGGCCAAGCGCGCGGCCGCCGATATCCGCGGCCGCCATCCTGACTGGTTTGTCGCAGCGACGCGAAGCGTGACATCGGAGGCTGATGCCCATGGCCAGGATTGACGAGAGCCGCCCCTTCGTTCCCGTGCGCATCGCGGTACTGACCGTTTCCGATACGCGCAGCCTCGCCGATGACAAATCCGGGCAGACGCTGGCCGACCGCATTGCCGAGGCCGGCCATGTCCTGGCCGCCCGCGACATCGTCACCGACGATCGCGACAAGATCCGCGACAAGGTCCTGGGTTGGTCGAGGGACGAAGCGATCGATGTCGTCATCACCACCGGCGGCACCGGCTTCACCGGCCGCGACGTGACGCCGGAAGCGCTGGAACCTATCTTCGAAAAGCGCATGGACGGCTTTTCCGAAGTGTTCCACCGCATCTCCTACGACAAGATCGGCACTTCGACGATCCAGAGCCGGGCAACCGGCGGCGTCGTCAACGCCACCTTCGTCTTCGTGCTGCCGGGCTCGCCCGGCGCCTGCAAGGACGCATGGGACGGCATCTTGAAGCCGCAGCTCGACTACCGGCACATGCCCTGCAACTTCGTCGAGATCATGCCGCGCCTGGACGAACATTTGCGGCGCGGCTGAGGCGAGCCAAGGGGTCAGCCGGCTGATCCCTTCAGCGAATGACCGGCTCGCCGTGAAAACGCCGGCGCGACGGCGGCGAGACACCGAAGCCGACTTCCATCATCAGCCGCGGCGTGCGCGTCGGCACGGTGCCCATATGGAATCCGAACGGGTCTTCGACAAAGCCGAGGCCGGCCTGCCCGGTCAGCGTGACCGGGCTCTGCTCGCCATAGACGCCCAGCACCTCTTCCGCCGAATGGCCGACCAGAAGCGTCAGCTGGTGCTTCAGGATACGGCGGTTGTGGGAGCCGCGGACGTAGACATGCGGCCCGGTGTCGGCGTCGACCGGCACCAGGTAGAAAAAGAACTTCAGCATGCGCCAGTCGTCGAGGTCGAAATGGTATTTGCCGAGCGAGGCCATGTTCTTGTCGGCGTCCGAGACGCCACCGGTCGGAAAGCTCCACCAGACGCGGGTGGTGATCAGCTTGGCCTGGCTGCCGAGATAGTGCGCCGCGATATCGAGAAGCAGCGGATCGCGCTGCACGGCGACCGCAGCGTTGCAGTCGAGGACCCGCTCGAAATAATGGCCGCTGAGCAGCGGGCGGCCGAAATGCTTTTCGGCATCGGCGTGTTTTTCGGGGAGGAATTCCAGCCGGCGGTCGAAATTGCCGAAGCATGGCGTGCGCTCGGCGAAGCGGCCAATCTCCTCATGGATGGCGGCTGGCAGCATCAGGCCCGAATAGAGCCCCTCCGTCCTCAGCGCGCCGACGACGGCATCGCGATCGACGCCGGCGAACATCGTTTCACCGACATTGCGCGCCGGCCGAACGGGCTTTGCGCCGCGCCAGTGCAGCCGCCGCGCCGGCATGGTTCGCGCCAGCATGAACATCGGCAGCCATGCCGGATTCTCGCGAAGGTCGGACAGATAGGTCGGGATGCGGGCAGCGATGCGGCGCAGCGTACCGCCGTTGCGTGCGATCGCCTCGAGGCTTGCAGCGCCGGACTTGTCAGGGCTTGAAAGGGTCATCGGGGTCCTCAAAATATCGAGGGAACAGCATCGACGTTAGTCGTCGTCACCGCTCCGGCACACCCCAAACCCATTCGCCCGTGTCGCTGGGAATGGTAACTCCCGGGCAGATTTTGTGCAATGCACAATAAACGGCGACCCGCCGGAAAATTTGCTTGAGCCCCTGAACCGTCACGGTAAGCCGTCACTTCCGCGGAGCGACCCAGATCTCGGCCTGGAGCCTCCTGGTCGCCAGGCCGCGGGCGATCGCTTCGGCGCTGCGGGCGTTCTTCGACAGCGCCGCGGCCTGACGCTTGCTGATCACCAAGCCTTCGGCGAGAGCGCGATTTCCGGCAAAGACGCGCGACAGGAACGGCGCGCGGCTGCCGCGTGCCCGCGAAAACCGCGCCGCCATGGTTTGCCTTGCGGTATGGGCGACGACCTCATCGATCCAGCCCTCCCCCAGCCGCGCGCCCGGTTCCAGCAAAAGCAGCCAGTCACCCTTGGCCTGCCTGATGCCGGCGGCGATGCCGCCGCTGACATAGTGGCAGCCGGCGTGTTCGGCGACGCGGTGCGTCTGATCGGTCGAGCCGGTGTCGCAGACGAGAACGTCGCGCACCACGCCCTCGACGGCGCCACCGATCAGCGAGGCGAGCGTGCGGGCAAGGCCCTCCTCGTCATTCAGGGTTTCGATCAGGACGCTGAGCATGTCTAGCCGAATAGCGGAAAGCGGTGGGCAGCGCCAGTTTTTGCGGCGCACCGCGAGAAAGTTCTTGCTTTGTTCTCATCGATACGATAGGAATACATTCATGAGCAGAGCGATTCGACAGCGGGCGGACAGTCCCTGGGAAAGGGCCAAAATGGAACAGATCGTGCGTGCCGACATTGCCGCCTTCGGTGCCGGCAGGGCCGAGATGGCGAATGCGATGATCGAGCAGAGCGGCATGCGCGTCCGTCCGGAACGCAATCGCGGCAGGTCGGCGGGCATCAATCCGTCCGGCCGGTTCGAGCCGGTCAGCCGGCATGTGTTCGACGATGGCTGGAATTCGCTGGAGGAGCTGCCGCCGTTCAAGACCGAGGTACAGGTCGAGAAGCCGCGCACCATCATCACGCGCAACGAATCGCCCGACATCTCCTTCGACCGCTCGATCAATCCCTATCGCGGCTGCGAACATGGCTGCGTCTATTGTTTCGCGCGGCCGACGCACAGCTTCATGGGCCTGTCGCCGGGGCTGGATTTCGAATCGAAGCTGTTTGCCAAGCCGGATGCGGCGCGGCTGCTCGACAAGGAATTGTCCAGGGATAATTACCAGCCGCGCACCATCGCCATCGGCACCAACACCGACCCGTACCAGCCGATCGAGAAACAATACCGGATCATGCGCGAAATCCTCGAAGTGCTGGAGGCGCGCGGGCACCCGGTCGGCATCGTCACCAAGTCGGCGCTGGTGACACGTGACATCGACATTCTGTCACGCATGGCGGAACGCGGGCTGGCCAAGGTGGCATTGTCGGTGACGACGCTCGACCGCATGCTGGCGCGCACCATGGAGCCACGCGCGTCGACGCCGACCAAGCGGCTGGAGGCGATCAGGCAGCTTTCGGACGCCGGCATTCCGGCCTCGGTGATGGTCGCGCCGATCATCCCCGGACTGACCGACCCGGAAATGGAGCGCATCCTCGATTCGGCGCAGGCAGCGGGCGCGCGTGAAGCCGGCTATGTGCTGCTGCGCCTGCCGCTGGAGGTCGCGCCGATCTTCAAGGACTGGCTGCTGCGCCACTATCCCGACCGCTATCGCCACGTCATGTCGCTGATCCGTTCGATGCGCGACGGCAAGGACTACGATTCGGAATGGGGCAAGCGCATGAAAGGCTCCGGCCCGTATGCCTGGCAGATCGGCCGGCGCTTCGAGATCGCCGCCAAACGGCTCGGCCTCAATGCCGAGCGGCGCTCGCTCAGGACCGACCAGTTCGTCCCGGCTGCCAAGGCAACAGAGCAGCTGATGTTGCTGTGACAAAGCGTCTCGCGCCAGCCGCTCGAAGCGGCCGGCAACAGGCGAAAAATCCCGTCCGGCCTGTCCTGTCCCCGGGCTTGCAGACGGTAGCCCCTCCTGGTCCGGTGCCCCGCCCGACCCGGAGGGACTTGCGGAGAATCGGAGCCGATGCGAACCTCGCCGCACCATGGCTCGCCCGCGTTCCGATTCTCCGCTTCTCTTCGAAATCGTCGAGAGACCCGACTTCTCGTTCGAGACGAAGGCGATGGCCGAAGGCCTTTGGCCAGTGGCGGGGATGGACGAGGCCGGCCGTGGCCCGCTCGCCGGGCCGGTGGTGGCGGCAGCGGTGGTGCTCGATCCCGCCAACATCCCCGACGGCCTCGACGATTCCAAGCGGCTAACGCATTTGCAGCGCGAGGCGCTGTTCCTGAAAATCCTCGGCTCCGCACTCGCCGTATCGATGGCCTCGGTCAGCGCCGAAGGCATTGATGCCTCCAACATCCTCAAGGCCAGCCTGGAGGCGATGCGCCGTGCCGTGGCCGGCCTGTCGATCCGGCCGAAGCTGGCGCTGGCCGACGGCCGCGACGTGCCGCCCGGCCTGCCCTGCGAGGGCAAAGCCCTGATCAAGGGCGACCAGCGCTCGCAGTCGATCGCCGCAGCCTCGATCGTCGCCAAGGTGTTGCGCGACCGCATGATGTGCGGCTGCGGCAGCCATCATGCGCGTTACGGCTTCGAACTGCATATGGGCTACGCCACTGTGCGCCATCGGACGGCGATCGATCTGCACGGGCCAGTGGCACGGCTACACCGCGCCTCCTTCGCGCCGTTCCGGTTCGGCGGCACCGAGGTGGTTGAGGAGGAGGGCCTTTCGGGCCTGGATTGAGCGATCCGGCTGCTTGGATTGAGCGATTCGGCTAGCTGTAATCTCCCCCCTCGAGGGGGAGATGTCGCCGAAGGCGACAGAGGGGGTCGGTACGTCCTGGCGCGACGCTATTTGGCACGAAAGAGAAGGTTGGCGCTTCACGCGCGCCGACCCCCTCTGGCCTGCCGGCCATCTCCCCCTCAAGGGGGGAGATTACGCTCCGTTCAGTTCAGCTTCGACTTCAAATCCTGCAGCGAGGCGTTGAACAGGTCGGCGCCGGCCTTGGCGTCGATCTTGCCGGCCAGCAGCGCGCGCGCGGCTTCCACCGCGATGTCGACGGCGCTGGCGCGCACTTCGCCGATTGCTTCGCGCTCGGCCTGGCCGATCTTCTGCTCGGCCAAGGCGGTACGCCGGGCGACATAGTCCTCGGTCTTCTTGTGCGCCTCGGCGGCAAGCATATCGGCTTCGCGCTTGGCGGCGGCGACGATGGCCGCGGCCTCCTGCTCGGCTTCCTTACGCTTGCGCTGGTATTGACCGAGCAGTTGCTGGGCCTCTTCGCGCAACCGGCGCGCTTCCTCGAGCTCGGAGCTGATCTTGTCGGCCCGCGCATCGAGCGCCTTGGCGATCATGCCCGGCACCTTGATGTAGATGGCAATGCCGAGGAAGATTACGAGGGCAACGGTTGCCCAAAGCGTCGCGAGAGATGTGGCGTCCATGATGCGCTCCTCACCCGGCCACGGATTTGACCGCGGCCGCGATTTCGGCCTTGCTGGCCTTGCCGCCGACAAGCGCCTCGACGATGGCCGAAGCGGTGTCCTCGGCGATGGTGCCGACCTCCTTCATGGCATTGGCCTTGATGGAAGATATGCGTGCCTCGGCCTCGCCAAGTTTCTGGTCAAGCGCTGCCTCGATCGTCTTGCGGGCAGCTTCGGCTTCCGCCTTGGCCGCATCGTTGGCCTGCTGGCCGATCGCATTGGCCTTACCCTTGGCTTCCGCCAATTCCTGCTCATAGGCGGCAACGGCGGCATCGGCCTCGCTTTTCAGCCGGGCAGCATGATCGAGATCCTGCGTGATGCGGTCGTTGCGAACGTCGATGATGCCGCCGACGCGCGGCATCACTACCCGTTTCAAGAACAGATAGAACAGCCCGAAAGTGATTGCCAGCCACAGCAGCTGTGACGGGTACGTCGCCGGATTGAATGGCGGGAACGTGCCATGCGCCTCGGCAGGCACGCCGGTGGCGGCGTGCGTTTCGCCTTCCGTTGCGGCGGGCGCGGACTCTTGCGCAAAGGCAGATGTCACAAACATGGACTATCCCCGAAATTCAGACCCGCCGCAGGATCGCGGCCGGCCTGTTCAATTCTTCCCAATGTTCAGCCGAACAAGTATTCAGCCGAACAGGGCGAGAAGAGCGATGAGAAGCGAGAAAATACCAAGCGCTTCGGTCACGGCGAAGCCGAAAATCAGGCGGCCGAACTGGCCGTCGGCGGCCGACGGGTTGCGCAGCGCGCCCGCCAGATAGCTGCCGAAGATGTTGCCGAGGCCAATGCCCGCGCCGCCCATGCCGAGGCATGCGATGCCGGCGCCAATGTACTTTGCTGCTTCTGCGTCCATTTATTCAACTCCTTTGGATCTAAAATTCCGTTGCGATTCCATCCGGCGGCAATGCCGGAAACCTTGTCAGTGCCCGGGATGCAGGGCGTCGTTGAGATACATGCAGGTCAGCACGGCAAAGACGTAGGCCTGCAGGAACGCGACCAGCAGCTCCAGCGCAGTCAGCGCCACGGCCATCGCCAGCGGCAGAACCGAGCCCGCCACGCCGACCGCGCCGAGCGCGCTCAGGCTGACGACAAAGCCCGAGAACACTTTCAGCGTAATGTGACCGGCGAGCATGTTGGCGAACAGACGGACCGAGAGGCTGACCGGACGCGAGACGAAGGAAATCACCTCGATAAGCACCACCAGCGGCAGCAGGTAGACCGGCACGCCATGCGGGACGAACAGCTTCAGGAAGCCAAGGCCGTGCTTAGTGAAGCCGTAGACGACGACCGTTCCGATCACCAGCGCAGCGAGGCCGAAGGTGACGATGATGTGGCTGGTGACGGTGAAGAAATACGGAAACAGGCCAAGCAGGTTGGCGACAAGCACGAACATGAACAGCGAGAACACGAAGGGGAAGAACTTCATGCCCTGCGTGCCCGCGGCGTCCCTCAGCATATTGCCGACAAATTCGTAGGCCATTTCCGAGACCGACTGAAGGCGGCCCGGAACCAGGCTGCGGCTCGACGTGCTGAGGTAGAGAAACGCCGCTGCGACAGCAACCGTCGCAAGCATGAACAGAGCCGAATTGGTGAAAGACAGGTCGTAGCCGCCGATGTGAATCGGAATGATCGGATGGATCTGGAACTGGTGGATCGGATCGACCTTGTCAGCAGCCACTTTAAATCCCCATCAAAGCCGCAGACGGCTTCAGTATCCTGTTCAATGCGCCGGCATGCGGCGCCTCAATTCATTCTTTCGGATCGCGCGGCTTGTCGCCCGTTCCGAATTCCGACACAAGCCCGGCTGAACGCAGGACATTGAGCACGCCGGCGCCAAAACCCAGCAGCAGCCCGACTATCAGACCCCATGGCGATGTCCCCGCCACGCGATCGATAAACCAGCCGAGAGCCGCGCCGACCACTATCCCGGCGATGAACTCGCTGGACAATTTGAGCGCCTGGCCGTACCCGGCCACGCTGCCCGCTTTCGCGTCGTCTTTCCCCTCGAGCCGATCCGGCCGCCTTGTCGCAAGCGATGCTTCAAGGTCGCGCCGGCGGCGCTCAAGATCGTCGTCGCGGATGTCGGCTTCATGCTGCTTGCCGCGGCCGGTTTTGCCGGTTCCGTCTGGCCCATTCTTGTCGGCCACGCAACCCCCCTGCCCGGTCAGACCGTCACCGTCCGTCCGCTTCTTAAAGTCGCCGGCAACATAGTTAGAGGGTCCGCGCCCGTCAAGCCACGGGCCGACGTTCAAGCTCAAGTATTTTTTCGTTATAAATCAGCTACTTGCCTGGGTGCGACATCGTGCCCGACACAGTCTCTGGCGGACTGTGGCCGAATCCCCGCGGCGATGCGCCTTCGATCGGCCGCTCTCGCGGGAAAGACGCAAGCGCTGCCCGAGCGCTCAGCTCCAGCCGCCGCCATAGGTACGGTAGAAGATGTGCAGGCCGATCCTGGTCATTTTCTGCATCGTCCGCGCCCAGCCCGGATGGACGTAGTTGGCGTAATAATGGGTCGACGAGCCGACTTCCGGAATGAAGATCTTGCCGGCTGTGACGGCCATGGCGACATCCTGTGCGGTCTGGTAGGCGGCGGGGTTGTCGATGCGCTTCTTCCTGCCGTCGCAGGCAAAGGAAAACTGGCAGCGGTTGAACCAGTTGTCGTTCTGGTAGACGACGCCGCAGATCGAGTTCGGATAGGCCGGGTTGCGGACCCGGTTGAGGATGACCTGGGCGACGGCGGCCTGGCCACGCACGGATTCGCCGCGCGCTTCGAAATAGATTCCCTTGGCGAGGCAGGCCTGCTCCGGCTTGGAAAAGACGCTCGCCGGCAGGGGCGTCTGCATCCACGAATGATCGCCCTTGCTCAGCGGCGGGATGAAGCGGCCATCGTTCGGGTCCTCGTCCTGCAGCAAGGCCTCGAAAGGCGATGCCTGCGCGTAATCGGGAGCGGACGATGCATAGGCGGTCGCCAGCACGTCGGGATGATCATTGTTGACCAGCGCGGCAAGCATCGCCGGCACGCCGGGATCCGGCTTCTTGTCGACGCGCGCGTGGAAGGCCGCGGCGATCTGGATTTCCTTGCCTTTGATCTCGGGCTTGGCGAAGGCCATCCTCAGGCCGCTGTCCATGCTTGGGCGGAGCAGCGAGGAGGTGCGCTCGAAGATCGAGCCGGCGTTGAAGTTCTTCGGCGGCGAGACGGGCGAGACCTGGATGATGCGGCCCTTCTTGTCGGCGCGCATGATGCGGTCCTCGTCCGGCGTCGTGCCGGCGATGCTGCCCTTGCCACGAAATGAGACAGCGCCGATGCCGGGCAGTTGGACGCCGGATCCTGAGAGCGAGCCGGTGCTGCTGGAATCGAGGAAGGGCATTTCGGCGGCGTGAACCGAGCCGGCGACGGATTTCTCGACATAGGCGTTCCAGCGGACGCTCGGCGCCTCCAGGCCGGAGACCAAGCTGGTCATGTCCTGATAGGCAACGACACTCGGAAAGCCGATCCAGATACCAAGGCCAACAACGAGCGGAGACAGGAACGAACGCTTTTTTTCACCGGCGGCGGCGACAAGCCGCGTCAAAACACGTCGATGCACGGAACTCTCCAGAAACGCGACGGACCCCACTGGAGAGCTACAATGATGCATTAACCTTGATGGGGCGTTAACAGCTTAGAACGTTGTTTTCCCATCTCATGTCGAAGTCAGGCGCTTTTGCGGCTATCCGTTGACGGAAGAAAGATCGGCCAGGCGATCAGCGCGCAAATAGCCGCACCCAGCCAGACGCCTGCCCATGAGCAGAGCACGAGAAGCCCCGGAATGGCGATCGGCACCAGGAAGAAGGCAATGAAGACCAGACTGTTGGCGAGGCCGAGCGCCGTTCCGGCCTGGCTCGCGCCGGCCAGCGTCGCAAGCTCGGTGTAGGCAACGCCGTGCCAGGAGGAGACGCAGATGCCGGCCACGACCAGCACCGCAACGATCGTCGGCGAAAGCATCGGCGCTTGGCCTGACAAGAATTGGGCCGAAAACAAGACGAGCGCCGCAAGCACGGTGAAGGCGGCCACGCTCAGCATGCTGCACAGACGCAGGAACGGCCGGCGGTTGCCGTGACGGTCGGTGTAGCGGCCGCTCCAGACGCGCATGACCATGGCGCCGACCTGCACGGCAGCGAGGCTGGCGCTGATCACGGCTGTTCCCATGCCGGCGAAATCATGCAGGAAGACGGAAGCAAAGGTGAGCACCGCCACCTGCGGAAAGCACAGCAGGCCGATGGCTGTTGCGATGCGCCAGACGGCCGGATTGCGCAGCGGCGCCGTGCCGGCCGGCGATGCCGTGCCGGCCGAATTGGCATCGTCATGCGCCGGCGGCTGATGCAGCCAGCGCCAGGCGAGCGAGGTCGAGACGGCGGATGCAGCCGCCAGAAGTCCGAAGACCGCCGTGAAGCCATGGGCTGAAGCGAGCGACGGCAGCACGAGCGCGCCAAGCCCGCCGCCAAGCGGCACCGCCGTCTGCCGGATGCTCATGGCAAAGCCGCGCTCGCCTTCGCCGAACCAGGCCATGATGGCGCGGCCGCTGGAGCCGTTGACGCTGCCGCCGAGCAATCCGGTGACCAGCAGGGCAGCGGCGAGAAGCGCGATGCCGGGAATGTGGGCCGGTGACGGCACGATCAGCGCGGCCATGACAAGCAGCCAAACCGCGGTTGCACCGAGCCCGGTCAGCAGCACGCGGCGGTCGCCCCAGCGATCGGTCAGCAGTCCCCACGGCAATTCGCTCAGCGCTACGCCCAGGCCGAGAAGGCCAAGCGCCAGGCCGAGTTCGCCATTGGAGAGATGATAGCCCGAGCGCAGGAACACCGCCGTCGCCGGAATGCCGGAGAAGGTTGCGGAAAAGCAGGCATTGGCGGCGACGCCGATGCCCAGCACCTTCCAGCGATGATTGGCTCGCAGTGCCGCCGCTTCCGACGGGGCGGCAATGGCGCCCGGGCGAAGCGGTTTGCAATCTGCTCGTGTGGCGACAGCGGACATGGTTCAGCTCCTGCATGGGCTGGTTGCATTCGGTCTTGACGCGCTGTCTCTACCGCCATAGCTTCGTACTGAATATCGGGAAGTTTTTGACGTAATGTCCCAAATATCAGGATTATTGCCATGCGACGCGTGACATTCGATCTCGACGTCCTGCGCAGCTTCGTCACCGGCATGGAGCTGGGCAGCTTCGCCAAGGCCGCCGACCGGCTCGGCCGCTCGACCTCGGCAATCAGTGCGCAATTGAAGAAGCTGGAGGAGCAGGCGGCGACGCCGATCTTCCGCAAATCTGGGCGTGGCCTGGCGCTGACGGACGCGGGCGAGACCATGCTCGGCTACGCGCGGCGGCTGATCGAGCTCAATGACGAGGCCGCCTCCGCCATCCACGATGTCGAGTTGGAGGGTTGGGTACGGCTTGGGCTGCAGGAGGATTTCGGCGAGGCGGTGCTGCCGGAGGTGCTCGGGCGCTTCGCCCGCGCCCATCCCAAGGTCAAGATCGAGGCCAGGATCGCACGCAGCCATGAGCTTGCCGAAAGGATCATGTCGGGCAGCCTCGATATCGCGCTTGCCTGGCACAATGGCGCGACGCTGCCCTACAGCCGGCATGTCGCCGACGTCCAGATGCGCTGGGTCGGCCCGGCAAAACAGATCGAGACCAGCCTGCGCGAAGGCGAGGCGTTGCCGCTGGTAGCACTCGAGGCGCCATGCCTGCTGCGCAGCGTGGCGACTGAAACGCTGGACCGTGCCGGCCTGGCATGGCGGATGGCCTTCTCCAGCCCGAGCCTTGGCGGCATCTGGGCAGCCGTCGCCGCCGGGCTCGGACTGACGATCCGCACCGATATCGGCCTGCCGGCCACGGTCAGGGCGATGACGCCGGAGATCGCCGGGCTGCCCGCCTTGCCCAAGATGGCGCTGTTCCTGCATCGCAAGGAGGCCGAGCCCGACCCGGCACCGGCGCGGCTTGGCGACATCCTGCTGCAGGCGGCGCTGGAAGCGTTGCCGGGAAGTGCTCGGGGGAAAGAGGTGCTACGAGAAGTCGCCTAGACACCAGATACCAGCGTCGCGTTCCGTCACACCCCCTCTGTCCTGCCGGACATCTCCCCCTCAAGGGGGGAGATTGGCTGTCACGTCGGCTTTCGCCAATCTCAGACGCTGGGAAAAGGCGCGGGGGAGAAGCTGCCAATCTCCCCCCTTGAGGGGGAGATGTCCGGCAGGACAGAGGGGGGTGCTGGCCCGCCAGCGCTGCGTAAGCTTCCCCTCAGTGGCGCTTCTTCGCCCTGCCGACGAACGGGTTGTCCGAGGTGCGCAAGGCGATGCGGATCGGCACGCCAGGCATGTCGAAAGCCTCGCCTCTATGCTACCAACATGCTTAACGCCCTTCATCGGCGAGCGGTCTCTTGC
This sequence comes from Mesorhizobium sp. WSM4828, assembly GCF_055811175.1. Taxonomy (NCBI): domain Bacteria; kingdom Pseudomonadati; phylum Pseudomonadota; class Alphaproteobacteria; order Hyphomicrobiales; family Phyllobacteriaceae; genus Mesorhizobium; species Mesorhizobium sp. WSM4828. The sequence continues at coordinate 288,783 of NZ_JBVVQK010000001.1, read as the reverse complement.
TTCGATGAGGTTTTTCGGTGGCGCGCTGCGGTCAGGGGCTAATTCCCCGAGGGCCCCGGCGTAGCTGAAACTGGCGGGTACCGCAGCATTTCTTGAACTTCATACCTGAACCGCAAGGACATTGATCATTGCCGCCGCGTTGCAGCCGGCCGACCAGGGGCAGCAGCGCTGCGGAAGGCAGGAGCGCTGCCGCAAGGGCAGCCAACTTGGCCGAGATTCCCGGTACGACGAGGCGACGACCGGATTTGAACCCTCGCCACGCCCGTTCGGCCACATACTCCGGATCCACCTTGGGCAAGATGTTGAAGAGCACCGTCTGATTGGCGCCTGACCTTGCGAGAAACTCCGTCGACACCGGGCCTGGTGCAACGCATGTGACCGTCACACCGGTTCGGCGCAATTCTTGGTGAAGCGCTTCTGAGAAGAAGCGCACGAAAGCTTTGCTAGCGAAGTACAGAGCCATATAAGGCCCGGGAACGAACCCGGCCACGGAACTGAGATTGAGCACCCCGCCCCGTCGGCGCGCCACCATTCCCGGCAGAAAATGGAGGGTCAGTTCTGTGAGGGAATGTATGTTGAGATCGATGATGCCGAGTTGACCATTAATAGGCAGCGCCGTCGTCGCGCCCCGCAGGCCATAGCCGGCGCTGTTGACCAGGACATCACAGACTAGGCCGTGTGCCGACAGAAAGCCCTCCAGGCGCGTTGGCGCATCGCCTGCCACGAGATCCAACTCGAGCGTGAATGCCTCGCCGCCCCTCTCCCGAACCTCAGACGCCGCAGCGGCCAAACCCTCGGGCGAGCGGGCAACCAGCACAACCGCACCGCGCTCCTGTGCAGCGACGCTCGCAATTGCCCGGCCAATTCCACCCGAGCCGCCAATCACGACGATAGCTGGCCGGAATTCACAGTGCGAAATCATGTCGCGTTCCTCTGTTTTGCAGGAGCGGCAACACTTTGACCGAGCAGCACCACTTCATTGGCGACAGTGCCGTTCAGGATCTTTTCAAATCTCTCCAGTGCACGTGCGACGTTCGCTCCATCCATTACCCGGTGATCGTAGTGGATGCGGACATTCACCGATCCGTCTTTGCCGATCGGACCGTAGTTGAGAAGCGTGGTCAATGGTGTCAGCGGGTTGAGTGATTCCGCACCGAGACCAGAATAGACGGACAGTTGGAAGGTACCGAAGTAATTTGACCTTTGCCGGGCGATGTTCAACCCTAGCCACATAAGCAGCCACCTGACTGGCGCGGGCGCACCTGCCATCCGCAAGGCGCGCCGGAACTCCGGGACCTCCAGGATCGGCCGTGATCGAGCCGCGTGGATGGATTCCTCAAGTTCCGTGATGGAGTAGCGCTCCGGGCGCTTGATGCAGCTCAGCAGAACGGCCGGCTCGCCATCATATTCGCGCTCGTGGGCAATCGAGGCTACGCTTGCCGGATACTCGTAAAGCTGCGGCCAGGGCAACTTGACATAGGCGCGCCGCAGCTCCGGCATCTCTAGGGCAAGAAGCGCATATCCTTTCAGGAAGATCGCGGTCCACGAAGGCCTGGTCTGCTGCGCCATTCTAGCCCTTACGAGTGGGCCGAGGTTCATCTGACGCTGCACCGCGACCCGTGGCACGCCGATCGAAAACCTCATCAGATCGCCAACAAGGCGCCGGGGCGCGGAAAGCTTGAGGGCTCGGCCTCGCATCAAACGTACCTCTAATAAAGATAAGGGAATATTCGCTTGGTCTTTTCCATATAGGCACGGTATTGCGGGCCGAAATTCTCCAGCATCATACGCTCTTCCTCGTCCACTCTCAGCAGGAAAAGGACTGCGGACCCAATCAAACCCGATATGCCCGCAACCCAGTTCGGCAGCAGAAAGAGCTGGCCGAGGCCCATGAGCAGGAACGAGGTATACATCGGGTGGCGGACCAAAGCGTATGGTCCGGCGCAGATGAGTTCATGCCGTTCGCGGATCTCCAGCGTAATCGACCAGTTACGGCCAAGTTCCTTGTGGGACCTGCGAAAAACCCATAGCGCGGAGCAGAAGATGATTGTGCCGAGAGCCACGGCCCACGCGCTGGCCGGGTGGTCAGCCGCTGCGGGCATGCCGGTGACAACATAGAAGGCAGGCAGGATTGCGAGGCCAAACAGAGCAGATGCAAGCCCGACGATGTCGGAACGTGAGCGGTAGCCAGTTACAATTCGCACGCGCCTTGCCCGGCGCTCGAAGGGATACCGGATCACGTACCAAGCAACGATGCCGATCAACCAGATGACCTCGCCAAGTGAGGCTGCCGCAATGCTCACTTCAGGTCACCAGCGCCCTTTCTGCGATCGCGACTGTAGCAGCTGCCCCTAGGTATGGCCACTTCACCCATCGCCCTCGATTTCGTCACCGGCCGACCTTCAGGCGCAGCGATCCTCTCCGAGTTAGTCCGCAGACGCGAAAGCCGGAGGGGCAGTACCGATCGCATTCGGTCCCATTCATCCCTCGAATCTTGGTTATGTATTCATCTCCCGAAGCTCGGTTATGAATTGTTGCGGCCGGAGCTGAATGGCGGGAGTCTTATATCCCATGGAATGAGCGATGTTCGCCACGAAGCCGTTGCAGTTCAAGACCGTCGCCTGCCAGACATGCGAACTCGCCTGCAGCTTGCGGATGTAGGCAACGACTTTGTCGTATTCGGCCCGGGTCAGTATGATTTGCCAGCTTGCGGATCTGTATGGTTCTTCCAGATCACCGTCGCTCCACCCGGTTTCGGCTGGCACCGGCACGACATGGCCCAGAACATAGGGAACCGCACTGTTCGAAGCCGGGTGAAGGCCCGCGACTTGGGGATCGATCATTCTCCCGGCCCGGTCCACGCGCCCAAAAACTGCGTAGGTGTGGCCGTAGCTTAGGGCGTAGCGGGAGCGGAACTCGATGAAGTACCGCTCGTCGTTTTTTTGAGGCGCAGCTCCGCCATCGGCATAAGATACGAAATTCGGCTGGGGCGGCAGGTCTTTCGTCTGACATGCCGCTGCCGGGAGGGCCACCAACGCCACAAGCAAGAGACGGCTATTTACAAGCGTCATCGCCGCGTCCATTCCCGAACTTCACAAAGCACAGACTTAATAACGGCCTATGCCCGCCAACCGCGCCCTAGGCTATGAAGCCGGCCAAAGCCCCGGCTGCGTATGTATGGGGAAGGGCTTGGCACCCCTTCCCCATACAAGCCGGTCCTTACTTAATCACTGGTTGCTCTACCGGAGCGGGCGCCGGAGCTTTACCCTTTCCTTTGCCGATCCAGTCGTTCGCGCAGCCGCTCAGGCTGGCAACGGCGAGCACAGCAACCATTGCAATCAATATCCTGTTCATCAAGCAATCCTTTCCCCGGGGGCGGAATAGCCTATAGAATCGCCACAAATAAACGATATGCAGCCTCACAAAGTTAGCTGCGATCTACACCAACGCCTAGTGCAGAAATGACACAGTTGGCACCCAGTTGCCGGCGGCACCTTTGCGGTGACGTGCTGGCAGAGTTCACCATCCAACGGAGATCAGGCCTGCCCACCATCAAACAACCACCACCGTCGTGCCCAAAGGAGTACGGTCGTAGAGGTCAATGACGTCGTCATTTATCATACGGATGCACCCGTTCGATACCGCTGTGCCTATCGTCCATGGCTCGTTTGTACCATGTATCCGGAAGTGGGTGTCGCGCCCGCCTTGATAGAGATAAAGAGCACGCGCACCAAGCGGGTTGTTTGGTCCGCCAGGAACCCCCCCTGCATACTGCACCAGGCGCGGCTTGCGCTTCATCATGCTGGCGGTGGGTGTCCACGACGGCCAGTCCGCCTTGCGGCCGACGGTCGCTGTACCCTTGAACGAAAGTCCCTGCTCGCCGACGCCGACGCCGTAGCGCGTCGCCCACCCGTCCGTCTCGACGGCATAGAGAAAATGTTGCGAAGTATCGACGACGATCGTTCCGGCCGGCTCGTTTCCGTCGTACCGCACATGCTGCCGTCGGTAACGAGGATTCAGGCCAAGCCTTGGTCCGAACGCGGATGAAATCGACGTACATCCGGAGACCATCAGAGCCAGACTACCCAGCACGAGCCCCCGGCGCGCAATGTGGTGTTCTTCCATTTCTACCTGCTAGGAAACTGGTCATCTACCGCCGCCCTCGTCTCTACCATTCCAAGGGCTGCGGGCCAAGTCTCGCTGTGTGGTGGCAAAATGAATTCACAGGATTGACAAGCGAATTGGAGTGAAACTTCTTGCGATGACCGTCTGCCTCTGTTCGGTTATGTCAAAAATGGGCATAGGACAGAGCCGATGAAGCCTGACTTCCAAGGTAAAGTCGCGATTGTGACCGGCGCAGGCTCAGGAATAGGGGCGGCTGTTTCACGGCAACTCGCGCAAGAAGGAGCCGAGATTGTTGTCGCCGACCTTGATGCCGAGGCCGCGCACTGCACAGCCGCCGAAATAAGCTCGCAAGGAGGCAGGGCCTACGACTTTGCGGTAGATGTCACGGATGCGGCAGCCGTGGAAAAGCTGATCGAGTTCACTGTCCAGAAATGCGGCGGACTGGATATGGCGGTAAACAATGCAGGTATCGACGGCATTCGAAAAGCGACGGCAGACTATCCGCTCGACAACTGGCACAAACTGATAAACGTTAATCTCAATGGCGTTTTCTACAGCATGAAGTACGAAATCGCCGCGATGCTGGATCGAGGCGGAGGTGCCATCGTGAACATGTCCTCCGTTCTCGGTTCCGTCGGCTTGCCAACTGCGTCCGCTTACACGGCAGCGAAACACGGGGTCGTTGGATTAACCAAGGTTGCGGCGATTGAATATGCTAGGATGGGCATCCGGATCAATGTCGTCGGCCCCGGCTGGATCGAAACGCCTCTTTTATCGGAGCAAATGGAGGCATTAGCCAGCCGGCGCATGGCAGGTCTTCAGCCGATGGGCAGGCGCGGGAAACCGGAAGAGGTAGCGGCTCTTGTATGCTTCCTCTTGTCCGACCAGGCCAGCTTTATCACTGGGAGCTACCATCTGGTGGACGGAGCTTACACCGCCCATTAGATGCAGAGGCTGCCCCCACTCGCGCCGGCCACCGTCAGGGCGATGACGCCGGAGATCGCCGGGCTGCCCGCACTGCCTGAGATGGCGCTGTTGCCGCATCGCAAGGAAGGCCGAGCCAGACCCGGTGGCGGCGCGACTTGCCGACATCCTGCTGCAGGTGTCGGTGGAATCGCCTCCCCGAAAATGTGCAGGCGCTGCCCGCGAGCGGCCTGCGGAGCGTAGCCTGATGCTGGCGCCCAGAAGACGCGCAGCTCAGCGGCGCTTCTTCGCCCTGCCGGCGAAAGGATTGTCCGAGGTGCGCAAGGCGATGCGGATCGGCACGCCGGGCATGTCGAAAGCCTCGCGCAGGCTGTTCGAGAGATAGCGGACGTAGGATTGCGGCATCGCATCGGGGCGCGAGCAGGAGACGACGAAGCCCGGCGGCCGCGTCTTGGCCTGCGTGACATATTTGATCTTCAGCCTACGCCCGGCGACGGCGGGCGGCGGATGATGCGCCAGGATGCCTTCCAGCCAGCGGTTGAGCTTGCCGGTCGAGACACGGCTGTTCCAAACTCGATGCGTCCGGATGACGGCATCCATCAGCTTGTCGAGGCCACGCCCGGTCTCGGCCGAAACCGGCACCGCCTGCATGCCGCGCGCCTGCGGCAGCAGCCGCTCGGTTTTTTCGCGCAGCTCGGCCAGCAGCTCCTGGGGATGATCGACAAGGTCCCATTTGTTGAAGGCGATCACCGGGGCACGGCCCTCGCGGATGATCAGGTCGGCGATCTGCAGATCCTGCTTCTCGAAGGGAATGGTCGCGTCCAGTACAATGATCACGATCTCGGCAAAGCGGATGGCGCGCAAGCCGTCCTGCACCGACATCACTTCGAGCTTTTCGTGGATCCTCGCCTTGCGGCGCATGCCGGCGGTGTCGAACAATTTTAAGCGGCGGCCATGCCAGTCCCAGTCGACCGAGATGGAATCGCGAGTGATGCCGGCCTCGGGGCCGGTCAACAGCCGCTCCTCGCCGATCAGCGCGTTGATCAGCGTCGACTTGCCGGCGTTGGGACGGCCGACGACGGCGATGCGCATCGGCTTGGTGTCGTCATAGCTCGGCTCGGCGTCCGGGTCGGTGATGTCCTCGCCGATCAGCACCTCGCTGGCGGCGATCTCCTCGTCACCGGCCTCTTCGTCCTCACCGAAGGCGCGCGCCTCGCCAAGTGCTGCGATCACCGCGTCGCGCAAATCGGGCAGGCCCTGGCCGTGTTCGGCCGAGACCGGGATCGGTTCGCCAAGGCCGAGCTCCCAGGCCTCCAGCATGCCGCCCTGGGCGCCGCGCGCCTCAGCCTTGTTGGCGACGACGACAACCGGCTTGCCGGATTTGCGCACGATCTCGGCGAACGTCTTGTCGTCGGGCATCAGCCCGGACTTGGCATCGATCGTGAAAAAGATCAGGTCGGCCTCGCGGATGGCGATCTCGGTCTGGGCGCGCATGCGGCCGGGCAGCGTCGAAGCAGCCGCATCCTCGAAGCCGGCGGTGTCGATGACGTCGAAATGCAGATCGTAGAGCTTTGCGGCATGGACGCGACGATCGCGGGTGACGCCCGGCGTATCGTCGACAAGCGCCAGCTTCCTTCCCACCAGCCGGTTGAAAAGAGTCGATTTGCCGACGTTAGGCCGGCCGATGATGGCGACTTTGAAAGTCATGGAATATCACGACACGCCGCCCGAGCCGCGGATCAGCTCGGACATCAATGTCGCCCGCTCGCGCGTGTTGCGCGGGGCGCCGTCGTCCGCGGCGATCTGGTCGAACAGCTTCAATGCATCCGCCGCCTTGCCTTCCTTCCAGGCGGCAAGGCCAAGCGCCTCGCGCGCCGTATGGCGAAGCGTGTTGGTGTCGGCGGTGAGCGCCTCGACGCGGCTGGAGACATCGGCGAAAGAACCGTGATCGACCAGCAGCAGAGCGGCCCTGAGGCGCGCCATGTCGCGAATGCCGGAGGGGATCTTGGTGTCGGCGGCGACCTCGTCGAAATCCTTGACGGCGGCGTCGACGTCGCCCTTGTCCGCCTTGACGGTTGCCGCGCGCATACGGGCGAGCAGCGGATAGGCGCCGTAGCCGTCCTTCTCCAACGCCTCCAGAGCGGCAAGCGCCTCGTCGTTCTTGCCGTCATTGGCGAGCTTGAGCGCCTGCGAGAAGGCATCGCCCGAGCGGTTAGCGCGGGTCTCGTCCCAATAGCGGTAGCCGACGACGGCAGCAGTGCCGAGCACCACCAGCACGGCCAGCACGAGCAAGGCGGGACCGAAACGGTCCCACAGCGCATGCGCCTGGTCGCGACGAATCTCTTCGTTGACTTCGCGGATAAAACTGTCGTCCGACATGGATCAAAACCATTCATGCCCCGGCCGGGGCGGTTGATGAGCCCGCGTTTTAGCGAAATTTTGCCGGCATGGAAGGGGTTCGGCAGGAAAATCGCCTATTCACGAGGCAGTCGCCGCCAAAGGCGGCCGCACGGGTCGATCGTATCCGTGCCATATTTCACCGGTAGGCGGTGCTTCTACGTTCCTCAATCCAGTCAGATGCCTTTGCCCCGTTTGTCCCGCGTTGTTGCGTTTTCGATCGCGTCGCTTGCGGCGGGCGCGGCTTTTTCCGACCCGCCGGCGGCGCCGGCAAAGCCGAAACAGGTCGTCATCATCTCGTTCGACAGCGCCCGCGACATTTCGCAGTGGCAGCGCAGCCGGGCGCTAGCCGCACGCACAGGTGCGCATTTCACCTATTTCGTCTCCTGCGTGTTTCTGCTGTCGCCCGAGACACGCAAGCAATACACCGCGCCGGGCAAGACAGAGGGCAAATCGAATATCGGCTTCGCCGCCTCCAGACAGGAAGTCGCCGACCGGCTCGAGCAGATCAACCTCGCCGCCTCGGAAGGCCACGATGTCGGCAGCCATGGCTGCGGCCATTTCGACGGCAAGGACTGGAGCAAGGCCGACTGGCTGAGCGAGTTCGGCTCATTCAAGCGTATTCTCGAAAACGCCTATTCGATCAACGGCATTGCTCCTGAACCGAAGGGCTGGCGCGATTTCGCACGTAAATCGGTGGTCGGGTTTCGCGCGCCCTACCTGTCGGCAAACAAGGCGCTCTACGAGGCGCTGCCCGCGGCCGGCTTCCTGCTCGACGCAAGCGGCGTCTCGCGTGGGCCGGTCGAGCCGCCGACCGTCAAGGGCGTCACGCGCTTTTCGCTGCCGCAGATCCCGGAAGGACCGAGCTCAAGGCGGGTGGTCGCCATGGACTACAATCTCTATGTCAGGCATTCCGGCGGCTTCGAGCGGCCGAGCATGGCGGAAGAGTTCACTGAGCGGACCTATCATGCCTTTCGCGCCGCCTTCGATGCGCAATACCAGAGCAAGCGCATTCCGCTTGAGCTCGGCTTCCACTTCACGCTGATGAACGACGGCGCCTACTGGAACGCGCTGGAACGCTTTGCCGGCGAGGTCTGCGTGATGAAACAAGTCGAGTGTATCAGCTTTCGCGACTATGTTTCGCGGCGAGGCGAACGGCAGGCGGCGGTGGGCGGCTGAGCCCAAGTGATCGCCGCCCGCCATCATCAGCTTACCGGCTGGTCCTCAGGGCGCAAGCCGGCTTGCTCACGTTCCAGATAGCGCTGGTCGATTTCAGGCAGCGGTTCCCCTTCCAGCGTCGCCTCGAAGGCGCGTAGGCGTTTGTGCACCGACTGCAATTCAACGATGGTCGACCAGGATGTGAGCAGGAACTGGAGCGATCCTGTTACCCGGCCAAACGCATTGGAAATCTGCTGGAAGGCTCCGAAAGTTATTCTGTGAGCCACAAAGGATGGTCCAAGGATCAGCATGGCGAAGATATTGTCGGCCTGCAGGTAGGTGTAACGCACAACATTGAAATAGATGTAGTGAAAATAGAGCCGGAAATAGTTGTGACGAACCTTGGAAAACAGCTCGGCAGTGGTTGCAGGCTGAGCTCGATCTTCGTGATCTTCGCCATAGACGAGTTCTTTACGATAAGCTGCCTCGACACGCTGGTTCCGGAACTGCAGGCCCGGCAGTTTCAATCCGGCAACCATGACTGAGATTGTTCCGAACAGGCACCAGGCCAATGCGGCAACGACCAAAGGCTGAGGAATCGCACCGACGATTGGCAGTTCGCTGATATGGCTCTGCAATTGGATCATCACCGGCAGGAATGCGATTAAGGTCATGATCGACTGGACAAAGCTGGAACCCAGATCTTCCATGATCTGCGAGAACCGCATCGTATCCTCCTGAATACGTTGTGAGGCGCCCTCGATGTGGCGGAGCCTGCTCCAGTTCTCCACGAAGTAATTGTTCATCGCGGTGCGCCAGCGGAATATCCAGTGGCTCACGATGAAGGCATTGACGACCTGCACATTCATTCCTATCAGCGCGAGCCACGAAAAGCTGGCCAATCCGGCATAAAACTCTGCGTCGGTGGACTTAATAGTCCCCGACATCAATCCCTGGATATAGTCAAAGAAAGGCCCATACCAGGCGTTGACCGCGACACTGACCTGTACATTGAAATAGATGAGGAACAGGATGACCGCGCTGATCAATATCGACCAGTTTTGCCACGGATGCGGTGCATACCAACTCCAGAACGCATAAAAGACGGCAACGCAAAAAGCGAAATAGAGATAGAACCAGAGAAACGGGTTCGACCAGAGCACGGCAATACCAATAATGGGCGGTGCATCAGCCGCAGCCGGCGGCAAGCCGAACACAGCGCCCACCTGTTCGCCACCGAAAAACCAGAACAGGATAGCGGCAAGGCTCCAGACGGCCAGCGAACTGAAGAACAGCTTCGGCTGCGGGAAGAAGGATACAAACACTGTGGGGAAATCCTCGCTCGATGCGCAAATCAGCGGCGTTGTTCAGCGGGCATAAAGTCACACATTAGTGGGAAAGAAAATGCCCGTGCCCGACGCCCGGCGCCGAGCAAGACCATAATCATGGCGATTTTGGCGCAGCCGACCAGGCGATCGCACCCGAGGTCAGCAGGACGGCGGCGGCCACGATCGAGGCAAGGAAAAAGTTACCCGAGGCCTGCGCGAGCAGCCCGGCGACGATTGGGCCGATGATCTGGCCGAGGCCGAAGGCTGCGGTCATCACCGCCAGCATCCTGCGTGGTGCTTGCGGAGCAAGCTGCCTGCCGGCCTGCAGGCCAAGCGCGGTGATGGCTATGAAGGTGCCGCCGACAAGAAGGCCGCCGAGCAGCGGCCCGGTGCGCCCGCCCATGACGACACTGGCGCTGACGCCGACCACCTCGACCAGGCACCCCAGGGCGTAGGTGACATAGAGCCCGATCCTGGGCGCAAGCTTCTGCCACAGCCAGACCGAGGGAAAACCGGCAAGTCCGGTGACCATCCAGACCACGGCCTCGAAGACGCGGCCGCCGCCGCCCTGGCGGACGATGGCGACCAGGAACGTTGCCGTGACGATGTAGCCGAAGCCGAACAGGCCGTAGGCGACGATGATCTTCACCAGCGACCGGTCTTTCGGCAGTGCCGGCTCGCTCCCGATGGTGCTGTTCGCGGCCGAGGTGCCGCCGGCCAGCAAGGCGACGGCGGCAAAGCCGCAGGCCGAAATCACCGCGGACCACAGCCAGCCCGCGGCCCAGCCGGCATGTTCGGTGACGAGGACTGCCAACAGCGCCGAGGACGCTGCGATGCCGAGGCCGACACCGCCGAAATACAGCGCCTGCAGGTCGTTTCGCCCGGCCGCGGCGAGATGACCGAAAACGATGCTGGTCATGAAGACCAGGACAAAGGCGCTTGCAACGCCGGCAAGAAAGCGGATGAGGAGAAAGGCGGGCATGGTGCCGGTCAGGCCCATCAGGCCGGCGAGGATCGCGGTGGCGGCAAGGCCGGCCAGCATCAGCTGGCGCTCGCGGCCTTGCGCCCAGCCGCCGGTGGCGGCAAGTGCGCCGACGAGGTAGCCGAGATAATTGGCCGATGCGATCCAGCCGGCATCAGCCGGCGACAGGCCGAGCTCTTCCATCATGCCGGGCAGGATCGGCGTATAGACGAAGCGGCCGATGCCCATGGCGACGGCCAGGGCAATCATGCCGGCGATTGCCAGGCGCAAGGGTGAAGCGATGTTCATCGCGGTGCACCATAGGTGCGCCTGCCGGTGAGACAATCCGCCTTTTGTTGGGCCAGAAGGGTTGCGCAGCCACGTCGGCGGCCGGCTCGCCTGAGGTGCCAAGCACGATCCTCGTTCAGGAACTCAGCCGCAGCAGGTCGATGCCGTCTCGAAGCGGGTACGACGCGCGGTCAGCCTGAACGGCATGTCGGCGAGTTCGCGCTCCGACATGGTGTCGAGCACCGGATGCGCCAGCGGATCGGTCACCCAGCTGGTGGCCTCGCTGTCATGCCAGTGTGGCTGCGTTCCGATCGGGGAAAAGGCGCTGAGCCATGATAAAATCTTCATCAGGTTTGCCTCCTCACTCTGAGTAACCCACTTAGAATCCGGCATCCGGGAGTGTCTGGCAATTGAGATTTCAGCCGTTCGAGTTTAGAAAAACTGTATGGCTATGCTGAACCGCGTCCATCTCAACGGCTTGCGCGCCGTCGAAGCCGTCGCCCGCCTGGGCTCGCTCGCAGCGGCGGCCGGCGAGCTCAACGTCTCTGTCAGCGCCGTCAGCCAGCAGATCAACCGGACAGAAAAGCAGCTCGGCCGGGCGCTGTTCGAACGAACGCCAGCTGGCCTGGTGGCGACGGAGTTCGGCACGGTCTTTACCGCGCGGCTCAGCGCCGGATTTCGCGAGCTCGCACAGGCGGTAGCGCTTGCCGATGAAAGCTCGGAGTGCACGCTGGTGGTTTCGGTGGCGCCGGCTTTCGCCTCGAAATGGCTGCTGCCGCGGCTGTCGCGGCATTTTGCCCGGCATCCGAACGTGCTCCTGCGCATCGATGCCTCGGTGCGGCTTGCCGATCTCGATCGTTCGGACATCGACGTCGCCATCCGGCTCGGCGACGGCAAATGGCCCGGCGGGCGGGCCGAATTGCTGCTGGCGCAGGAGGTGTTTCCGGTCTGTGCACCGGTGATCGCCAGCAAGCTGAAATCGATAGAGGACCTTGCTTTGACCTGTGCGATCACCGACGAAAGATCGATGATCAGTTGGGAGAGCTGGTTCGAAGCGGCCGGGGTGAAGCCGGTCACCTTCATGAAAGGCGCGCGCTTCACCGATCCGATGCTGTGCCTGGAATCGGCGATTGCCGGGCACGGCGTCATGCTCGGCTGGCAGTTGCTGGCCGCCGACGCGCTGGCCGACGGCCGTCTCGTTGCGCCGTTCGGCATACGCGCCCAGAGCGGGCTCGGCTATTGGCTGGTGACCTCGGCCAGCAAGAGCGAAAGCCGCAAGGTCAGGGATTTCAAGATCTGGATCCGCGAAGAGATCGAGGGGACGATGGCGCAGTTCAGGTCGCTCGAGAGCGCCAGCTGAGGCTGCCGGCATCATCACGGTGGAAAGGTCGGTAGCGCCGGTCTATGTAAGAAACAGTCCCCAATCACGGCAGGCAGGATCATGACCACACATTCGCGCGGCGTTTCCGCAACCATCGACCCGGTAAAGCTCGACAGGCTGGCGGAGGTCGCCGTCAAGGTCGGGCTGCAATTGCAGCCCGGTCAGGATCTGGTGCTGACCTCGTCTATTGCAGCGCTGCCTTTGACGCGGCGGATCGTCGAGCACGCCTACAAGGCAGGTGCGGGCCTGGTGACGCCGATCTTCAACGATGACGAGATCACGCTGGCGCGCTTCCGGTACGGCGCCGACGCTGGTTTCGACCGCGCCGCCGGCTGGCTCTATGAAGGCATGGCAAAAGCCTTCGCCAGCAATGCGGCGAGGCTTGCCGTGCGCGGCGAGGATCCGTCGCTGCTTTCTTCTCAAGACCCGGCAAGGGTGGCGCGTGCCAACAAGGCGAATTCGATGGCCTACCAGCCGGCGCTGGAGAAGATCACCGGTTTCGACATCAACTGGAACATCGTCGCCTATCCCGATCAGGCCTGGGCCAAGCAGGTTTTCCCGGACGACGCCGAAGACGTCGCCGTGGCCAAGCTTGCCGACGCCATCTTTGCCGCCTCGCGGGTGGATGTCGAAGACCCGATCGGCAATTGGACGGCGCACAATGCGGCGTTGAAGAGCCGCACCGAATGGCTGAACGGCCACAATTTCCACGCACTGCATTTCACCGGCCCCGGCACCGACCTGACCGTCGGGCTGGCCGATGGCCACGAGTGGATGGGCGGCGCCTCGACCGCCAAGAACGGCATCACCTGCAACCCCAACATCCCGACCGAAGAGGTTTTCACCACGCCGCATGCAAGGCGCGTCGAGGGTCATGTCACCAGCACCAAGCCGCTGTCCTATCAGGGTACTCTGATCGACGGCATTGCGGTGCGTTTCGAGGCGGGCCGTATCGTCGAGGCCAAGGCCACGAAGGGCGAGGATGTGCTGCAAAAGGTGCTGGATACCGACGAAGGCTCGCGCCGTCTCGGCGAGGTGGCGCTGGTGCCGCATTCCTCGCCGATCGCAAAGAGCGGGCTCTTGTTTTTCAACACGCTGTTCGACGAGAACGCCGCCTGCCACATCGCGCTCGGCCAGTGCTATTCGAAGTGCTTCGTCGACGGGGCCTCGCTCAGCCAGGACGAGATCGCGGCGCGCGGCGGCAACAAGAGTTTCATCCACATCGACTGGATGATCGGCTCGGACAAGATCGACATAGACGGCGTCCATAAGGACGGCAGCCGCGTGCCGGTGATGCGCAAGGGCGAGTGGGTTTAGGCCGGGGATCTGTAAGCGAAAGCCGGCAAGCAGCGTCGCCTGCTGGCCCATGCGGAGTTGGCAATGGAGCTCGCGGTCAAGCGCATCTATGAGCCGCCGTCGCCCGATGACGGGCAGCGGGTGCTGGTGGATCGCATATGGCCGCGCGGCGTCCGCAAAGAGGACGCGGCACTGACACTATGGCTGAAGGACATCGCGCCAAGCGATGGGTTGCGCAAATGGTTCGGCCATGAGCCGGCGCGCTGGGCGGAGTTCCAGCGGCGATACCGCGATGAGCTCGACCGGAACGGCGAGGCGGTGGCGGAACTGCGCGCTCTGCTGGGCAAAGGCCGGGTGACGCTGCTCTACGGCGCCCATGACGAGGCCCACAATAATGCGGTGGCACTGGCGAGCTATTTGCGTGGGATCAATTAGTCACGCCGGCGGGACAGCGCCCCCCTCTGGCCTGCCGGCCATCTCCCCCTCTAGTGGGGAGATTGGATGTCACTTCGGCTTTCGCTGGTCTCCAACGAAGGGCGCTTTCGGCGAAGCTGCCAATCTCCCCACTTGAGGGGGAGATGTCCGGCAGGACAGAGGGGGGCGCGACGGATCGCGGCGGGTCGGTCCTATTTCCCACTCACCGCCTGCTGATAAACATCAGGCTTGAAGCCAACGAGAATCCTGTCGCCGATTTCCAGCACCGGTCGCTTTATCATCGTTGGTTTGGCCAGCATCAGCGCCTTGGCCTTGTTCTCGTCCAGGCCCAGTCTGTCCTCCTCCGACAGTTCACGGAACGTTGTGCTCGCCTTGTTGAGCAGGATTTCCCAGCCGACCTTGCCTGACCAGCCGTTCAGCCGATCCGCGTCAAGCCCGTCTGCCCTGTAGTCGTAAAAGCGATAGGCAACATCATGGCTCGCCAGCCAGACACGCGCCTTCTTGACCGTATCGCAATTGGTGATGCCGTACATGGTGATCGTCAAAACGCGTCCTCGGACCAGTCGAATCTGACGGCACCCTAAAACCGCGCCTCTCGGTTTTCCAGCGGCCTCGCCGGGCATCTGCGATTTTCGCGCTTGCCAATAGTAAGGAATTTCCCTAAGTGTTTTCTAAGCCAACTCTGTCACGCGGAATGGCCGAGGCAAGGAAACGACCATGACGAGCCTGCAGACCGAAAGCCCCCAGCCGATCGACGGCGTTTTCCGGGCGCTCGCCGATCCGACCCGGCGACGCGTGGTCGAGCGACTGAACCGAAGCCCCGCCTCGGTCAGCGAGCTTGCGCAGCCGTTCGAGATGGCCCTGCCATCCTTCATCGAGCATCTCAGGGTTCTGGAAGGCTGCGGGCTGGTGCATTCGGAGAAGGCAGGCCGCGTCAGGACCTACCGGCTTGCGCCGGAGCCGCTGAAGCTCGCGGAAAACTGGCTGTCCGAGCAGCGTGCGCTGTGGGAGCGCCGTCTCGACCAGTTCGACGATTACGTGCTGAAACTCAAGGAGACAGACAGATGAATATGGTGCCGTTGTTCCAGCCCGATCCGAAGCTCGACCTCGTGCTCGAACGGACGATCGAGGCGCCACGGGAACTGCTGTGGACGGCCTTGACGAAGCCCGAGCATGTCCGACAATGGTTCACGCCGAAGCCGTGGATCATCACCGATTGCGAGATCGACCTGCGGCCCGGCGGCCTGTTCCGCACCCGCATGCAGTCGCCCGACGGCAAGGAGATCAACGACAGGCGTTGCTGCTACCTCGAGATCGTCCAGAACGAGCGGCTGGTGTGGACCGATGCGCTGCTGCCAGGCTACCGGCCGTCAGGCGATCCATTCATTACAGCGGTCATATCGCTGCAATCGCATGGCGAGACGACGCGCTACACCGCCACCGCCATCCACCGCGACGAAGCAACGCGCAACAGCCACGAGGAGATGGGCTTCTACGACGGCTGGGGCACGGTGGCGGATCAGTTGGCCGGCTATCTCAAGACGATCTGAGGCGACCCTGCTTCGCACTCACATTGCGGCCACGGAATCGTCGTGGCCGTTCAAGCGAACGCCGGTGCCGAAGGCACCAACCATTGCAACAAACTTGACGGTTGGCGTGATGCCAATGTCGAAGGCTCAGGCGCCGTATCCGATGATGCCCTTGATCTCGAGGAAATCGTGGATGGCCCAGTCGGCGTATTCGCGGCCGTTGCCGGACTGCTTGTAGCCGCCGAAGGGCGCGAACGTGTCCCATTCCGGATAGTTGATCGAGACCTGCCCGGCGCGCAGCCGGCCGGCAATCTTGCGCGCGTGGTCGATATCCCGGGACTGCACGTAGGCTGCCAGCCCATAGACGGTGTCGTTGGCGATCTTCACCGCATCATCATCGTCATCATAGGAGATGACCGACAGGACCGGCCCGAAAATCTCCTCCTTCTCGATGGTCATGCCGGGTCTGACGTGGCCGAAAACGGTCGGCCGCACATAATAGCCGCGGTTGAGGTGCTCCGGCCGGCCGGGGCCGCCGGTGACCAGCGTCGCGCCCTCGGCGATGCCTGCCTCGATCAGCCGTTGGATCTTGTCGAACTGGATGTTGCTGACCACCGGCCCGAGCTTGGTCTCCTCGGAGCGTGGGTCGCCGACCTTGTGCCGTTCGGCGGCCTTCTTGGCGATCGTCAGCGCCTCGTCGTGACGGGCGGCCGGCACCAGCATGCGGGTCGGCGCATCGCAGGACTGGCCGCTATTGCCGAAGCAGGCGTTGACACCCTTGCGCACCGCCGTCTCGAAGTCGGCGTCGGGCAGCACGATGTTGGCCGATTTTCCGCCCAGCTCCTGCGCGACGCGCTTGACGGTCTCGGCCGCCGTCTTGGCGACGATGATGCCAGCCCGGGTCGACCCGGTGAACGAGACCATGTCGACATCGGGATGGCCGGCCATGACCTGGCCGACATCGGGACCAGTGCCATTCACCATATTGTAGACGCCCTTCGGCGTGCCGGCTGCGTCCATCACCTCGGAAAAGATGATGCCGCTGATCGGCGCGATTTCGGAAGGCTTTAAAACGACGGTGCAGCCGGCGGCGATGGCCGGTGCCACCTTGCAGACTATCTGGTTGAGCGGCCAGTTCCACGGTGTAATCAGCGCGCAGACGCCGATCGGCTCCTTGACCACCATGGTGGTGCCGCGCTTCTCACTGAATTCGTAGTCCTCAAGCGCCTTGATGGTGGCTTCCATATGCGCCCTGCCCGCCCAGGCCTGCGCCTCGCGCGCCCACCTGATCGGCGCGCCCATTTCCTGGCTGACCGCCTGGGCGATGTCTTCGTAGCGCTCATTGTAGACTTCGAGGATGCGCTTCAGTAGCTTCAGGCGCTCGGCCTTGGTCGTTTGCGAAAAGGCCGGGAATGCCGCCTTGGCTGCCGCCACGGCCTTGTCGACATCGGCTTTCGAGCCGACCGAGATTTTGGTGTAGACCTCTTCAGTGGACGGATCGATCACATCCAGCGTTGCCGGAACCACGGGGCCGACCCATTTGCCGCCGATGAAAAAATTGAGATGATTGCTCATGGGCTGTGCTCCGGTTTTCTGGAAATGAGTCAGACTAGCTGGGCAGCATAGGGCAGTTGGCGCCGCGGCGCAGGCTGATATGCGCCACGTCGCCGACGCTGAATTGAAAACCCTCTGTCCGGCGTGGTGCGTCGATCACCACCTGTGTCCCCTGCCCGAGCTCTGCATGAAGGCGCAAGGTGCGGCCGTGAAAGACGATGCTGTTCACCCGCACCGGTGCAGTACCGGCCGCGGCCTCGGTCGTGGCCAAAAGGTCCTCCGGACGCACGCCAATGGTGCGCACCGTGCCCTCGGCAGGCAATTCTCCTCTATCCGAAATCGCTTCCAGCGGCAGAGCGCCGGCGATGAACCGCAAGCGCTCGCCGTCACGGCCGACAAAGCGCGACTGCAGAAGGTTCATGGTGCCGATGAAGCTGGCGACGAATTTGGTGGCGGGCCGGTCGTAAAGGGTCGCCGGCGGCGCAATCTGCTCTATGCGGCCCTTGTTCATGACGACGATGCGGTCAGAGATCGACAGCGCCTCGGTCTGGTCGTGCGTGACCATGACGAAAGTGGTGCCAAGCCGCGACTGCAGCCGCTTCAATTCGACCTGCATTTGCTCGCGCAGATGCGCATCGAGCGCCGATAGCGGCTCATCGAGCAGCAGCACACGCGGCTCGCAGACGATGGCGCGGGCAAGCGCGACGCGCTGGCGCTGGCCACCCGACAATTCGGACACGCGGGCGCCGAGCTTTTCGGCAAGGCCGACCATGTCGAGCGCTGCGCCGACGCGCTTTGCCTGTTCGGCACCGGAGAGCTTGCGCAGCGACAGGCCGAAGCCGACATTTTCGGCGACGTTCATGTGCGGGAACAGCGCGTAATCCTGGAATACGGTGTTGACCGGGCGGTCGAAGGGCCTGAGCGCCGTGATGTCGCGCCCTTCGAGCAGGACCCTGCCGCTCGACGGGCTCTCGAAGCCGGCAATGACCCGCAGGCTGGTGGTCTTGCCGCAGCCGGACGGTCCGAGCAGGGTCAGGAACTCGCCGCGCGAAATATCGAGATCGACGGTGTCGAGCCCGACGATGCCGCCGGGGAAAATCTTGGAGACCTTGTCCAGCCGGACGAGCGGATCAGGCGCCATCGCGAACCTCGGACGGCTTGGTGGTGTTGACCCACAGGATCTGGCAACGCTCGCTGCCCGGATTGCGGAAGGCATGCAGCAACGTGCTCTTGAAGGCGAAGCTGTCGCCGGCCTTCAGCCCGTATCTGGTCGAATCGACCACCAGCTCGACCTCGCCCGACAGGACGAAGCCGAATTCATGGCCGGCATGGGCGTAGGCTTCGGCGGTGCCGCCACCGGCTTCCACCGTCACCAGCATGCCGGTCAGCGTGGCGGCCGGCGGCGACAGCAGCGCCTTGGCGATGCCTTCCGACTTGACCGGGATCTGACGCCGGCTGTTGGCGCGCACGCAATAGAGGTCGTTGCCGACATCGTTGCCGTCAACGATGAGCGCCGACGGCTCGATGTCGAGGGCGGCGGCAAGCGGCCAGATCACGCGTACCCGCAATGACGACATGCCGCGCTCGATCTGGCTCAGCGCACCGATCGACACGCCGGCTTTGGCGGCAAGTTCGGCCAGCGAGAGATTGCGCTCCAGCCTGAGCGCCCGCACTCGCCGGCCGACCCTGACGTCGGCGTCGTCCTTCGGCTTCTCAGCCGCTTCGTCCAGCATGTCCATTCGTTCGTCCTTGTTTGGTAAGGTTTCCCTTCTCCCCTTGTGGGAGAAGGTGGATCGGCGCGAAGCGCTGAGACGGATGAGGGGTGTTGGACGGAGTGCCGTCGGTGTCATCTGGAACACCCCTCATCCGTCGCCTTCGGCGACACCTTCTCCCACAAGGGGAGAAGGAAGAACCAGGCTCAGCCGCCTGCCTTGACCTTCTCGAACATCTTGGCGAGTTCGTCATTCTGTTTCATCGGCCCGGTGAAGATGGTGGTCTTCAGCATCACCTCGGGATCGGAAGGCAGCTGCAGTTTCTCCAGCTCCTCCTTCGGCACGGCGGCGAAAGCCGAGCTGGTCGAGCTGCCATAGCCGTAGGCCTGGATCAGGTATTTTCCGGAGTCCGCCTCAAGCCGGCTGTTGATGAAGTCATAAGCGAGGTCGACGTTCTTGGCGTCCTTGAGCATGACGAAACCGCAAGCCCAGGTCAGCATGCCTTCCTTCGGTTTCATGAACTCGACCGGCACGCCCTGCTTCTTCAGCGAGGTGGCCGAGGCGTTCCAGGTCATGGCGGCGACCAGCTGGCCGCTCGCCAGTGCCTGTTCGACCGAGGTCATGTCGGTGGTGTAGTTCGAGAGCAACGGGCGCTGCTCGCGCAGTTTTTCCGCCACCTTGTCCATCTGTTCCGGTGTCATATCGAACGGGTTGACGCCGGCGAGGAGGGCCGCCACCACCGGTGTGTCGTGGACGGCATCGATGGTCGCCATGCGCCCGGCATATTGCTTGTCCCAGAGCAGGTTCCAGCTGGCTTCCGGATTCTTCACCAGATCGGTGCGGTAGAGGATCGACGTGTTGCCCCAGTCCCACGGCACCATCCAGACCTTGCCGTCGCCGGCCTGCAGGTCGGGCAGGTTCTTGAAGACCGGGAAGATCGAATCCCAGTTCTTGATGCGCTTGGTGTCGATCGGCTGCAGCAGGCCTTCCTTGTTCCAGCGCGCCACCTTGTCATAGCAGGGATGCGCGATGTCGGGGCGGAAGCCGGCCTTGACCTTGGTGAAAGCGTCGTCGTCGTCGCCGAACATCGAGGCTTCGACACCATCGGGGTGCGCGGCGAGGAAGCTCTTGTTGAAGTCGGGCAGTTCATAGCCCGACCAGGTGAAATATTGCAGCTTGTCGCCGGCAAAGGCGACAGTCGACGCAAGTGCCAGCGCGAAGGCGGCCAGTCCGGTTTTCGCTGTCTTTGCCGTTATTGATTTCAGGTCGAATGCCATTGCAGTTCTCCTCTTTCGGTTTCTTCTGGTTTTGACAGGTTGGCGGGCGCTGGCCGCCGGGTGGCAGCGAGCCCGCGATGGCGCAGGATTTCAGCGAGTGCGGCGATGACGAACGACACGGCCAGGATCGCGGTGCCGAGCGCCATGACGGTCGGCAGCGATTTCGGGAAGCGCAGCTGGCTCCAGATATAAAGCGGCAGCGTCGGCTCGGAGCCGGCGAGGAAGAAGGCGACGATGAACTCGTCGAACGAGGTCAGGAAGGCCAGCATGAACGCCGAAATAATGGCGGGCAGGCTGAGCGGCAGCATCACCCGTCTGAAGGTCGTCCAGTCCGAGGCGCCGAGGTCGAGCGCTGCCTCACGGATGGTCTTCGGGATGGCGGCGAAGCGGCTGCGCATGACCACCACCGTCGTCGGCAGCGCCACCAATATGTGGCCGAGCACAATGGCAATGCGCGACGGCCCGAAACCGGCGAGATTGACCAGGATCAACAGCGAGATGCCTATGATAACGCCGGGGATCAGGATCGGCAGCCGCGCAATGGCGCTGATCGTTGCGGCCAGCGGCGAGCGGCCGTAGAGGTCTATATAGGACACGGTGATGCCGCAGAGCGTTGCGCCGGTGGCGGCAATGGCGCCGATGATGAGGCTGGTGGCAAGCGCACCGGACAACGCCGAATTGCCGACCAGCGTGCCATACCATTCAAGCGTGAAGCCTTGCAGCGGAAATGCCGCCTGGATCGAATTGTTGAAGGAAAACAGCGGGATCAGCAATATCGGCAGATACAGGAACACCAGATAGGCAAGGACGTAGGCTCCAAGCCAGCCGCCGCCTTGCTTTGCGTCCAGGCGCGCCGTGTTCATGTGCGGCTGCCGTATCGGCGGTCGGCGAAGCGCACCACCAGCACCACGGCGAGAATGACCAGCATGACGGCGACGGCAAGTGCGGCGCCGAATGGCCAGTCATTGGCCTTGCCGAACTCGGCCTGAATCAGCGTGCCGATCATGGTGCTGGCCGGACCACCGACCAGCGCCGGCGTCACATAGTCGCCGACGGTCGGCACGAAGACGACGAGGGCCGCAGCCAGCACGCCAGGCATCGAATTGGGCAGCACGACGCGGCGAAAGCTGGTGAACGGTTTTGCGCCGAGATCGGAAGCGGCTTCGAGCAGCGATTTCGGGATCGTGTCCAGCGCCACATAGATGGGCAGGATGGCGAACGGGGCATAAGCGTGGGCAAGCGTAACGACGACCGCTGCCGGCGTATTCAAGAACGCCAATGTCGGCTCCGACCAGAGGCCGCTTTCGATCAATGCCGAGTTGAGGACGCCATTATAGGCAAGCACGATCTTCCAGGCGAAGACGCGCAGCAGATAGCTGGTCCAGAACGGCAGGGTCAGCAGGAACAGCAGCAGCCCACGCCGCCGCCCGGCATGGAAAGCCAGATAGTAGGCAACGGGGTAGGCGGTGACGACGGTTGCCAGCGTCACCAGGCCGGCGATGCCAAGCGAGCGCAGCGTCACCGTCCAGTACAGCGGATCGGTGGCCACCGTGACGAAATTCGCAAGGGTGAAACCGGCCCCCAGCAGCGAGCCGTCATTGCCGCGAAAGGCCAGGAAGAACACCAGGCCAAGCGCGAAAAGGATCAGCAAGAAGGTGACCAACCCGCCGGGCAGCAGCATGGCGAAGCGAAAACCCGGCGAAGACCGGGTTTCCGGCAGCGGCTGCGTTGCGGCGATGGTCGACATCGACTGCCCATCATAATTTGAAATCGACCAAGCTTTTTTCATATTGGTGAAGCTGTCAAGCTGTTTCACGCTTGGGCATGAACGTCAGCGTTCGAAGGCGTCCACCATCCGGTACCAGGCGATGGTCGCGGCAACGCCGACCTGCCGAAACGCGTGAAACGGGATCGGCCGGATCGGCGATATCGGGAACGGCAATTGCCTGGTGTCGCCGCTCGACAGGTAGGAGGCGATGCGCTCACCAAGCGCGGTCATCAGACCGATGCCGCGGCCCTGGCAACCGACGACCGCCAGCAAACACTTCTCTGGCTCGTGGATATGCGGGAGATGGTCCGGCGTCATTGCCACCCGGCCGAACCAGCGCTTTTCAATGGCCACATCGGAAAGCGCCGGGTAGAGCCGCAGCAGCGCGCGTTCAAGATGCGCCCAGTCCGCCGGGCCGTTCGGCAAAGTCATGCGGCCGCGCCCACCAAGCACCAGCCGACCGTCGGCACTCTTGCGGTAATAGACCAGGATGCGGCGCGAATCCGAAACCGCCTGCCCGTCCGGCAGGATCGCCGCCGCGAGATTGGACGATAGCGGTGCTGTCGCGATCTGAAAGGAATGCAGCGGGACGATCGTCTCGGCGAGGCCGGGAAGCAGGCCGCCTGTATAGGCGTTGGTCGCCAGAACGATCGCCTTGGCCTTGAGTTCGGCGCCACTTTCCGTCGAAACGTGCCAAATGCCGGCATCCTTGCTGATCTGCATCACGTTCTGGCGCTCGGCGATCTTTACGCCCACCGCTGCAGCGACGCGCGCCAGTTCCGATATGTAGGCGAGCGGATCGATGACACCAGCACGGCGGTCGAGCCAGCCGCCGAGATAGCCCTGCGCGCCGGTCATCGTCGCGATCTCCGTCGCGCTCAGCAGCCGGACATCGGCGCCGCGGGCGCGCCACTGCCGATCCCGGTTCGCCGCCGCTTTCAGCGCGGTCTCGGTATGCGCGGCCTGGATCCAGCCATTGCGGACGAACGGCACCGCCATTCTTTCGTCGCGGATCAATTCGAAAACGGCGTCCGCCGTCGAGGCGGCAAAGTTGACGAGCGCTTCGCCGCGCTCGAGACCAAAATGCTCCAGCAGCCAGTCCGGATCGTATTTCAGGCCGGGAATGACCTGGCCGCCGTTCAGGCCGGACGCGCCGCTGCCGATTTCGCCGGCCTCCAGCACCTGGACGGCAAGGCCGAGCCGGGCAGCGTGCAAGGCCGTTGACAGACCCAGAATGCCGCCGCCGACGATGACGACATCGACGCATTGGCCGGCTGGAAAAAGCGACTGGAACGCGGTGGCTGTCCGCGGCTTCTGCCAGATTGGATCGGAAAACCGTAGGAGCAAGCGTCACCTGGAGATTTCAGTAGGTGAAAACCCTAGCGACGGTTTCATTATTTTGAAAGAGCGTTTTCCCTCCCGTTGGCGCACGTCAGCCTCGATCAAGGTCCAGCGATGCGAAGACTGGTTGAAAGAATTGACAAAGCTCGCCCCTGCAAGCGGGATAGACCTTTGGCGGGAATTTGTTGAAAGTGCCGCGGCCGAAGGACAAGACAACAGGAAATGTAAGCCATGACGAACGCCACACATTTGCCCACCGAAGGCCTCTTCGTAGGCCGCGCCCAGGCGAGCGATGCTTCCCATCCGCTGGTGGTCACGGTGCGTGACGGCACGGTCTTCGACATCACGTCAAATGTGGCGCCGACCGTACGCGACGTTTGCGAATTCCCGGATCCGGCGGGGCACGTCCGCTCGGCCAAGGGGCGGCCGATCGGTCCGCTCGATGCCATTGCCGCCAACAGTTTCGAGACAGCGCGCGATCCGGGGAAACCATACCTGCTGTCCCCCGTCGACCTGCAGGCGATCAAGGCATCTGGCGTCACCTTTGTCGTCAGCCTGCTCGAACGGGTGATTGAGGAGCAGGCGCGCGGCTCGGCCGAAAAGGCCGACGCCATTCGCGCCGACATCGCCGGGCTGATCGGCCACGATCTGTCGAAGCTCAAGCCCGGCTCGCCGGAAGCAATGAAGATCAAGGCCAAGCTGATTGCGCGCGGCGCCTGGTCGCAATATCTCGAAGTCGGCATCGGCCCCGACGCCGAGATCTTCACCAAATGCCAGCCGATGGCCTCGGTCGGCTTCGGCGCCGATGTCGGCCTGCATCCGGTTTCGACATGGAACAATCCGGAGCCGGAGATCGCCATGATTGCCGCCAGCAGCGGCAGGATTGTCGGGGCGACGATCGGCAACGACGTCAATCTGCGCGACGTCGAGGGGCGCTCGGCGCTGCTGCTCGGCAAAGCTAAGGACAACAACGCCTCGGCAGCACTTGGCCCCTTTATCCGGCTGTTCGACGAGGCGTTTTCCATCGGCGACGTGAAGCAGGCGATCGTACGGTTGAAGGTCGAGGGTGAGGATGGGTTCTCGCTGGAGGGCGCCAGTTCGATGGCCGAGATCAGCCGCTCGCCGGAAGAGCTGGTCGCCGCCGCCATGGGGCCGCACCACCAGTATCCGGACGGGCTGGCGCTCTATCTCGGCACGATGTTCGTGCCGTCGAAGGATCGCGGCGAAAAAGGCAAGGGCTTTACCCACAAGGTCGGCGACATCGTCACCATCTCGTCGGAGAAGTTCGGTGCCCTGGTCAACCGCGTGCGGCTGTCGCCCGACTGCCCACACTGGACCTACGGCGCCAGCCATCTGATGCGCGACCTCGCAAGGGCCGACCTCATCTAACAGCCCAACATCCGATAGATTCTAGAATTCTCTGATTGGAAATTACCTGCTCGTCGGCATTCGGGAGAGTCCATTGATCGTCGCTCTTGAGGGCAAGACCCTTGTCGTTACCGGCGGGACGCAAGGGCTTGGCGAGACCATCGCCCGGCTGGCCTCAGCCGGCGGCGGCGAAGGGATCGCCATTGTCGGCCGCAACGCCGAGCGTGGCAGACGCATCGCCGAAGAGCTTTCACGACCAGGCCGGCCCGTCGTCTTCATCCAGGCCGACCTTGGAGATCCGGCCGCGCCTGCAGCTGTCATGGCGGAAGCGATCAAAAGACTCGGCCGCATCGATTGTCTGGTGAACGCCGCGGCCCTCACCGACCGGGCCTCGCTGGAAACTGGCACAATCGACGACTGGGACAGGTTGTTTTCCGTCAATGCGCGCGCGCCGTTCTTCCTCATGCAGGCGGCCGTAGCCGACATCAAGACACGGCGGGCGGCGGGCGCCATCGTCAACATACTGTCGGTGAATGCGCATTGCGGTGCGCCGGACCTTGCCATCTATTCCGCAACCAAGGGCGCGCTTTCGACGCTGACCAGAAACATTGCCAACGCGCATCTTTCCGATCGCATCCGCGTCAACGGCATCAACATGGGCTGGGTAGCGACGCCGGCCGAACAAGAGATGCAGGCGCGCACGCTGGGCAAGGGCGAAAACTGGGCAAAGATCGCCGCCGCCGGCCTGCCGCTTGGTCGATTGCTGACCATGGACGAAGTCGCCCAGCTAACGCTGTTCCTGCTCAGCGACGCCTCCGGGCTGATGACCGGGACGCTTATCGACCTAGAGCAATCCGTGCTCGGCGCGCCGCCGCGCGGCATTGCATGACGGTCGCAAGGCCGATCGTCGGCCGCCTGGAAAATATCAGCCAAACTGATGCAATCTGATGGGATTGCTGATGGCGTGGTGCCTTGCGCCAACGTCCATTGGCAATCGAGGCTTGCCATCGATCGAAAAAGGGAATGCTCTAATGCGTCCAGGTCGACGCTGGCAAAATGCGACCACCGTTTTGGCCGCGCACGGCTTTTCGCGGTGATCGTCGTCGGAGGAGGAGTTCGGTTCAAATGGGAGGAAATCAAATGCTGACGAGGCTAAGACTGCTTGTACTTGGCTTGGTGATGGCGCTGGCCATTCCGGCCGCGGCACAGGCCAAGACGTTCTACTGGATTTCGCATGGCGGCCCAGCCGATCCGGTCTGGACCTACTTCCTTGCCGGCGCCAAGCAATGGGCGGCGGACACCGGCAATACCGTCAACACCTCGTTCCACAACGGCGACGTGGCGTCGCAACAGGAAGCCGTCCGCGCCGCAATCGCCGCCAAGGCCGACGGCATCACCACGACCAGCCCCGATCCGGGCAGCCTTGTCGAGATCGTCAAGGAAGCGCGGGCGGCGAACATCCCGATCATCAACTTCAACACGCCCGACCCGAAGGCGGACTTCAACGCCTATGTCGGTGGCGACAACGTCACCTTCGGCAAGCACTGGGCGCAATATCTGGTCGACAAGGGCCTGGTGAAGAAGGGCGACTTCGTCTGGATGCCGGTCGAAATTCCCGGCGCCACCTATGGCGTCCAGGAAGAGGAAGGCATCAAGAGCGTGTTCGAGCCGCTCGGCATCACCTACGAAATCACCGAAGCGACGCTCGACCAGGCCGAAGTGATCAACCGCATGGTCGATTACCTCACCGCCAACAGGGCCAAGGTCAAGGCGGTTATCGGCCTCGGCGACCTTGTCACCGGTTCGATCAAGCGGGTGTTCGACCAGGTCGGCGTCAAGCCGGGCGAAATCCCGGTCGTCGGCTGGGGCAACTCGCTCGACACAACCCAGGAGGTGCTGAACGGCTACGTCAATGCCGGCCAGTGGCAGGATCCGCAGGCGACCAGCTATGTCGCGCTCTCGCTCGCCAACATGGCGGCGAGCGGTATTCCGCCCGGCTTCGACGTGATCACCGGCGCGCTCTACGAGAAGGACACCGCGGCAGTCTACGACAAGATCCTGTCCGGCAAATAAATCCGCGATCGAGTTGGTCACGGCCGCTTCGGCGGCCGTGACCGTCTCATCATTCCGCCG
Organism: Mesorhizobium sp. WSM4828; assembly: GCF_055811175.1. Classification (NCBI taxonomy): domain Bacteria; kingdom Pseudomonadati; phylum Pseudomonadota; class Alphaproteobacteria; order Hyphomicrobiales; family Phyllobacteriaceae; genus Mesorhizobium; species Mesorhizobium sp. WSM4828. The sequence goes on along the minus strand of NZ_JBVVQK010000001.1, from coordinate 261,808 downwards.
AAGCCGGTTGCGGTCTCGGCCAAATCCAATCCTATCGCGGGTCCAAGGTGGAAAATCGTTCTCTTATCCAACGCTCGATCGCGCGGCCCGAGTTCGGGCCGTTCGTGCTGCTCGTCGTCGAGATTGCTGTGTTCTGGGGCATCAACCACGACTTCCTGTCGCCGCAAAACATCTCGAACACGCTGGCGTTCACGGTCGAGCTCGGGCTGATCGCGCTGGCGATGACGCTGTTGATGACATCGGGCGAATTCGACCTGTCGGTCGGGTCGCTGTTCGGCTTCTCGCCGGTCTTGATGTGGACCCTCTTCAACAGCGGCGTCGCCTCGCTCGAAGCCGCCTTCGTCATCGCGCTGGTGGTCGCTGCGTTCATTGGACTGGTCAATGGCTGGTTCGTGACGCAGCTCAAGATCCCGTCGTTCCTGGTGACGCTGGGCATGCTGCTGGTGGTGCGCGGCACCGCATTGTTCGTCACCAACGGATTTCCGCAGCGGACCTGGAGCGCCGAGGGCAGCTGGCTGGCGGAAGCGCTGGTCGGCGATTTCTTCATCGGGCCGTTCCGTATCTACATGTCATTGTTCTGGTTCATCGCCGCCGCGATCGCGCTCGGCTACGTGCTGACGCAAAGCCGGACAGGCAACTGGATCCAGGCGGCCGGCGGCAACCCGAGTGCTGCAAGGGCGCGCGGCGTCAATGTCAGCGGCGTCAAGATCGGCCTGTTCATCCTGTCGTCGATCCTGGCCTCGCTTGCCGGCGTCATCTCCTCGCTACGCACCTCGGCGGCCAACCCCAACAGCGGCACCGGCTACGAGCTCGAAGTCATCGCCATGGTGGTGATCGGCGGCACGGCGCTGACCGGTGGGCGCGGCACAATCATCGGCACTGTGCTCGGCATCCTGATCCTGCGCGTGATGCGCAACGGCATCGTGCTGATCGGCGTGCCCGGCCTTGCCTACAATATCTTCATCGGCGCCATCATTCTCGGCATGATGGCGCTCCACTCATGGCTGGAACGCCGGCATCAGGCAGGGACTTGAACCATGGCCGAACCGCTTGTCCGCATGGAAAACATCCGCAAGTCCTATGGCCGTGTACAGGCGCTGGTTGATGCCAATTTCCATGTCAACGAAAGGGAGATCGTCGGGCTGCTCGGCGACAACGGCGCCGGCAAGTCGACGCTGATCAAGGTGCTATCGGGCGCGGTCCCGCTGACCAGCGGCGACATCTTCATCCGAGGCAAGAAGGTGAATTTGCGTAGCACCAGCGACGCCATCGCCCACGGCATCGAGACGATCTACCAGGACTCGGCCCTGGTGACGCAGCTGTCGATCGCCCGCAACCTGTTCCTCGGACGCGAGCCGATCAAGCCGCCGCGTTTCCTCAACCGCATGGACCAGGAGGCGATGAACGTAGTTGCCCGCGACCTGCTCAAGCAGGTCGGCATCTCGAAGAACATCCCGCCGACGACGCCGATCGGCTCGCTCTCCGGCGGCGAGCGGCAGGCGGTGGCGATTGCGCGCGCCATGCATTTCGACAGCGACCTCATCATCCTCGACGAACCGACCAACAATCTCGGCGTCGCCGAAACGCAAGGCGTGCTGAGCTTCGTGCGCAACGCCCGCGATTCCGGCCATTCCTGCATCTTCATCGCCCACAACATCCATCATGTCTTCCAGGTGGTCGACCGCATCGTCGTCATGCGCCGCGGCAAGGTGGTCGCCGACGATATCGACCCGAAGAAGACCAGCGTCGCCGAAGTCGAACGCGTCATCACCGGCATGTCGGACAAGGAGATCCATGACGCGCTGGTCGAGGGCACGCAACGGCCCGGCTGAGCAGCCGGGCCGGGCTTATCGTCGAGGCACTGGATCGCATCGCCACATGGTTGCGATATGAAAGCCACCGTTTCGGATATTGCCAGAAGCTGCGGCCTGTCGACCGCGACGGTCGACCGTGTGCTCAACAACCGACCGGGAGCCAGTGCCGCCAACCGGCAGCGCGTAATGGAGGCGGCCAAGCAGCTCGGCTATCTGCCGGTCGTCGACCAGGTCGCGTTGCCCTCGCGGCCGGCACATCTCGAATTCTTCCTGCCGATCGGCAGCAATGCCTTCATGGCCGATCTGGCCAGGCACATCGAGGATTATGCGGCGCGCCTGCCGCTGGTCGCCTCCTGCCGCATCCACAAGCTCGCCGGCATCTCGCCGAGTGCCTTGCAGGCGGCCGTCGAAAACCTCTCGCTCAAGGCGGACGGGGTCGGCGTCATCGCCATCGACCATCCGCGAACGCGCAACATCCTGCGCGAGATCGTCGAGGCCGGCATCCGCCTGGTCACGCTGGTGTCCGATGTTCCCGGCGCGCCCCGGTCGGCCTATGTCGGCATCGACAACCGGGTGGCCGGCCGCACCGCGGCGCTGCTGATGGGACGGTTCCTCGGCGGCCGCCAAGGCCATCTGGCGATGGTCGTCGGCTCACGATCCTATCGCGGCCACGAGGAGCGCGAAATGGGCTTTCGCTCCGTGCTCGGCGAGGAGTTCCCCAACCTGACCGTCACCAGCGCTGTCGAGATCAACGACGAGCCGGAGGTCAGTTATACCGCGACCATGAAGGCGCTGCACAACGAGCCGGAGCTGCTCGGTATCTACTGTATCGGCGCCGGGCGCTCGGGCGTGGCAAAAGCATTGCTCGAAGCCAGGCCGCGGAAGAAACCGGTGTTCATCTGCCATGATCTGACGCGTGAGACGCGCGGCTATCTGGTCGACGATCTGCTCGACGTCGTGATCGACCAGAATGCGCGGTTGATTGCCGAACAGTCGGTCATTCGCCTGCTCGGCTCGATCGCCTCGTCGGCGCCCTATCTGACGCGGAAATTTATCGAGCCGCGCCTGATCTTCAAGGAAAATGTCCCGGTGCAGTGATGTCGCGCGAGGCGATGGCGCTCGGGCCTCGATCGTTAAAATTCGGTTGATACCGCAAATCTGCACATCACCTATGCAACTTTTGTGGTTGCCGAATCATTGGGCAATCGATAGTTTCGCAGGTGTCGGCCATCTACTCCTCCCAGATGCGATGCCGACGCTGAGTGCGGTACACCTCCTCCCGTGCCGTATTCGAAATCGAGCCCGCTGCCACCTCCTCCCGGCAGCGGGCTTTTTTTATTCCGGCTCTGGGATAGCGGCCGACGCTTGGGGTCGTGACCAGGACACGACTGTTGATCCGCGGGTCTGTGAGCTTGGCTGCGATCGCCGCGGCTTGGCGGGCAGAATCCTGTCACACTTGTCACTCGCACCGGTTCGCCGGCGGCCCTATCCTGCCTCACGAGCAGCAAACAACGCCGCGCCGGCAATGATGCGAGGACCGACAAGGGACACGCGAGATGGCACAGGGGACGAGACATCACCCGGCGGCGCGGCGCGCAATCGAAACGCCACGGATCGTTTCGCCGCTCGCGAGATTATCTGGCCCTGAAAGAAGTGATCAGGCCTTCCGCCATGCGGACGAACTGCGCGCTCGGGCCCTCGGCGCCGACGCTTTGCAGGCTGACACGGGCGCCCTCGAGCAACAGCGACAGCGTGTCCGCAAGAAGTTCGGCCTGTCCGATACCGGCATCGCGACACAGCGAGACCAGACGCTCGCGCTGCGCTTCCTTGAGTTCCTTGATCACTTGCCTTGCCGGATGATCGGTCTCGCTCAGCTCGATGGCGGCGTTGGCCATGTCGCAACCGCGACGGTCGGACATCAGGCAATCGGCCGCCATCCGGACCCAGGCGTGCAGCTGCGCGAGTTTGTCGCCCGGATTCTCGGCCTCGAACTTTTCCCACATCGCGTTGGCGCTGCAGGCGGTCGCCCGCAGACATTCGATGATCAGGTCGTCCTTGGACTCGAAATGCCGGTAGAGCGTCATCTTGTTGGTGCCGGCGGCCTCGGTAATGGCGTCGATGCCGACGCCGCGAATGCCATGCTTGTGAAACATGTCCCGTGCCGTCTCCAGGATCCTGTCCCGGGGGCGAACACGCTCCACAACACCGTCTGTCATCAAAACCTCCGTGATTGCGTTTCCCGAAATTCCCTCGGTGCACCTCTTGACTAGGGTGTTACCGGTCTGTAACGTTAGAGATGTTACTTACCTGTAACACCCGCATTGCATCATGTCAAACTCGCAAGTGCCGGCCACCCGCCCCGCCGCGATCGGCAAGGGGACGAACCGCACCTTACGGCCTCGGCCGACGAGCAGGAGAACACCCGATCCGCGGCCTGCCGCGGATCGCCAAAAAGCAGGAGCCGCTTCGATGTCGCAGCGCAATGATCTGACGATCGATGAAGTCGTGAGGGATCCGATGATCCGCATGCTGATGAAGGCCGACCGTGTCGACCCGCGGTCTTTCGAGGCGATGCTGCGTGCGCTGGCGGATGAGCAGGCCGAACGCCGCAATGCGCCGCGCCGCCCCCTGCAAGATTTCGGCTTTCTCGAAGATTCCGGCTCAATGCGCAGCCGGCGGCTGTCCAGGGTGGCCAAGGCCTTTGGCCGGGCCAGAGCATCGGGCGAGGCGTGCATCTCATGGTAAACTTCTTCATTCATCGTCCGATCTTTGCGTCGGCGATCGCCATCATCATGGTGCTCGCCGGAGGGATCTGTTATTTCCTCCTGCCCGTCTCGCAGTTTCCCGACATCACGCCGCCCCAGGTCGTGGTCAGCGCCCACTACCCGGGCGCCAGCGCGCAGGTCGTCGCCGACACGGTGACGACGCCGCTCGAACAGCAGATCAACGGCGTCCAGGGCATGACCTATATGTCGTCGTCGAGCTCCAATGACGGCTCCTCGACGATCACCATCACCTTCGACGTTGGCTACGACCTGAGCACGGCGGCCGTCGACGTCCAGAACCGCGTTTCGCAGGCGGCGTCCTCGTTGCCGGCCATCGTCAATCAGGGCGGCGTGACGATCAAGAAGCAGAACCCGAACTTCGTCCTGATCGTCGACCTCACCTCGCCGGACGGTTCCGTCAACCCGGTCGCGCTGAGCAATCTCGCCTATCTGCAGGTGGTCGATCCGCTGAAGCGCCTGCCCGGCGTCGGCGACGTGCAGATCTTCGGCGAGCGGCGCTATTCGATGCGCATTTGGCTCGACCCTGACAAGCTCGCCAATCTCGGCATTACTGCCGTCGACGTGCAGAACGCCGTCGCCGAGCAGAACGTCCAGGTGGCGGCCGGCAAGATCGGGCAGTCGCCGGCTCCGGCCGGCACCGCCTTCGAGATGCAGGTCAACGCGGTCGGCAGGCTGAGCGATCCCAAGGAGTTCGGCGACATCGTCGTGCGGGCCAATACCGCGAACGGCTCGCTGGTCAGGTTGCGCGACGTTGCGCGCATCGAACTCGGCGCGCTGCAATATTCCTCGTCGGCCTTCTTCGGCAAGGACCCGACGGTGGTGCTCGCGGTCTACCAGATGCCGGGCTCCAACGCGCTCGATCTGCAGCAGCGCGTCAAGGACAAGATGCAGGAGCTGTCGGCCCGCTTCCCGAAGGGCGTCAGCTACGCCATGCATTACGATACGACACGGTTCGTTTCGGCCTCGATGCACGACGTGCTGATCACGCTCGGCGAAGCGCTGGTCCTGGTCGTCGCCGTGGTGTTCATCTTCCTGCAAAGCTGGCGCACCACGATCATCCCGACGATCGCAATTCCGGTGTCGCTGGTGGCGACGCTGGCCGTCATGCATATGCTTGGCTTCTCACTGAACATGCTCAGCCTGCTCGGCATGGTGCTGGCGATCGGCCTCGTCGTCGACGACGCCATCGTCGTCGTCGAGAATGTCGAACGACAGCTCGAGGCCGGCCTCAAACCGCTGGCTGCCACACGCACCGCTATGGCCGAGGTCACCGGCCCGATCATCGCCACGACCGCCGTGCTGATGGCCGTGTTCGTGCCGGTCGCCTTCATTCCCGGCGTGTCCGGCCGGCTCTACAACCAGTTCGCCCTGACGGTGGCGATCTCCTTCGGCATCTCGGCCTTCGTCTCGCTGACGCTTACCCCGTCGCTCAGCGCCGCCTTCCTGCGCCACCGGCCGGAAACGCAGTTCGTGCTGTTCCGCTGGTTCAACATGGGCTTCGAACGGCTGGCGCATGCCTATGCGAATGGTGTGCGCATTCTCATCCGCCTGCGCTGGATCATGCTCGGCGTGTTCGCGGCCGGACTTGTCGCGACCTATTTCGTCTGGCAGCGCCTGCCCTCGACCTTCCTTCCGGTCGAGGACCAGGGCTATTTCTTCGTTGTCATCCAGCTCCCCGATGGGGCCTCGCTGGAACGCACCGACGCGGTGGCGCAAAAGGCACGCGACATCCTGCAGAACACGCCCGGCGTCGACATCGTCGGCTCGATCAGCGGCTTGAACTTCCTGACCAGTGCCGCGCAGTCGAACTCGGCGGTGGAATTTGCCATCCTGAAGCCATGGGACGAACGCGGCCCCGACCAGAGCGCCTCGAAGCTAGTCGCCGACGTGCGCAACAAGCTGCTGCAAATTCCGGAGGCTTTTGCGCTGAGCTTCGACCCACCGTCGATCCCGGGTATTGGTACCACTGGTGGCTTCGAGTTCCAGGTCGAGGACCTGACCGGCCGCGGCAGCGTGGCGCTCAACGATGCGACGCAAGCGGTGATTGCCGAGGCGCGCAAGCAGCCGGAGCTCAACCCGCAGCAATTGTTCTCGTCCTTCTCTACCTCGACGCCGCAGTTCAACTACGATCTCGATCGCGCCAAGGCGAAGCTGCTCGGGCTCAACCTGCCGGACGTCTTCAATACGCTGCAGATCTATCTCGGCTCGCTCTATGTGAACGATTTCAACTTGTTCGGCCGCACCTTCCGGGTGACGATCCAGGCCGACAAGGACTCTCGTGCGGGTCCGGCCGACATTTCGCGGCTCTATGTCCGCAATGCGTCGGGTGGCATGGTGCCGCTCAGCACGCTGGGCAAGCTTGTGCCCATCGTCGGTCCCGAGACCGTGCCGCACTACAACAACAATGCGTCGGCCCTGATCAATGGCGGCGCCGCGCCCGGCTTTTCGTCCGGCCAGGCGGTGGCGGCAATGGAGCGTGCCGCTGCCACGGCGTTGCCGAGAGATTTCGGCTACGAATGGACCGGCATCACCTATCAGGAGCTCAAGGCGGGATCGATCGCATCCGTAGTCTTCGGTCTCGCGATCGTCTTCGTCTTCCTGATCCTCGCCGCGCAATATGAGAGCTGGGCGATGCCGTTCATGGTGCTGCTGGCGGTGCCGCTTGCATTGTTCGGTGCGTTCGTCGTGCTGTGGCTGCGCGGCATGCAGATCGACGTCTATTCGCAGATCGGCTTCGTCATGCTGATCGGACTGGCGGCCAAGAACGCGATTCTGATCGTGGAGTTTGCCCGGCGCCGGCGCGAAGAAGGCCTCAGCATCGTCGACGCCGCGATGGAAGCGGCGCGGCTTCGGCTGCGACCGATCCTGATGACCGCCTTCGCCTTCATCCTCGGCGTGCTGCCGCTGATGTTCGCCACAGGTGCGGGTGCCGCGAGCCGGCAGTCGATCGGCACCACCGTCTTTGGCGGCATGGTCGCGGCGACGATCCTGTCGCTGGTGTTCGTGCCGGTCTTCTACGCGGTGATCGAGCAGCTGCGCGAGCGCCGCAGCGAGAGCGAACCGGTTTCCAAAGCGACCGAACAACCAACTGCCGAACCCGCATTCGAGCCATTGGCCGAAGCGGCTGAATAGGACTGGAGAATTGATCATGCGTAAATGGAAAATCGCGCTGGGAACGGCCGTCGCCCTTGGGGCGATTTCGGTGGCGAGCGTTCACCTGCTCGACATGGGCAGCCTCAGCCTCAACGCCGGCACAGCCGGGGCGGCGACACCCAAGCCGGAAGCCTTTGTCATGCCGGTGCCGGTGGTGAGCGTCGTCAAGAAGACGATCCCGATCTATCTCGACTATGCCGCCCGGGTGGAGCCGATCCGCAGCATTACGCTGCAGGCGCGCGTGCCGGGCTATCTGCAGGAGCAGGTCGCCACCGATGGCAGCGACGTTGCAAAGGGCGACCTTCTCTACAAGATCGCCCCGGAGGATTTCCAGGCTGCCCTCGAGCAGGCGAAGGCGCTTATCCAGCGCGACACGGCAACACTCGACTATGCGCGCTCCAATCTCGGGCGCGGCAGCGAGCTCGCCAAGAGCGGCTATCTCGCCAAGGACGTGTTCGACCAGCGCACCAGCACCTTGCGCGAGGCTCAGGCCTCGCTCGCCGTGAACCAGGCCGCCTTGCGGACCGCCGAGCTCAATTTGAGCTATACCGAAATCCGTGCCCCGTTCGCGGGACGCATTGGTCGCAGCCAGGCTTCCGTCGGAACGCTGGTCAGCGTTGCCGGCACCGTGCTCAACTCGCTGGTGCAGCTCGATCCGATCTACGTCACCTTCAATCCGAGCGAGACGGACCTGACGCAGATCGAGGAGGCCCGCGCCGCTGGACCGATCAGTGTCGACGTCCTGCTTCCCGGTGAAACGGAACCGCGCCAGAAGGGCGATCTCACCTTCATAGACAACACGATCGATCGCTCGACCGGCACGATCACGGCACGGGCGACGATCGGCAACGGCAAGTTCACGCTGCTGCCCGGCCAATATGTCCGCGTCCGGCTGCACGTTAAAGAGCAGCCCGATGCGCTGATGGTGCCGCAGACGGCACTCGGCTCGGGCCAACTCGGCAAATACCTCTATGTCGTCGGCAAGGACAACACCGTCGACCAGCGCATCGTTTCGCTCGGACCGACCAACGGCGATCAGGTTGCCATCTTGAGCGGTGTGGTCGAAGGCGACCGGGTGATTACCGGCAATCTGCAGAAGATCGGCCCGGGAATGCCGATCTCGCCGCTGCCCGAGAAACCGGCCACCTGATAACCCCCATCAGGTCCGGTCCCGCGGCGCCCTCGGCTCCCACGCCAAGGGCGCCGTTTTTGCTGATAGTTTCGACACGGTCGATTCAAGCCGTGCAAGCGGCGGCTCTGGCGACAATGGCAGCATAGAGGCGCGCTCTAGCTGTGAAAGCAGTTTGTGGATCAGCACGAGACATCCGTCCAGCCGACGGCTTATCGCGGCTGCACGTATCACTCGCGCGAAGGCCCGCTTCGACCCTGGATGGATGGACTGCTGGATTTAGGCGGCATAAGGCACCGTCCTCCAGGTCAAGTCCCGAGCCTGAGCAACGGTTTCGCCGCTCAGGCCGCCTGCAGGATCTGGATTCCGTGCCGTCCGGTAAGCTCGATCACGCGGTTAATCATGTCGGCGGTCGGCGGGCCGGAGGGCGCGTCCTTGGATGCAGCCTCTTCGAAGAATGCGATCATCTCGTCGTCGACGATCGCCATGAACATAACCGGCACGGGACCAGCATTGCGATAGCCATGGGGCGCGTTGCCCGGAATGGTGACGACGTCACCGGGTTCCACCTCATATTCTTGCCCGACACCATCGATCATTGTCCATATCGTGAGGGTGCCCTCGAGAATGCGGAAAATTTCCGCGGAAGGATGCGTGTGGGGCGGCGTGCCGCTTCCAGGAGGTACCGTGACGTCGATCACGTTGAGTGCCGTCCCAGCGAGCTTTGCCCGGACAGCGACCTGATCGCCCATCACCCAGAAGCCTTGAACCGAATCGGCCGGATGGACCGTCGCTTTCGTCTTATGCCAAGTCACTTGCTTTTTCCCTTTTGAACGGCGCCCTGCTGCGATTTTGCCGCATTGAGCAAGGCGCGAATTGCCCAGGCGGCTGCCTCTCCCGCCTCACGGCCGGTAAGACCCCAGTAGTCTTTCATTGTCTGCCAGGCAGTGGCGCTGAACAGAAGCTGGATCACGGCCTCAAGCTGGCGCGCCGCCTTCGGGTCCATTCCGTTTACGATTTGCGAAAGGCTGCTCCGAAAGGCACGTTGCCGCTCACCGTTGGCTTGCAGGCGCATCTCGCGCCCGGTAGCGCTCGCATGCGAGGCCCTGACTACGCCTTCGATTGCGTCCAACGAGGCGAAAAGGTCGGGAGGAAGATCGATCAGATCCTGCTCCCGCTCAGGCCAGAACCGCACTCCCAGGGAGGCATTGGTGCTGGCCCAAAAAGCTTCCAAAAGCGCTTCCTTCGTCGGGAAGTGGCGGAAGATCGTCCTTCGGTTTACGCCCGAAACCTCGGCGACCTCATCGAAGCCAAGGAGGCTGTACGGATTTTGCTCCAGGATCGTTCGAATGGACGCGAGGATGCGTTCGCGCGTGGCCTGCGCCTGCTCTGCCCGCAGCGGGCTATCGTATTTCTGAGTCATCACTTGTGAATTCATGTCACTGCTAGTGGCACAAAATTTCTTAGTCGTCAATGGACATTGCTAAGCCTACGCACCAGTCCGTTTCGCGCTGCCAGAAGCCAGCTGCCGCTCAGCGAGGGAGCGCAGGCTTGCGTGGCCAGGGCTGGCCGAGGTCGGAAGGGCGCCAATGTGATGCAGGATTGAGAATCCGGAAATTAGTCTTGTTAGATTGTCGACAACCTGCTTCTGTTGCTTTTGGTCTCCTGGAGCAGCCAGATGGCAAAGCTGGATTTCAATCCGATCGCGGATACGACACGCAGGGCCGAGATCGTGGCGCTGCTCCGGCGGGCGATCCTGACCGGCCAGATGGAGCCGGGGCAGAAGCTCAACGAACTCAGGATTTCCGAGCAGATGCGGGTGAGCCGTGCGCCGCTGCGAGAGGCGATGCGCGAACTGGTGCAGGAAGGCATCCTGACCAGCATCCCCTACGCCGGAACCTTCGTCATTGATGTTGCCGCCAAGGACATCGACGATGCCTATTCGCTCAACAAGGTGCTGGACGAGTTCGCCATCGCGCGGACCTGGCCGCTTCGCGACCAGCGCTTCTTCGACGAACTCGACCGGCGCCATGCGGCGGTGAAGCAGGCGACGCGCGAACTGGACACGACGCGGCAGATCGAGACGGCGCTGCAACTGCATGGCCTGATCCACGAATGGGCCGACAATTCGGTGCTGCTTGAAACGTGGCAACGGCTGACCAGCCGGCTGCAGATGTATTTCGCGCTGCACCAGCGGGCCCGCAACGAGCCGGTGCCTGCGGAAGATGCTCACGAGACCTATGTGCGGCTGCTCAAGGGCAGCGACATGCGCGCCGCACAGCGCCATGCCAAGGAGCACATCGATTTCGATTTCGAAGCATTGCTCGTCTATGCGCGCGGGCTGGAGCGACGCGGCCCAAATGGCGCCGGCGCCAATCGTGCCGGTCGCCTAAAGGCGGCTGAGCCAGACAAGTTTGGCGGTCATCCCGAAAAATAGGCAACGGACAGAAAACGTGCAGATCAAAACCATCAAAGCCCACCATGTCGTGCAGCCCTTCGTTGACGGGCCTTATCGCATGTCCAAGGGGCGCGTCGCCGATGCGTTCGACGCGGTGATCGTCGCCGTCACCGCCGACAGCGGGCTCACCGGCTGGGGCGAGATGGCGCCGCTTGGCAATTTCTATTCGCCGGCCTTCGCCGCCGGTGCTCGCGCCGGCGTCGTCGAGATCGCGCCGTATCTTGTCGGCCATGACCCGCGCGGGCTTGCCAGTATCAACAGGCTGATGGACACGGTGTTCAAGGGCCATCCCTACATCAAGTCGGCGCTCGACATGGCCTGCTCGGACCTCGCGGCGCGCGCCGCCGACGTGCCGCTGGTCACCCTGCTTGGCGGACGCGAGAGCGAGACGGCCGAACTCTACAAGGTCGTCACCCACGGCACGGTCGATGCTATGGCCGCACTCGCCAAGCGCATCGTCGGGGAAGGGTTTCGCCGGCTTCAGGTCAAGGTCGGCGGCAACGTCCATGACGACATCGAACGCGTCACAGCCGTTGCCGCCGCGGTGCCGAAGGGCACCGTCATCTTCTGCGACGCCAATGCCGGCTGGACCCCTTACCAGGCGCGCCAGTTCGCCGATGCGACGCGCAACATCGACTATACGTTCGAGCAGCCCTGCACGACGATCGACGAATGCATGTCGGTGCGCCGCTCGCTCGACAAGCCGATGGTGCTCGACGAATCCGTCGCCTCGCTGGACGATATGCTCGACATCCATCGCAAGGGCGCCGCCGACGGGCTGACGCTGAAGATCTCGCGCCTCGGCGGCGTCACCAAAACGCGCCAGATCCGCGACCTGGCCGTCGACCTCGGCTTCATGATCACTGTCGAGGACACTGGCGGCGCCGAGATCGACACGTCGGCCATGGCGCATCTGTCGCTGTCGACGCCGGAGGAGCGCCGGCTGCACGCCATTGCCTTCCACGAATGGGTGACGGTGCGCACCGCATCCAACATGCCGCCGGTTTCGGGCAGCCGCATGGGCATTCCGGACGGGCCGGGACTCGGTATCGATGTCGTTCCCGACCTGCTTGGTGCGGCCTTCTTCGAAATCGGCAGCTGAGCTGCAATAACGCTGTACCCCCATCAACCTGAATATGCCGCGTCCTTCTGACTGCAGAGGCACGGCCGTGTGGATTGACCGCTTATCCAATAGTCTTTGGCCGATTGCAGAGCGACAATGCCCAATTGCCGGTTGAAATATTTTTCATTTGGAAATAGAAATGTTCAAAACGTTGATTTGGACGCTGCGGCGCGTCCGGAACTGGAGGAAGCGACATGTCCCATCCGCAATTTGCAGCGGAACTTCTGCAGCGCGCTGAACAGCAGGGACCGATCACCATCGGGCTTGCCGGCGCCGGGCAGATGGGCACTGACATCGTCGTCCAGGTGGCGCTGATGCCGGGCATGCGGATCGGCGCTATTTCCGAAGTCAGGCCGCAGGCAGCGATCGACGCGGCGCTGCTCGCTGGCCACGACCGTTCCGACATCGTCCAGGCCGGCAATGCCGCGGCGATCGACCGCGCCATCGAGGCCGGCAAGATCGCGGTGACCGAAGATTTGCATGCGCTGGCGGCGGCCGGCCGTATCGACGTCATCATCGACGCGACGGGCAATCCCAACATCGGCACGCTGTTTGCGCTCGAAGTGATGAAGAACGGCAAGCACATCGTCATGCTCAATGTCGAGGCCGACATCACCATCGGCCGTTTCCTCAAGGACGAAGCGCGCAAGGCCGGCGTCGTCTATACGGGTGCCGCCGGCGACGAGCCGGCCTGCACGCTGGAGATCATCGGCTTTGCCAAAAGCCTCGGCTTCAACATCATCGCCGCCGGCAAGGGCAAGAACAATCCGCTGAAGATCGACGCCATGCCGGCCGACTACGAGAAGGAGGCGGCCGAGCGCAACATGAATGCGCGCATGCTGGTCGAATTCGTCGACGGCTCGAAGACGGCGATCGAAATGGTGGCGATCGCCAATGCGACCGGCCTGGTGCCCGACGTGCCGGGCATGCACGGCCCGACCGCGACGCTGGAGGAACTCGCAAGCGTGCTCTGCCCGCGCGAGGATGGCGGCGTGCTGCATCGCAAGGGCGTGGTCGACTATTCCATCGGCAAGGGTGTGGCGCCCGGCGTGTTCTGCATCATCGAGACCCGGCATCCGCGTGTGCTGGAGCGCATGATCGACCTCAAGGTCGGCAAAGGCCCCTATTTCACGATCTTCCGGCCCTATCATCTGACCAGCCTGGAAGTGCCGCTGTCGGCGGCGCGCGCCGTGGTCTACAAGCGGGCCGACATGGAGCCGCTCGACCATCCGGTGGCCGAGGCGGTGGCGGTTGCCAAGAGCGATCTTGGCGTTGGCCAGTCGCTTGGAATGATCGGCGAAAACGATTATCGCGGCTTCGCCATGACCTGGGACGATGCACGCGCCCGCGGCGCCCTGCCGCTTGGCCTTGCCGAACGCGCCAAGGTGGTCAAGCCGCTCAAGACAGGCGACTTCCTGACCTATGAAAATTGTGTACCCGACGATTCGATGGTGATAACCCAGATCCGCCGCCGTCTCGACCAGTCGGACGGACGGTTCGTTACAAACGCAGCCTGACCCCGCCGGATCTCCGCCTGATGGACGATGTCGTAATCGGGATCGACGCCTCGACCACGGCCGTGAAGGCGATTGCCTTCACGCGCGCCGGCGCGGAGCTGTTCCAGGCGCGCGAGACTTATCCGCTTTCAAATCCGAAGCCCGGCCATTTCGAGCAGGACGCCGAACATTGGTGGACGGCGCTGCTTGGGGCATTGAAGCAGGTCACCGAGGCGGTCGGCGCGGCGCGGGTGGCGGCGATCTGCATCGCTCACCAACGCGAGACCTTCACGCTGGTGGACAGCGCCGGCAAGCCGCTCATCCCGGCGATTCTGTGGCTGGACGAACGCGCCCGGCCGCAGGTTATCAGGCTTTCGGCCGAACTCGGCCGCGAGGCGATCCGCGACTGGAGCGGCAAGCCGCCGGACCCGACGCCGGCACTCTACGCCATTGCCTGGCTTGCCGAGCACCAGCCGCAAGTGCTTCGCCAGGCAGCGGCGCTGGTCGACGTGCACGGCTTCTTCGTTCAGCGGCTGACCGGGCGATTGGTCACCAGCACCGCAAGTGCGGATCCGCTCGGGCTGCTCGACGTCGAGAAAGGTACCTGGCATCCCCGCCTCGTTGCGGCCGCCGGACTGCAGATGGAGCAATTGCCCGAGTTGGTCGCGCCGGGCGCAATTTGCGGCGGGCTTTCCACAACCGCGGCGCAACTGATCGGCCTGAAGGCTGGCACGCCGGTTGTGGCAGGAGCCGGTGACGGGCAAGCTATGGGTCTCGGCATGGGCGTCTACGGCGAGGGCAAGAGCTACCTCTCGCTCGGCTCCGGCGTGGTCAGCGGCTGCTATTGCGGCAAGGTGAAAACCTCGGACGCCTTTCGCACGCTGGTCTCGCCGACCGGCTCCGGTTTCATGCTTGAGACCGTGCTGCGCTCGGGCATGCAACTGGTCGACTGGATCGTTCGCACGACAGGTTCGCCGTCAGCGGCAGCGCTGGAGAAAGCGGCGCTGGACGTTGCCGCAGGCAGCGAGGGTCTGCTCATCATGCCCTATTGGGCCGGCGTCATGAGTCCGTATTGGGATGGTGCGGCGCGCGGCGCCATTGTCGGCCTGTCGCTCGATCACCGGCCGGAGCATCTCTTCCGCGCTGTCCTGGAAGGCATCGCCTTCGAGCAGGCCGTCGCCACCGAGGCCATGGAAGCCCAGGCCGGCAGCAGACCGACGGCGATGATTGCCGCCGGCGGTGGCACCAATTGCGCGCTGCTCATGCAGATTATGGCAAGCGTGCTCGAGCGGCCGCTCTCGGTTTCGCCGGTCAACGAAGCCGCCGCGCTCGGCGCTGCCATGCTGGCGGCCTCGGCTATCGGCTGGTTTGCCTCGCCGGAAGCCGCCGCAGAAGTAATGGCTGCCGCTCCCACCAGGCATGTCGATCCGGTCGACGGACTTGTCGCCGGCTATCGCGACCGCAAGGCAATCTACCGCGACCTTTATCAGGCGACGCGCGACATCCACACCCGCCTCGGCGCTCTCAGCGAAATCTAGCGGCCTAGCAGGCCCTTGGCCGCGTCTTCGTCGGTGATCAGAACCGATACCTTGGTGTTGGCGAGCGCCGCCCGCATCACCGCAACCTTCTCGCTGCCTCCCGACACCAGGATGATGCTCGGGATATCCGACAGATCCTGCAGCGGATAGGCGCAGACGCGGCGGTTGACCTCGTGGTCGACCGGCCGGCCCTCGGCGTCGATGAAATGACACAGAATATCGCCGACGGCACCGGCCGCCTGCAGTTCCTCGAGTTCGCTTGGCTTGATGAAGCCGTAATTGGCGATCGGGCTGTCATTGGAAAACGAGCCGACGCTGAGCACGGCGATGTTTGCCCGGCGTGCACGGAAAACGACATCCTGAACGCTGCGCTGGCTCATGAAAGCGTCGCGCTGCTCCGGCCTGTCGGCGTAGACCGGCACCGGCAGCAGGAAGCACTCCGCACCGATCTTTTCGGCGAAATCCCAGGCGCTTTCTGTCGGGTTGAGCGGCTGTGCATGGGTAAGGCCGCCAAGCATCGAAACCACCGTCGTCCTGGCGATGGGCCGCCGCGGCAATTCATTGATGGCGAATTTCAGTGTCCGCCCCCAGCCGAGTGCGATGACATCGCCGGCATTCACATGGTCGGCCAGATAGGCGGCGGCGGCGTGGCCGATCATCAGCGGCGCGTTGCTTCGGTCGGCCGCGGACGGCACGACCACGGCCTGGCTGAGGCCGAACCGCTGCTTGAGGCTTTCCTCCAAAACCACGCATTCGACGACGCTGTCGCGGATGCGAAACTGAACGACACCCTCTTCGCGGGCGGCGGAGAGAATGCGATGCACCTTGATGCGGCCGACGCCGAGAATTTCGGAAATCCGCTCCTGTGTAAGGCCCTCGACATAATAATGCCAGGCGGCGCGGGCCTTGAGTTCGGCGTCTGGGAAGCGCGAGGCTCTTTCGTTCTCTACGATCGTCATCTGTTTGCCTTGCCGCAGCCGCCGGCTCTGCTCATGATATTCCAATCCGGCGACTTCGAAATGCCCAAGATTTCGGAGACCTTGCGTAAGGCAAACCGGCGGACAGCGCAAACCCGTCGTCGAATGAAGCGGCAGGCCTTGACAATTTTCCGACGAACAGTTTAGCTGAACAAAATTGCATACTAAAGATAAATTGTTCACAGGGAGGGGCCTGGGTGAACAACGTGGCCCGGTGATGCAGCGCCGGATTGCTGTGGAGGAGACAAAGTGGCTGTGAGCAACGACGCAAGCGAGTTGAAAGCAGGCTCTGGTGCGCAGGCTACGGCGGGCGCAAAGTTTTCGGCTGTCTTTGCCGGAACCATGGGTCCGCTGATCGGGCTGGTTCTGCTGTGCCTGGCGCTCTCGCTGACCACCGACACCTTCCTGACTGTCCGCAACATTCTCAATGTGCTCGACCAGGTCACCGTGCTCGGCATCATGGCGATCGGTATGACGCTGGTCATCCTGATCGGCGGCATCGACCTGTCCGTCGGCTCGGTGCTGGCGCTGGCTTCCATGGTGATGGGCTTCGTCGCCCATCCGGACTATCTCAATCTCGGCCTGCCGGCCGGCATCGCCGCAGCCCTCGTCGTCGCCGGCCTTTGCGGGCTGGTTTCGGGCCTGCTGGTGACGGTCACCAAGCTGCCGCCCTTCATCGCCACGCTGGCGATGATGTCGGTGGCGCGCGGCCTCGCCAACATGATCACCGACGGCTCGCAGATCGTCGGCTTTCCCGACTGGTTCACCAGCCTGTCGATCATCCGCCATTTCGGCTTCCTGTCGGTCACCGTCGGGCTGATGATCGTGCTTGCCGTCATTTTCGCGATCTTCCTGAACTACCGGACCACCGGCCGTAGCCTGTACGCAATCGGCGGCAGTGCCGAAGTCGCTCGGCTGTCCGGCATACCGGTCAAGTCACTGACAAACTGGGTCTATGCGATCTGCGCCGTGCTGGCCGGTCTCGCAGGCATCGTGCTTGCCGCGCGGCTCGATTCCGTCCAGCCGAGCTCCGGCCTCGGCTACGAACTCGACACCATCGCCGCGGTGGTAATCGGCGGCGCCAGCCTGTCGGGCGGCGTCGGTTCGATCGGCGGCACAGCCATCGGCGTCCTCATCATCGGCGTGCTGCGTAACGGGCTGAACC
The DNA here is from genome assembly GCF_055811175.1 of Mesorhizobium sp. WSM4828. Taxonomy (NCBI): domain Bacteria; kingdom Pseudomonadati; phylum Pseudomonadota; class Alphaproteobacteria; order Hyphomicrobiales; family Phyllobacteriaceae; genus Mesorhizobium; species Mesorhizobium sp. WSM4828. The sequence goes on along the minus strand of NZ_JBVVQK010000001.1, from coordinate 244,169 downwards.
TGCTCGGCGTCTCGCCCTTCATCCAGCAAGTGGTTATCGGCGTGGTGATCGCGCTGGCGGTGGCCACCGACACCTGGCGGCGCCGAGCACAATGAAGAATGGGGCACAATGAAGAATTGGGCTCAATGAGATTCGCCCCGATATTCGGGCGAAAACGGATCGGTGATCCGAAACTGGGAGTTGTTCGGCCAAGGGGCGCCGCGATGCGCGGGCAGGACAGATTGAACATCAACGGAGGAATAAACATGCTGACCAAACGTTCATTGCTGCTTGCCGCCGCGGCCATCATCCCGCTGCTTAGCCTGTCCGACATGGCCTCGGCCAAGGAAGCCAAGAAGCTCGGCCTCGCCGTCGCCAATCTGCAGGCCGACTTCTTCAACCAGATCAAGCAGTCCGTCGAAGCCTACGGCAAGGAAAAGGGCATCGAGGTCGTCACCGTCGACGCCAAGGGCGATTCGGCGACCCAGGTCAGCCAGGTGCAGGATCTGATCACGCAGAATATCGACGCGCTGATCTACATTCCGGCCGGCGCCACCGCCGCCACCGTGCCGACCAAGACGGCCAAGGCTGCCAGCATCCCAGTCATCAATGTCGACCGCAACGCCGACGGCGCGCCCGGCGACACCTTCATCGCCACCAACAGCGTGGCATCGGCGAAAGCGGTTTGCGACTACATCGCCAAGCAGGCCGGCGGCAAGGGCGAGCTGATCATCATCCACGGCCAGAAGGGTACGACGCCCGAGGTCGATCGCTCGAAGGGCTGCGGCGAAGCGCTGAAGGGCTATCCCGACATCAAGGTCGTCGGCGAATTGTGGAGCGAAGGCTGGCACCAGGACGAAGGCTTCAAGCTGACGCAGGATCTGTTGCAGTCGCATCCCGACGTGTCGATCGTCATCGGCCAGGCCGATGCGCTGGCGCTCGGTGCGGCGCAGGCGGTCAAGGTCGCCAATCCCGGCCACAAGGTCTGGGTTGCCGGCTTCGACGGCGACGTGGCGGCGCTCAAGGCGCTGAAGGACGGCGTCTTCGACGTGACGGCGACGCAGCAGACCCAGGGCATGGGCCGGCTTGCCGTCGATGCGGCAATCAAGCTGGTGGCCGGCGAGACCATTCCCGCAGAACAGCTGCAGGATGCGACGCTGACCACCAAGGACAATGTCGAGCAGTTCATCGCCAAGCATCCCTGATTGAGACCAGTCCGGCAGTCGACGAGCGCAACGATGTCCACCGATCCTCGCCACACGCACAGCCCCCATAACGGGCTCGTCGTCAGCGGCCTCTGCAAGAGCTACGGGCCGGTGCAGGTCCTGGCCGATGCGAGCTTCGAGGTGCGGCCGGGCGAGGTCGTGGCGCTGCTTGGCGAAAACGGCGCCGGCAAGTCGACCGTCTCGAACATCATCGCCGGGTCGACGAAACCCGATGCCGGCACCATCACCTGGCGGGGGAACGCTTATTCCCCCGCCAATCCTGCCGCGGCGATCGACGCCGGCATCGGCATGATCCACCAGGAGCTGAAGCTCTTGCCCGATCTGTCGGTCGCCGAAAACGTCTATGTCGGGCGCCTGCCGATGCGTGGCGGCCGCATCGATCGCGCGGCAATGAATGCACGGGCATCGGCCCAGTTGAAGCGTCTCGGCCTCGATGTCTCGCCTGAGCGCAAGGTGCGCACGCTGCGTATCGCCGCCCAGCAGCAGGTCGAGATCGCCAAGGCGCTGACGCTCAATGCCGAGCTGCTGATCTTCGACGAACCGACGGCAGCCCTTGGCGGCGAGGAAACGGAGCTCCTGTTCCAGCAGATCCGCAAGCTCAAGGTGGAAGGCATGTCCTTCATCTATATCAGCCACCGGCTGGACGAGATCGCCCAAATCGCCGACCGCGTGGTGGTGATGCGCGACGGGCGCATCGTCGCCCGGCACGAGCGCGCCGACATTCCGGTGCGCACCGTCGTCGAGCAAATGGTCGGCCGCAGTGTCGAGCGGATGTTCCCTACGGTATCGGCGCCGGGCAACGACACGCTGCTCGAGGTCGAGAACCTGTCCTCGCCGGAACGCAGCTTTCAAAATGTCAGCTTTTCGGTGCGGGCCGGCGAAATCCTCGGCATTGCCGGGCTGATCGGCGCCGGCCGCACGGAGCTGGTGCGGGCGATCGCCGGTGCCGATCCGATCTCATCCGGCTCGGTGCGCGTCGCCGGCAAGCCGGTGCATCTCAATGGCCCGGCGGCGGCGATCAAGGCCGGCGTCGTTCTGGTGCCGGAAGACCGCAAGGCACAAGGCGTGGTGCTCGACCAGACGATCGGCGAGAACCTGGCGATCGGCAATTTCGACCATGTCGCGCCGAATGGCTGGGTCTTCCCGAAGGCGGTGCAGAAATTCGCCGAGGCCGGCATTCGCCGGCTCGGCGTCAAGGGCCGGCCGAACCAGGCGGTCAGCAAGCTTTCAGGCGGCAACCAGCAGAAGGTGATCATCGCCAAATGGGTGTCGCGCCCGCCCAAGGTGTTTATCCTGGATGAGCCGACGCGCGGCATCGACGTCGGTGCACGCGCCGCGATCTATGATGTCATCGCCGACCTTGCCCGTTCCGGCATGGCGGTGGTGGTGGTGAGCTCCGACCTCGAAGAAGTGCTCGGCCTGTCGCATCGCGTGCTGGTGCTGAGCCGCGGCCGGCAACGCGGCATTCTCGACCGCAACGAAGCAAGCAATATCGCCGTGATGGAACTCGCCACGAGCTAGGATCGAAACAAAGCGCAGCAGGTGGTATCCTCCCAAGCACCAGACCGCGCGGGGCGCCAGCAACAGAGTTGGCGCCCCTTTATTTCCGGAGGACGGCGGTTGGAGCAGAGGAACCGACGATGAAACTATTCGAACTTCATGGTGACGTGGCACTTGTGACAGGCGCCGGCAGCGGCATCGGGCAAGCGATCGCCATTGGCCTGGCCGAGGCCGGCGCCGACATAGCCTGCTTCGGCCACGCCTCCAAAGGCGGCCTGGAGGAGACCGCGCACCGGATCACGGCACTTGGCCGCAAGGCGCTGGTGCTGAACGGCACGGTGACTTCAGAGGCCGATCTCGCGGCCGCGATCGAGCGTACGGAGAAGGAACTCGGCGCGCTGACGGTCGCCGTCAACAATGCCGGCGTCGCCGGAGCTGAGCCGGCAGAGACGCTGTCGCTGGAGAAATGGCAGAAGCTCTACGACGTCAATGTCAGCGGCGTGTTCCTGTCCTGCCAGGCCGAGGCGCGCGCCATGCTGACGCGGCGCAAGGGCTCGATCATCAACATCGCGTCGATGTCGGGCTCGATCGTCAATCGCGGCCTGACCCAGGCGCATTACAATTCGTCGAAGGCCGCAGTGATCCACATGTCGAAGAGCCTCGCCATGGAATGGGCGGATCGCGGCCTGCGCGTCAATGTCGTCAGCCCCGGCTACACGCTGACGCCGATGAACAAGCGGCCGGAGGTCGCCGACCAGGTCAGGATCTTCGAGCGCGACACGCCGATGGGCCGCATGGCGGCGCCGGAAGAGATGGTCGGCCCGACCGTGTTCCTGGCCAGCCGCGCCGCGAGTTTCGTCACCGGCATCGACCTGATCGTCGATGGCGGCTTCGTCTGCTGGTAGGAGAAAAGATGCAGAAGCGATTCCAGGGAAAAACGGCGGTGATCACCGGCGCCAGCGGCGGCATCGGCGCGGCAATGGCCAGGCGCTTCGCCGCGGAAGGTGCTGCGATCGTCGTCAGCGCCATCGACGCGCGCGTCGACGAGGTTGCCGCCGACCTGAAGGCTGCGGGCGCCAGGGTCGCATCGCTGCGCATGGACGTGACGAAGAAGGACGAGGTCGTCGCCCTCTATGACCTGGCCGAGCAGGAGTTCGGCCGCGTCGATATCTCCGTACAGAATGCCGGTGTCATCACCATCGCCAGGATCGAGGCGATGACCGAGGCCGAATGGGACAAGGTGATGGCGGTCAACACCAAGGGGGTGTTCCTGTGCTGCCAGGAGGCGATCGCGCGTATCCGCAAGCATGGCGACGGCGGCCGGCTGATCAACACCGCATCCGGCCAGGCGCGGCAGGGTTTTATCTACACGCCGCATTATGCGGCCTCGAAATTCGGCGTCGTCGGCATCACCCAGAGCCTGGCCAAGGAAGTGGCCAAGGAGAAGATCACCGTCAACGCGATCTGCCCCGGCATCATCGACACCGACATGTGGGCCTATAACGATGCCGCGTGGGGCAAGTTGATGGGCGATTACAAGCCCGGCGAGCTGATGGCCGAATGGGTGAAGAATATCCCGATGGGCCGCGCCGGCAGCGGCGAGGATGTCTCCGGCCTGGTCAGCTTTCTCGCCAGCGACGATGCGGCCTACATCACCGGCCAGACCATCAATGTCGATGGCGGCCTGATCATGTCGTGAGCAGCGCGGGCCAACGTACCATCGACCGGATATGAAAGCCGCTTCGCTGCGTTCAGGCTGCTCGGCCGGCCCGTGCCAATCCATGTTCCACGAGCCGGTCGATGATTTCGCAATAGCTGACGCCGCTTGCCGCCATTGCCTTGGAATACATGCTGATATCGGTGAAGCCGGGGATGGTGTTGATTTCATTGACCAGGAATTGCATGTCCGGCGTCAGGAAGAAGTCGATGCGGGCCATCCCGTCACAGCCGACGGCTCTGAAAGCCCTTGCGGCCACGTCCCCCATGCCTGCCTCGACCTCCGGCGGCAGATCGGCCGGCACTTTCAGCGCCGCGCCGTTCTCGTCGATGTATTTGGCATCATAGCTGTAGAAACCGTGGCTTTCCGCCGGCACGATCTCGCCGGGCCGCGAGACGAACAGGTCACCTGCCGGGTCCTCCAGCACGCTATATTCGATCTCGCGCCCACGAATGAATTCCTCGGCCAACAGCTTGCAATCGTGCCGGAAGGCTTCAGCAAGCGCTCCATCGAATTCCTGGCTGGCATGGACTTTTCTGACGCCGACAGACGATCCCTGACGCGCCGGTTTGATGAAGAGCGGCAGGCCGAGTTCGCTTTCCAGTGTGGCGAGGGCAGGCGCCGTTCCTTCATGAATCGTCACTGAGCGCGCGATTGGCAGCCCCGCCGCTTTCAGGAGCCGCTTGGCGACGTCCTTGTCCAGCGCGGTTGCCGAACCAAGGATGCCGCAGCCGGCGAGCGGCACTCGAGCCACCTCGGCCACCCCCTGCACCGAGCCGTCTTCGCCGTGGAGGCCGTGCAGGACGGGAAACAGGATGTCGATCTTCTGCAGATCATAGGGCGTGCCGTCGGCCGGGATCGCCATCATCCGTCCGCGGCCACCCGGAACCAGGCAAACTTCCATGCCGCCCGCAGGTTTTGCGAGCGTACCATCCTGGAAGCTGCTCAGCAGCCACTGTCCTTCGCGCGTGACGAAGATGGGGACGGCATCGAATTTGGCGGGCAGCAGCGCCCGCATGACATTGGTTGCTGAAAGCACCGAAACGTCATGCTCGGCGGAACGTCCGCCAAAGAGCACGGCAATACGCAGTCTGTTCAAGGAAGAGGTCATGGAAGCCTCGGTCAGAAGCGGACGGCGATACCGTCATCTCAGGTGTTTCCCATCGGCTGAAGTAAGGCGCTTTGGTCTGCCGCATTGTGTCGTCGCGGCTGATAACCCGATGACTGGCAACCTTGGCTTTTTTCGAACCGATCCACGGGTCCATGCAAAAAGACGGCCGTGAAAATCGGCACCGGCGTTAATCGTTGCGCGACGTGAACGTTGGTATATATAATTTCATCTCATGAAAGTGGCTCTGGTCGAGTTGCCGAGCCAACAGCCGAGATCATGGGACTTTGATGGTTTGCCCCTCAAGACCGGCGATCGATCCGTGGATGACTGCTTCGGCAGCAATCCTTCGGCAATCATGACGCGGCCTGTCCCGCCACATCTTCACCAATTTGGGCACCACCCCGTTTTGCGCCGGCATCCGCTTCGGCAGCATTGTGGCGCCTACGGCCTTGCGCAACGACCAGCTTTTCCAACACAATCAAAAAAAGACGCAAGAAGGGAACTACGATAACTTCCACCAGAGCTTGACAGGAGAACAAGCATGTCACTTCGGAGCATGATTTCGAATTTCTCAATGGGAGCCTTAACACTTGCCGCAGCCGCACTGACATCTTCGGCCTATGCGGCAGCGCCGGAATCCAACGACCCGATCAAGATCGCACTGTTCGATTGGACCAGCGTCAATCTGAACGCCAAGATCCTTGGCGGCATCCTCGAAAAGCTCGGCTATACCGTCGAGTATCCGACCGCCGACTATCTCTCCAGCCTGACCACCGGCCTGACCAATGGCGACATCGATGTCGGCCTGGAATTCTGGGACACGACGGCCGGCGAGGCGATGAAGGCCTCGGACGCGACGGGCCAGACCGAACGCCTCGGCAAGCTCGGGCCCAAGGCCAAGGAAGAATGGTGGTTTCCCGAATACATGAAAGAGAAATGCCCCGGCCTGCCGAACTGGGAAGCGCTGAAAGACCCGAAATGCGCCGAGGCCTTTTCGACGGCCGAAACCACACCGAAGGGGCGCTATCTCGGCGGCCCGGTGACATGGGAAGGTTTTGACGACGAACGCGTCGAGGCGCTGAAACTGCCCTTCACCGTCATCCATGCCGGCACCGATGCGGCGATGTTCGCCGAACTGGACTCGGCCTATCAGCGCAAGGCGCCGATCATGCTGTGGATCTATTCGCCGCATTGGGCGCCGGCCAAATACAAGGGCGAATGGGTCGAATTCCCCGACTATACGACAGAGTGCTACACCGACCCGAAATGGGGTGTGAACCCCGACGCGAAATATGACTGCGGCAAGCCGCATGGCGAGATCTGGAAATATTCCTGGGCCGGCATGAAGGACAAATGGCCGGTCGCCTACAAGGTCGCGAAAAACTACACGGTCGATACCGACGAGCTCAACAAGATGAGCGGCCAGATCGATCTCGAAGGCAAGACGCCGGAAGACGTCGCCGCCGCCTGGATCGCCGCCCACGAAGCCGACTGGAAAGCCTGGGCCGAGTGACCGTCTGACTGGAAATCCGACGACCCGGCCATTCGTGGCCGGGTCTCGATCTCGTGTTCCAGAAGGACGATTGCATGACCGATACGATTGAACAGGCGGCGAAAGCGGGCAACGATGCCCGCCCGATAAAGCTTGCCTGTCGCAATGTCTGGAAGCTGTTCGGGGCGGACGCGGCCAATTTCATCCGCCGGCGCGACGGCAAGGCCAGCCTGGCGGACATCGCCGCGGCCGGACTGGTTGGCGCGGTGCGCGCCGTCGATCTCGAAATCCGCCAGGGCGAGATCTTCATCATCATGGGACTTTCGGGGTCCGGCAAGTCGACGCTGGTGCGCTGCATGTCGCGGCTGATCGAGCCGACCCACGGCAAGGTCGAATTCGAGGGCAAGGATCTGCTCAAGATTTCCGATGCCGCGCTGATCGAGCTGCGACGCCACCGCATGGGCATGGTGTTCCAGAATTTTGCCTTGCTGCCGCATCTCAACGTACTGGAGAACATTGCCTTCCCACTCGGCATACAGGGGCAGGACCGGCCGACGCGCGAGGCTCGCGCGCGCGAAGTGATCGAGCTGGTCGGCTTGCGCGGCCGTGAGCATTTCTATCCGCGCGAGCTTTCTGGCGGACAGCAGCAGCGTGTCGGCATCGCCCGCAGCCTCGCCACGAAGCCGGAAATCTGGTTCCTCGACGAGCCGTTCTCGGCCCTCGATCCGCTGATCCGCCGTGAGATGCAGGACGAGCTGATGCGGCTGCAGACCATGCTGCACAAGACCATCGTCTTCATCACCCATGATTTCGACGAGGCCATCCGGCTAGCCGATCGTATCGCCATCATGAAGGACGGCGAGGTCATCCAGATCGGCACGCCGGAAGAGCTGGTGGTCAACCCGGCGACCGACTATGTCGCCGAATTCACCCGCGACGTCGACCGCGCCAAGGTGATCTCGGCGCGCAGCCTGATGCGCGCCTGCGACGGCGCCGAGTACGGCGGCACGGTCGCGCCGGATGCCAAGATCGCCAGTTTCTCGGCTGATATCGTCTCCGCCGGCAAACCGTTCGCGGTGGTCAACGGCACGGGCAAGCCTATCGGCGAAGTCACGCCGCAGGCGGTGATCGATCTTCTGGCCGGCATAGAACGTCGTGGGGCCGGCGCATGACGGTCGCGGCAAGCGCCAGCGCAGCGAGGCCCCGGCCGGTTCAAACCTGGCTGGCGATCTGGGCCTGTGCGCTCGCCGCCGTGCTTATTGTCTTCCGGCTGCAGGAAAGCCTGCCCTGGGCGGTCAATTACCCGGCCGGCGCGACCGTTCCTGTCGCCGACTGGGTCAGTGCGCTGATGAACTGGTTGAAGTCGAACTTCTCCTGGCTGACCCGCTCGATCACCGCGGTGCTCGGCGTGCCGCTCGATTTCGCGCTCGGTCTTCTGGCCAAGAATTTCAAGATCGGCCATGGCGCGGATATGATCGTCTTGCCGCGCCTGTCCTGGGTCGGCGTCTGCGCTTCCGCCTACCTTGCCGGGCGCGCCGCCGGCGGCTGGAAGCTGGGTGCGCTGGTCGGCGGCTGTTTTCTCTACATCGCGCTGTTCGGGCAGTGGACCAGCGCCATGCTGACGCTGGGCCTGATCTCGATCGCCGTGCCGTTTTGCATTGTCACCGGGCTGTTCGCCGGCATCTGGGCATGGCGCAAGCCTTGGGCCGAGAGGCTGTTGATCTCCCCTGCCCTCGATCTGATGCAGACGATCCCGACCTTCGCCTATCTGATCCCGATGCTGCTTCTGTTCGGCAACAGCCCAGTCTCGGCAATGATCGCGACGGCAATTTTCGCGACGCCGCCAATGGTGCGGGCGACGATGCTCGGCCTGTCGCGGGTGCCGTCGGAGATCGACGATTTCAGCGAGATGGCCGGCTGCACGGCTCGGCAGAAGCTGTGGCGGGTGCTGTTGCCGTCGGCGCGGCCGACATTGATGGTCGGCGTCAACCAGGTCATCATGCTGGCGCTCAATATGGTGATCATCGCCTCGATGATCGGCGCCGGTGGGCTCGGCTATGACGTGCTTTTGGCGTTGCGCGCGCTCAAGGTCGGCGAGGCCATGGAGGCTGGCCTCGCCATCGTCGCACTGGCAATTGCCCTCGACCGGCTGAGCCAGGCGATCGCCCGCAATCACGCCAAGGGCAATGTCCGCCATCAGCCCGGCACCAGTTTCTGGCGGCGCTATCCCAATCTGACGCTGGCCGTTGCCATCCTCGCCGTCAGCACGCTGCTCGGCCTGTTCGTGCCGGCCTTCGCCGCGGTGCCGAAAGCGATCACCTTCACCACCGCGCCTTTGTGGAAGGCGGCGGTGAACTGGATCACCATCAACTTCTTCGACACGATCGAAGCATTCCGCGTCGCGCTTATCCTCAATGTGCTGAACCCGGTGCGCGCCTTCTGCGAGGGTTTCCCCTGGCTCGGCGCGGTGTGTCTCCTCGGCCTTGCCGGCTACCAGCTCGGCGGCTTGCGCCTCGCCGCCCTGGTCGCGGCATTGACAGCGTTCTGCGCCGTCACCGGCCTTTGGGAAAAGACCATGGCGACGGTCTATTTGTGCGGCATCTCGGCCTTTATCGCCTGCCTGATCGGTATTCCGATCGGACTGATGGCATCGCGCAGCGACCGCTTCGAAAAGATCGTCACGCCGGTCATCGACACGCTGCAGGTGCTGCCGTCGTTCTGCTTCATCATTCCAGTGGTGATGCTGTTCAGGGTCGGCGACGTCACCGCGATGATCGCCACCGTCGCCTTCGCCGTGGTGCCGGCGATCCGCTACACCAATCACGGCATCCGGCAGGTGCCGCCGGCGCTGATCGAGGCGGCGAAGGTCTCGGGCTGCACCCCGCGTCAAACTTTCTTTCGCGTGCAGCTGCCGCTGGCGCTGCCCGAGATCATGCTCGGCGTCAACCAGACGATCCTGATGGCGCTGGCGATGATCATCATCTGCGCCATGGTCGGCACCCGCGATCTCGGCCAGGAGGTGTTCATCGCCCTGTCCAAGGCCGATTCCGGCCGCGGCATCGTCGCCGGCCTGGCCATCGCCTTCATCGGCATCGTCGCAGACCGGCTGTTCAACGCCTGGACGGCGAAGGCTCGGGCAAGGCTGGGATAGTCCGGAACAGGACGGCCTCAGTAAGCTGCCGCCAAGCGCGCCAGTAACGAGGCACCGATCCCTACGCCTAAAGACATAGCCATTCGGGATTATTGCTCGGCTTTGCCTCACATCGTACGGCTGTCATGGGACGGGTAGGCTAAACAGGAGAGCGGATTATGTCTAAACGCGTTCCCTTTACTACCGGTGATCTAGCAGATCATCAGTGGGGTATCGATGACGCCCTCACAGGTGATCCGAATACGAATATCTTGACAGGCGATGCTGGCGGCAGCCTGCTCGATTTCTCAAGAGGCGGCAACGACACCTTTACGGAAACCGCACCGTCGACCTACACCTTCTACGGCGACGCGGCTCGGAGCTTGTTCAATTTTGCTCGGGGCGGTGACGATACCTTCACCACGGGGCTGTCATCCTCCACCACCACTGCCTTTGGTGACGCGGGCGACGATATGTCGGACCATAGCAGGGGCGGCAACGATATCTTCAACAGTGGAGTGGCAAGGCAGGTAGTCGATACCTTCTATGGTGACGCCGGCGGCAAGATGTTCGGCTATGCCCGGGGCGGGGATGACACTTTCCTGACCAGCACTGTACAAGGAGCTACCCACACCTTCTACGGTGACGCGGGCGGCGAAATGTCAGATCACAGCAAGGGCGGCAACGACACCTTCCAAGGCTCCAGGCAGGCCACGAACACCTTCTTCGGTGACTCCGGCAGCAACATGTCCGGCAATGCCCAGGGCGGCGACGACAGCTATACGAGCCGGACCGACTCGCTCAACACTTTCTACGGCGATGCCGGCGGCGATATGTCGGACCATGCTCAGGGCGGCGACGACACGTTCACGGGCGCCTTCTTTTCCACCAGCACTTTCTTCGGCGATGCCGGCGGTGACATGTCGGACCATGCTCAGGGCGGCGACGACCATTACACGGATCTGGGTGGGGCGATCCCGAACAAAACCCTCTTTGGCGACGCGGGCGGGGATCTTTCCGGTTTTGCCAAAGGCGGCAACGACAACTTCACGAGCGCTGGTGGGTCCCAGACAAGTTTCTACGGTGACGCGGGCGCCAACATGTCCGACCACGCTCGCGGCGGCGACGACACGGCCGTGCTGCAAGGCACTCATAACTTAGGGTATGGCGATGCGGGCACGATGCTCGGCAGCGCTGTGGGCGGCAATGATTCCCTGACCGGCGGCGACAGGAGCTCCGGTCCGGATGTTCTAAGCGAGTTGTACGGCGATGCCCTCGCCATGTCCGGTTCCGGCCAGGGCGGCAACGACATTCTTACCGGGGGCGACAACAACGAAACCGGCCAGGTCCGCAACTTCCTGTGCGGCGACGCCCTGCAAATGTCCGGTTCGGCCAAGGGTGGAAACGATACCCTGTACGCCGGGAGCGCGGCACCCGGCTGCACGGTCATCAACGACATGTGGGGTGACGGACAACTGAGCGAACTGGCTCAGGGCGGCAGAGACCAGTTCATATTCAAGGACGATGGTTCAATGACGGTCGGAACCCAAAACACCATCTACGACTTCAGCCAGACCCAAGGCGACACCATTGTGTTTAGTGGCGTGGAGGGCGTGCAATCGTTCGATGATCTCACAATTGCGCAAAGTGGAACCGACACCATCATTACCGCGGGAGTCGATCAAGTTACTCTCGCAAACTTTACGAACCCGCTGACGACGAGTGACTTTTTGTTCGTCTGAAAGCGAAGCTCTTATCGCATTCGAAGAGCGGGAATGCGTGAGAATTCGTTGTGCATCGTCGCGCGGCCGGTCGCCCCAATTCTGCTCGACCGGCCGATCGACAATCCAAGCCGCAGTTATGAATCAAGCGGCCAGGAATCTTTCGGTCAAACGAGCCCAGAGCGCGGCGCCGACGGTCAAATTGCCGTCGTTGAAATCATATTTCGAGCTGTGAAGGATGGCTGAATCCTCGCCGTTGCCGAGGCGCAGGAAGCAACCGGGTTTGTGTTCGAGGAAATAAGAAAAATCTTCGCTGCCGGGGATCAACGGGCAGACGGACACCTTATCCTTGCCGACGAGTTCGACAGCGACGTCTGTCGCAAAGGACGTCTCGCCCTCGGAATTGATCACCACCGGGTAGCCGCGCTCGTAATCGATCTCGACTATTGCGCCATGCGCCTGCGCCACAAGTTCTGCGATGTTGCGAATACGCTGCTCGAGCGTGTCGCGGATCTCGGCCGAGAAGGAGCGGACGCTCAGCGTGATCTCGGCGTGTTCCGGGATGACGTTGGAGGCCGTGCCGCCGTGAATGGTGCCGACGGTAACGACAGCCGTCTCGATCGGGTTGACGTTGCGCGACACAACCGTCTGCAGGGTCATGACGATGTTGGCGGCGGCGACGATCGGGTCGACCGTCAGGTGCGGGCGCGAGGCGTGGCCGCCACGCCCGGCGATCCTGATGGTGACGGTATCGCTCGCCGCCATCAGCGGCCCGGCGCGCATCAAGAATGAACCCGCCGGCGCGCCCGGATGGTTGTGCAGCCCGAATATCGCATCGCAGGGAAAGCGTTCGAACAGGCCGTCGGCGATCATCGCCTGCGCCCCGCTTCCCTTGCCGGCTTCCTCGGCCGGCTGGAAGATGAGGTTGACCGTGCCATTGAAGTGCCTTGTGCGCGCCAAGTATTCAGCCGCGCCGAGCAGCATTGTGGTATGGCCGTCATGGCCGCAGGCGTGCATCTTGCCGCTGGCCTGGCTGGCATAAGGGAGATTGGTCGCTTCGGTGATCGGCAAGGCGTCCATGTCGGCACGGATGGCGATGCTGCGGCCGCTGCCCTGGCGCAGGCGGCCGACGACGCCGAGGCCGCCGACATTGCGCGTCACCTCGTAGCCCCAGCCTTCGAGCCGTTCAGCAACGTATGCAGCGGTTTCGTGCTCCTGGAAGGAAAGCTCGGGATGCGCGTGCAGGTGCTGGCGAGCCGCCGCAAGCTCGGCGGCCTTGTCGGCGAAGTCGGAAATATCGGCGAACTGGTTGGAGGTCTTTGGCATGGGAGGTCCTTTGCCGGCCGAGCAGGTAATCGCGCCGGCTTTGCTTTAGATGAAACGGCTCAAGAAAGCCCGCGTGCGCGGGTGCCTGGGTTTAGCGAGAACCTCGTCCGGAGGCCCGGCCTCGATCACATTGCCGTCGTCCATGAACACCACCCGATCCGCCGCTTCGCGCGCGAAGCCGATCTCATGCGTGACCACGATCATGGTCAAGCCCTGCCTGGCGAGATCGCGCATGGTGGCGAGCACCTCGCCGACCAGCTCCGGATCGAGCGCCGACGTCGGCTCGTCGAAGAGCATCAATTTCGGGCGGATGGCGAGCGCGCGGGCGATGGCGACGCGCTGCTGCTGGCCGCCTGAAAGCTGGCGCGGATAGGCGTCGATCTTTTCGGCGAGGCCGACACGGGTCAGCAGTTCGCGGGCGTAGCCGATCGCCTCCTTGCGGTTCTCCCGGTGAACGCCGACCGGAGCCTCGATGACGTTCTGCAGGGTCGTCATGTGGGGATAGAGATTGAACTGCTGGAACACCATGCCAATCTTGCGCCGCTGCGCGGCGATCGCGCGGTCGGAAAGCTTGTCGAGGCGGCCGTCGTGCAGCCGGTAACCGATCTGCTCGCCGTCCACCTCGATCGACCCTTGATCGATCGCCTCGAGATGATTGATGCATCGCAGGAAGGTTGATTTGCCGGAGCCGGACGGCCCGAGAATGACCACCACCTCGCCAGGCGCGACGTCCAGATCGATGCCCTTCAGCACCTCGAGCGGGCCGAAGGCCTTGTGAACGTTGCGCGCCCGGACCAGGGGCGTGTCATGCGCGCTCATTGGCGGCCTCCAGGGCGGCGGTCGCCGTCTTCTCGCGGGCGCCGCGGTCGCCGCGGCTGTAGTGGCGTTCGATCGCGCCCTGCGCGACGTTGAGAACCGAGGTGATCAGCAGATACCAGAGCACTGCAACCATCAGCAGCGGAATGATTTCGAAGGTGCGATTGTAGATCGACTGCACCGAGTAGAGCAGGTCGGCCATGGCGATGACGCTGACCAGCGACGTCGCCTTGATCATGCTGATCAGCTGATTGCCGGTCGGCGGGACGATCGACCGCATCGCCTGTGGGATGATGATGCGCCGCAAGGCCCGCGCGCGGGTCATGCCGAAGGCTTCAGCCGTTTCGGCCTGCCCCTTGTCCACCGACAGCAGCCCGCCACGGATGATCTCGGCCATGTAGGCGGCCTCGTTCAGCGCCAGACCAAGAACCGCGGCCGTCAAAGGCGTGATCAGGTCGTTGGTGTCCCAGCTGGCGAAGCCGATGGAGATGCGCGGAAACAACGTCGAAAGGTTGTACCACAGGATCAATTGCACCAGCAGCGGCGTTCCCCGGAAGAACCAGATGAACAGGCCGGAGAGAAGGGAAGCCAGCCTGTCCTTCGACATACGCGCGATGGCGAGCAGCAATCCGAGCACGATACCCAGGATCATCGCCACGACCGTCAGGCCGAGCGTTACGGAAAGCCCCTGCATGACCGTCGGATCGAAGAAATACTGGGCGACCACAGGCCAGCCGAAATTCGGGTTGACCGCAACGATATAGGCGAAGCCTGCCGCCACCACGACGGTGAATGCCCAGAGCGCCAGCCGGACGAGCGGAAACGGCCGGTGGGCTCGTTTGATGTCGCGCAGCGCGTCGTCCGGACGTCGCGGCACCTCGGCCGCGTAGGCAGCGGTCGCGTCGGTCATGGCAGCCTCTACTGGCCCTGGTTGATGCCGGGCGCGTCGATCATGTTCTTCTCGAGGCCCCACTTCTTCATGACCGCGGCGTAGGTGCCGTTCTTCATCAGGATCTTGAAGGCGTCGAGCAGTACACCGCCCAGCGGCGAGCCCTTCTTGACGACGGCGCCTTGATAGATGTCCTTGAAGCCATTGGCCTGGCCGACACCTGAAAGTTCCAGTTGGCCCTTCGCCTGCTCGACGAAGAAGGTCAGCGGCGCCTGCGAGGAAAAGAATGCGTCAGAGCGTCTCGACCGGACGGCCAGTATCGAGCTCGGCTGGTCGGTGAAGGATTGCACCTCGACGGCCGGCTTGCCGCCCTCGGTGCATTTCTGCGCCTGCTGCTTGATGACCTTTTCTGCCGAGCCACCCGACATCACGGCAATGCGCTTGCCGCACGCGGTGTCGAGCGAGGTGATGCCTTGCGGGTTGCCCTTCTCGACGGCGAAGACGACGTATTCGCGCACCCAATCGACGAAGTCGTTGGATTTCTGCCGGTCGGGATAGTCGCCGACAGGCCCCATCGCGAACTGATAACGGCCGGCATTGATGCCGCTCAGCAAAGCCGGCAGGCCGGCGACCGAGGCGTGATCGACCTCAACACCGAGCAGCTGGCCGATGGCGTCGGAAATGTCCCTGGTCGCCCCCGACAGTTCGGTGCCGGTGACGATCTCATAGGGCGGGAACGAGCCGTTGTTGACGGCGGTGATCTTTCCCGCCGTGCGGATCTCTTCCGGCAGCCGGGCGCGCAAGTCTTCGTTCACCGATTGCTTCTGGATATCCTGGGCAAAGCTGGCCTGCGCCAGCATGGTGACGAGCGAGGCGAATATGAAGCTGATTGTCCTCATGGCATTCTCCTTCGTGTTCTTCGTTGCGCGTTGTCAGGCTGCGGTGGCCCGCGACCTGGCTTCGAAAGGAAACAAGGCTTCGGCGGAAATCGGTTCCGTCAGAATGCCCTGGGCATGGAGCTCGGTGACGAAATCCTCGATCATGCGCCGGTTGGCAGGCAGGCCGCTGGCGTTCCAGGAGGCAGGCAGGTCGCGCCCCGCATGAAGCAGCTCCTCGAGGATCCAGGGCGAGGTGTCGGCATATTTTCGGCGCTTTGCCGTCCAGACGCGCTGGCTTTCGTCGATCAGCCTGGCGAGTTCGTGAGGCAGCCAGGGATGCTCCCTGGCCAGGGCGGCCTTGACGGCGACCAGATGCATGCCCGGGACATAACCGACGTCGGCGAAATAGGCGCGTTCGGCAGAACGAAAATCGCGCAGCACTTGCCGGAAGCCGGAAGCCGGGTCGAAAAAGCCGTCCGGCATGAAGGGCGTGAAAACGGCGTCGAGCTCGCCTTGCGCCAGCAGCTCCATCATCGGGCGTTCGCCCGGTGCCGCTTCGATGCGCCCCGGCCTGCCGAATCCGTCGAGGCGGTCGGCGATCGGGTGCTCCGATGTCAGCCTGCCGGCGAACCAATAGGCATCCTCGACGCCGATGCCTTCCCGGCGAAGCGCCGCGCGTGTCCATGTGTTGCCGGAATCGCGCCAGCCGGTCACGCCGATGCGTTTGCCGGCAAGGTCGGAGAGCCGCTCCAGCGGACTGTCCTCGACCGTGATGATGCAGCGGTGGCGAAAGCCGCGCATGATGAAGCACGGTAGTCCAACCACCGTATCCCGGCCCGCCGCCATGGCCGACACATAACGGCTGAATGAGACCTCCGCCGCATCGTATTTCGGATCGGTGCCGAGATCCGCGATCAGCGTGGCGACGCGGTCAACCTTCACCGACAAGCGGCTGGAGGCGACGTCACCCAGCACCAAAGGGGTGAGATAATCCCAATCGCGGGTGGCTATAGTGATGGAGACGGGCATCGGCATGAACTTCAAAGCTATGTTTGACCGGCGATTGGTAAATGTTTATTTTTGGCCGATCAAATGTTATTATGTTATTGAACATTAGCTTTAACGGTCGCGGGTGCCGATGGATTTCGATGCAGGATGGTTCGCTGAACGCCTTGGCGACCGCACGACGCGCGGCATCGCGCGCGAGACCAGTGCGCTAATCAGAAACGGCGCGCTGCCTGTTGGCGCAAAACTTCCGCCGGTGCGCGATCTGGCCTATGTGCTCGGCGTCAGCCCGGCGACTGTCTCGCAGGCATGGAGCGAGCTGCGGCGCTACAAGATCATCGGCGGCCGTGGGCGCAACGGCACCTGGATCATGGGCAACCGCTTTGCCGCCCGGCCGGAGCGCCACATGAGCGGCGGCAATTACGGTGCGGACGTTCTGAACCTGGCGATCGCGGAGCCCGATGTGCAGCTCTTGCCGCCGCTCGGCATCGCGCTGGCGCATGGCGCGCGCGCCGAAAAGCTCAACAGCTACGAGCGGGTGCGCATCCTGCCCGAGCTGGAGGCCGCAGTGCGCCCGTCATGGCCGTACGATCCCGGCGCGTTCCTGGCCACCAATGGCGGTTACAACGCCATCTACACCTTGCTGCATGCGCTGGTCCCGCCGGGAGCGCCGGTGGCCATCGAGAACCCGACGGCGCTTCGCCTGCTCGACATCCTCGAGGATCTCGACGTGCCGATCATTCCGGTGGACTGCGACAGTGAAGGCCCCTTGCCGGATGCACTTGCCGACGCTCTGCGGCAGCGGCCCGTCGCGTTCCTGTTCCAGCCGCGCGTCCATTCGGTGACCGGCGCCTGCATGTCGTCGGCGCGGCTGGAAGTCATCGGCGACCTGCTCGCCGGCACCGACGTGCTGATTGTCGAAGATGACGGCGTCGGCGATATTGCCTCGGCGCCGCGCATCTCGCTGGGCCGGCGTTTTCCCGATCGCGTCGTCCATATCCTGTCCTATTCCAAGACCCATGGCCCGGACCTGCGGCTCGCCGTCCTGTCCGGATCGGCGACGATCGTCGAGCAGATCCAGTCCTACCGCAGCTTCAGCTCGGGATGGACCAGCCGTATCCTGCAGGCGGCCACCGCCTGGCTGCTGCAGGACCCGGCCACGGCCGCCCTGGTCGAGCAGGCGAAGGAGGTCTATCGCCGCCGCCGCGAACGGCTCGCCGGCGAACTGGCGAAACGCGATGTCGCGATCGACGCCGGATACGGTCTCAGCGTCCTCATTCCGGTTGCCTCGGAACCTTACGCAATGGTCACGCTGGCCGCGCACGGCATCGCGGTCCATGCCGGAGCGAAGTTTTCGACAGGAAAAACGAACGCTGTCCGCGTCGCGACCAGCATCCTGGACGAGGAGCACCTCGAGCACGTCGCAAATTCCCTGGCGCTGGCAGCCAACCCGGCGCGGGAAGTTATCTGAGGCAAGGCAATCGTCGTTCGGACTGCCTACTCCGCCGCGACGCCCTTTACCTCGAGATAGCTCTCCATCGAATCGTCCATCGCCTGCAGCCAAGGCGTATGGTGCAGCGGCGCCATCGTGCCGGTCATCAGCGAGCGATAGGCGTTGTCGCGGAAGCCCATAATGTCTTCCGCCTTGTGGTGCTCCCATTCCATGAAGGTCTGGTTGACAGCCTCGACATCGAAGCCGGGATAGTCGGTCTGCTCCATCAACTCCCTGGTGTAGTCGCCCTGGAACCAGATCATCTGCTCGGCGTCTTCCAGCGTTTCCTCGCGTGCCCGCCACTTTTTGCCGTGCTCGGCCATCGCTTCGGCCGAGGGCAGCTTGATGCGGCCCATGATGACGTCGCGGGCGAACCAGGCCTGCGCGTCGAACATGTTGAAGGTGTAGAACTGGTCCTGCATGCCGATATAGGACAGCTTCGGGTTTTTCTCCCAGACGACGCCCTCGTAGAGCCCGTCCGGCCACATGCGGTTGGCGGTCTTCAGCTTCAGGTCCTCGGTCAGGAACGGGAAGGAGTGGAGATAGCCGGTGCACAGGATGATGGCGTCGACGTCTCTGGTGCTGCCGTCCTTGAAATGCGCCGTCTTGCCGACGACCTTCTGCAGCAGCGGCACTTCCTTCCAGTTCTCCGGCCATTTGAAGCCCATCGGCTTCGAGCGGTAGCTCGAGGTGATCGATTTGGCGCCGTATTTGTAGCATTGCGAGCCGATGTCCTCGGCCGAATAAGAACGGCCGATGATCAAAATGTCCTTGCCCTTGAATTCCATCGCGTCGCGGAAATCGTGGCTGTGCAGGATGCGACCATTGAAGGTCGAGAAGCCCTCGAAATAGGGAACGTTGGGCACGGAGAAATGCCCCGAAGCGACGACGACATTGTCGAATTCTTCCGAGTAGGTGACGTCGTTGGTGCGATCATGCGCGGTGACGGTGAACTTCTTCGTCGCGTCGGAAAAGGTGACCATGCGCACCGGGCTGTTGAAGCGCACCCATTGGCGCACGCCGGATTTTTCGACGCGGCCCTTGATGTAGTCCCACAGGACGGCGCGTGGCGGATAGGAGCCGATCGGCCGGCCAAAATGCTCCTCGAACGTATAGTCGGCGAATTCGAGGCATTCCTTCGGGCCGTTCGACCAAAGGTAACGGTACATCGAGCCATGCACCGGGTCGCCGTGCTCGTCGAGGCCGGTGCGCCAGGTGTAGTTCCACAGGCCGCCCCAGTCGGACTGCTTTTCGAAGCAGACGATCTCGGGAATATCGGCGCCCTTGTCGGCGGCCGACTTGAAGGCCCTGAGCTGGGCCATGCCGGATGGCCCGGCTCCGATGACGGCAACACGATCTTTCATTGCGGGCCTCCCGATCTCATTTCTCTAACGAAACAAATTTCACTGACAGGACAGTAATTGCCCCTTCGATGCTGTCAACAGGGCTTGTCGCGAAACCCTCGGTTCACCAAGCTGGATTTCCAGGCGACGCGGTAGCTCGGACGAAATCCGGACATTGCGCAATTCGACACGGCTGGCTTGCCGTAAGAGTTGCGCTTCTGTATCGGCACCGAATATGTTCACCGGGAGTGAAATGAATCGGCAAGGTCCGGGGTGGCGAAAATGGCAAAAAAAGCATCCAGTCTAAAGCCTGCTGCGGCCGTCGTCGCCGCCAAAGCCAAGCCGTCGGTCGCTGCAATCGATCCGCGCAAGATACGCGCGCCGCTCACCCAGAACCCGCACGCCATTCGCGACACCCGCGAAAAAGTGCTGGAGGTCGCCATCGGCCGCGAGGTGCGGGCCTTCCGCAAGAAGCTCGGCATCACCGTCGCCGATCTGGCTGCCGCCACCGACATTTCGCTTGGCATGCTGTCGAAGATCGAGAACGGCATCACCTCGCCGTCGCTGACCACCTTGCAGGCGCTGTCACGGGCGCTCGGCGTCCCTGTCACCGCTTTCTTCCGCCGCTTCGAAGAAGAGCGCAGCGCCGTCTTCGTCAAGGCCGGCGAAGGCCTCGACGTCGAGCGCCGCGGCACGCGCGCCGGCCACCAGTACAATCTGCTCGGCCATATCGGCTCCAACACCAGCGGCGTCGTCGTGGAACCCTATCTGATCACGCTGACCGAGGATTCCGACGTGTTCCCGACCTTCCAGCACGAGGGCATGGAATTCCTCTATATGCTCGAAGGCGAGGTGGTTTACCGGCACGGCAGCAATCTCTACCCGATGAAACCCGGCGACAGCCTGTTCTTCGACGCAGACGCGCCGCACGGACCGGAAGTGCTGAGCGTCCTGCCGATGCGCTATCTCTCGATCATCTGCTACCCGCAAAGCGCGGGGTAACGGAGATCGGTCTCCCCCTTGGTCGCCTTGGGAGCGAGATCGGCGGCTTCGCGACGGCTACTCTTTTGCAGCATTGGTAGTTGGCGAAAGCCGAAGTGACATTCGATCTCCCCCCTAGAGGGGGAGATGTCCGGCAGGACAGAGGGGGGCGAACCGCGATGACGCATAATCTAGTATCCGCCAACAACCGCCGCAATGCGCGCAGGATGCGCAAGGTGATGACCGATGCCGAACTCAAGCTTTGGAATGAGATCAGGGCACACAGGCTGATGGGACTGGGGTTTCGGCGCCAGATGCCTATCGCCGGCCATGTCGTCGATTTTGCATGCCCGGACAAAAAGCTGATCGTCGAGCTTGATGGTTCCCAGCATGGCCAGGCCGAAACATCGGAATCGGACGCTGCAAGAACCGCCAAGTTCGAAGCGCTGGGCTGGACAGTCCTGCGCTTCTGGAACGACGATGTCATTCGCGATATCGACAATGTCTGCCAGCATGTCGTGATCGTGGCTGGGCTGGGCGGCGCGTCGTGAGCTTCGCGGAGGCGCTGGAGTGGACATTGGGCAAGGCCGGCGCTCCACGGCGCCCCCCTCTGCCCTGCCGGGCATCTCCCCCTCAAGGGGGGAGATTGGCTGCTTTAGGGGTAGCGCCACCGCGCAAAGAAAAACTCAATCCGGCCCGAACCCCGGCGACGTCGCACTGCCATCATCCAACCTCGACAGCCATTCGACCAGCGTCGTCCGGTAGCGCGTCAGGCCTTTGTAATTAGCGAGTTCGTCGGGGAGGTCGCGGATGACGCGGTGCAGGCGCCGAGCCCATTTCGGCTGCGTCACCAGCTCGTCCATCTTGATCAGGTAGCAGCGGATCGGGAAGACGATCGCGTTCGAGCGCGGCAGCCGCCAGAAGCTCTGCAGCTCGACGCGCAGATGCACTTTGTCGCCGACGTTTTCCGGCGTCACCGTGGCGCGGTCCGGACCCCATTTGTGGTAGTTTTCCGGGCTGGTGTCGAGGCGCGGATTGATGGTCATCGTCCAGTTCAGCCGCCGTGCCGGCTTGCCCTGCTGGATGTTGGTGAGGAACTTCAGCGCCCGGACGAATATGCCCTTCTCATGCGCCAGCGGCACCGGCGCGTGCCATTCGAAGAAGTTCATGCCGATGTCGAAATCGAGCGACCAGTCGGCCTGGGTGGTGACCATGCCGGCATCCATCCACAGATTGCCGTCGCGCTGGTCGAGGATGCAGAAATCGCCCTGGCTCTGCCGGGTGATGTACTCCATCGGCCCATAGGGCAGCGTCGAGACGTCCCCGAAGGTGAAGCTGTCGTCGATGCCGAGCGGCCGGTTGACCCAGCGCCAGCGGTCGCCGTCGCGGATCAGCGTGAAATGCTCTGGATAGCCCAGCGCCTGCTGCTCCATCAAAAGTTCGAGCAGATCCCAGCCGGCCAGCGTCATATGCGGCAGCGACTGGCAGCGCAGCGGGTCTTCCGCCAGCACCAAAGCGCGGTCCTGCATCTCGGCGACATAGTGCTCGTCGACGTCGATCAGATTCTCCAGCACGCTGCCCTTCGGCCCGACGACATGCGGCTCGATATTGACCGCATACATGTAGCTGTCTTCGTGGAACGGGAATGGGAACCGCCTGATGTGCTCGGGGCTGTTCCTGAAAGTGAAGTCGTCGCGGAACGTTTCCTTGCGAAAGGTGATGCCCAAGCTCGCCTCCTATCTTTCCAGCACCAGCGACCTGCCCTCGAAGCGCGAGACGCAGGGCATGATCTTGCAGCCCGAACGGTGGTCTTCCTCGCTCAGCCAGTGGTCGCTGTGGATGAATTTGCCGTCATGCGAAATGACGTTGGTCTCGCACTGGCCGCAGACGCCGCCGCGACAGAGATAGGGCGGATCGACGCCGGCCGCCTCGATCGCCTCGAGCAGGCTCTGCTGCTCGTCGACACGGATTGTCTTGCCGCTGAGCGCCAGCGTCACGTCGAACGGCGCGCCGGGCTGGGGTGCCGCGAAATGCTCGAAATGCACGGTTTCCGCCGGCCAGCCGAGAGCGGCGGCGCGCTCGCGCACCCAGCCGATCATGCCCGACGGGCCGCAGACATAGAGATGCGTGCCGAGCGGCTGCGACGACAGCAGCCGGTCGAGATCGACGCGCTCGTCGCGGTCATCGTGATAGAGCCTGACCCGGCGGTCGTAGCGCTCTCTCAGCAGGTCGGCATAGGTGCCGAGCGAGGCGGTGCGGCAGGTGTAATGCAATTCGAAATTGCCGCCTTCCGCCGCCAGCTGCGCGGTCTGCGCCATGAACGGGGTGATGCCGATGCCGCCGGCCAGCATCAGATGCTTCCTGGCGCGCAGATCGAGCGAGAACAGGTTGACGGGATAGCTGACCACCATCTCCGTGCCCGGCCTGACCTGCCTGTGCATGAACAGCGAGCCGCCGCGGCCGGCATCGTCGCGGCGCACCGAGATGGTGTATTCGCGGGTGTCGAGCGGCGAGCCCATCAGCGAATAGGGATTGAGCCTGGTGCGCTCGCCATCGCGCATCTCGACGACGACATGGGCGCCGCCGGAAAAGGTCGGCAAGAGCTCGCCGTCGCGCCTGCGGAAGTGAAAGCGCGTGACCAGTTCGTTGACCGGAACGACATCGCTGACAACGACATCGAGCTTGGTTGTGCCGGTGCTCATCGAAAGACCTCCTCGATCGGAGGAATTTCGCTGCGGTCCTCGGCGTTGATACAGACGCCCTGGAAGGCGGCAAGGCGCCGCGAATAATGATCGCGCACCAGAAGCAGCAGGCCGCAATGCGAACAGGTCGCCGGCTGCGTCGTCACGTTCTCGGTGATGCCCTTACAGTGGACGCACTGCATGCGGCGCGCCAGCGAGCCGCGATGCTCGGTCTGGATCGAGGTGTGATCGATGCCGGCTTCGAGCGCCGCCTGCATGGCCTGGCCGATCAGCCCTTCGGTGCCGGCGAGATAGAGCCTGAGGCCCATATGCGCGTTGGCCAGGGTCTGCTTCAGCCGCGGCAGGGCACTGGCGAAGGAATGGCCGAGGTAGAACTGCGCCGGCTTCAGGGCTTCGAGCGCATCGGCATATTTGCCGTCGCGGCCGGGAATGAAGATGATGTGGGCGCCGCCGAAGAAATCCGCCGGTGCCTTGGCGGCCAGATCGGCAATGGCCAGCGCTCCCTCTGCATCCGCTATGAAAAGATGATGCTTGCCGAGCTGCGGAGACAGAGTCCCATAGACCGGCCGGCTGATGATGCTTTTCGCTGCCATACCCGCAGTATGCCTCAGCCTTTCGCCGTGCGCTTGGTCTTCTTCGGATCGTCGAAGGGAAGCGGCTCGGCGGTTGCGCTGATGGCGCCGCTCTTGTTGCGGATCTCGAGCCTGGTGCCCTGCACCGCGCAGTCGACGTCGAGCCGGGCGATGCCCATCGATTTTTTGACCAGCGGCGAATACATGGCGCAGGTCACCACGCCGACCTTTTTGCCGTCGCGATAGACCGGTGCGCCCTCATCGGCCGGCTCCCTGCCTTCGAGCAGTACGCCGAAGATCTTGAAGCGCTCCTTGCCCTTGAGCCGGTAGTGCTCCTCGGCGCCGCGAAAGCCGGTCTTGCCGGGGCTGACGGTGAAGTCGAGGCCGAGCTCCCATAGCGTGTCGCCAGGGCCCTCGTTCTCGAACGGGTATTTCTGCGAATTGTCGTAGGGGTAAAACAGCAGGTAGCTCTCGACGCGCAGCATGTCGAGCGTGGTGAAGCGGCACGGGATGATGCCGGCGCTTTTGCCCTCGTCGAGTATCCTGTCCCAGATCGTGCCGGCGTCCTGGCCGCGGCAGAATATCTCGTAGCCGCGCTCGCCGGTATAGCCGGTGCGCGAGATCATCACCGGGAAGCCGAACAACTGCGTCTGCATGTGATGGAAATAGTTGAGGTCGCGAATGCCCGGCACATGCTTTGCCAGATAGTCGACGGCTAGCGGCCCTTGCAGCGAAAGGTCGTGCAGATTGTCGTCGAAGCGCAGCGACACGTCACGACCAACGGAAGCGCGCTGCAGCTCTTCATGGCCGGTGCCCGAGCCATGCACGACCATCCAGGAATTCGGGCCTGTGCGGTAGAGGATGCAGTCGTCGGTGAACTTGCCGGCCTCGTTGAGCATGCAGGCATAGGCCGACTTGCCGGGATAGATCTTTTCGACGTCGCGCGTCGTCGCCAGGTCGATTAGGTGAGAGGCGTGCGGCCCGGTGATGTGGACCTTCTTCAGGCCGGACACATCCATCAGGCCGGCCTTGGTGCGGATGGCGATATACTCTTCGTCGGCATCCTTGTCGTAGGTCCAGGCGGTGCCCATGCCGCTCCAGTCCTCGAGCTTCGAGCCGAGCGCCCGATGGCGGTCCGCAAGCGTCGAAAATCTCCAGGATGCCGTCATCCGCTGGTCCTCCGTTCGAAAGAACTTTTTGCTTTCCCCTGCTCCCTGCACACAGGCGGGAGCGTTGCCTTGAATATTGATCGCAAACGCCGGAAGCCTGCAATACCCGTAAGCAAATAATTTCATTGTCAGGCAAATCCGGCGAGCCCAAACAAACGGTTAACGTCGCGTAAAATCGTCTTGACAATTCCAGAATTCGGCCGGATTTTATGAAAAAAATTTCACTCTCTTGAAAGAGGGCAATGACCGGCCAATCTGGACCGGCGTTGAAAAAGGGGAAAGCCGATGTCCGACCTGCAACAGCGCGTGGAAGCGTTGTACCGTTCCGACGTGCGTGGATCTATGCTCCTGATCGTCTGCCTGTGGGCGACGATCCTCTTCGTCCTGTTCATGACATGGCCGTACATCCCCGACGCCGGCATCAAGCTCGTCGTCGCGGTCGCCGCCGCCGCCGTGCTGATCTTCAACACCGCCGCGATCCTTGCGATGGTCAACCACTACAAGGAAGACAAGGACTTCATCTACGGTCTCGACATCAAGAATGCCGACGCCTACCGCAACCGCAAGTCCTGAGGGGGAGACGCATGGCCCGCTATACACCGCCCGAACAGAGCAAGGCCGGACAGGTTTTCGATATCGCCGTCGTCGTTGTCGCGATTTTCGTCGCGCTGTGGCTGCCGCTGAAACTAGGACTGGCAGGGGCGGCAAAATCCATCGACGCGCTCGACGCCAAGACGTGGGAAGCGCTCGGACAGAACCCGACCATGGCCTCGATCTGGGAAAAGCTCGGCTACACCCCGGAAACTGCGCATGACATCATCCAGAACCGGTTCCACTACATCATCGACTGGCCGACGCTGGTCATCATGGCCGCGGTGCTGATCGGCTATTTCATCTTTCTGTTCCGCGCATCGGACCGCGAATACCGCGACGTCATCGACGAAAAGTTCGGCGACAAATAGATAGGGAAGCATCGTCATGTGGGTGGCACTCTCTTACGCATGCTGGGGCATCTCGATCGTGCTCGCGCTGTGGATGCTCTACGACTGGTTCAAGATCGACACGACCTATTCCGAAGAGACGCTGACCTCGTCGAGGGAAGGCGAACTTGAAGCCGTGTCCGAAAAACACCGGATCTGAGTGGGGGATTGAACGATGACGGTCACGGCTGAACCGGCGGTGCAAGTGCAAGGCGACAGGGTTTCGCTGCTCAGGGTGCTTGGCCCAGCCCATGTCTGGGCGCTCGGCGTCGGCATCGTTCTGGTCGGCGAATTCACCGGCTGGAATTTCGCGGCGGACAAGGGCGGCGCGCTGGCGGCGCTGATCGTGTGCTGGATCGTCGGGCTGCTCTACACGTCGGTGGCGATGATCGATTCCGAAGTTACCTCGACGGTCGCTGCGGCCGGCGGCCAATATGCCCAGGCAAAGCACATTGTCGGGCCGCTGATGGCCTTCAACGTCGCGCTGTTCCTGGTCTTTGCCTACACCATGCTCGAAGTGTCTGACGCGATCCTGCTCGGCGACACGATCGTCGCCAAGGCCGGCGTCGAGGGCCTCAACCACAATTCCTTCATTGCCGCGACCATCGTCGTGCTGGCATGGCTGAACTATCGCGGCGTGCTGATGACGCTCAACGTCAACTTCGTCATCACCGCCATCGCCTATGTCTCGATCGTCATCCTGTTCTTCTCGGTAAGCCCGTGGACGCAAGGCGCGGTGCTGAAGCTGAACGAGCTGGTCACCCCCGGCAACGCCCTGCCCTATGGCTGGATCGGCGTCATCGCCGCCTTCCAGTTCGGCATCTGGTACTATCTCGGCATCGAGGGCACCACGCAGGCGGCCGAGGAAGTGCGCTCGCCGGCGCGCTCGCTGCCTTACGGCACGATGGCCGGCATGATCACGCTTCTGATCGCGGCCGCCATGACCTGGTATGTCTGCGCCTCGCTGATGCCCTGGGAATATCTCGGCATCACCTACTATCCGCTGTGGGACGCGGGAAAATTGACCGGCAGCGCGCTGCTGGAGAACCTGCTGTTTATCGCGACGCTGCTTGCCGCACTCGCCTCCGCCAATGGCTGCATCAACGACGCCGCGCGCGCCTGGTTCTCGCTCGGCCGCGACCGCTATCTGCCGACGTGGTTCTCGGCGGTGCATCCGAAATACCGCACGCCCTATCGCTCGATCCTGTTCCTGCTGCCGATCGCGCTCGCCTTTGCCTTCATCGCCGACCTCAACCAGGCGATCACCTTCTCGATCCTGTCGGGCGTGCTGCAGTACACCTTCATGAGCATCAACATCATCATGTTCAGGAAGAAGTGGCCGCTCGGCTCGATCCGCCGCGGCTACACCCATCCGTTCCATCCGCTGCCGGCGATCGTCTTGTTCTGCCTTTGCGTGGTCACCTTCTTTGCGATCTTCCTCGGCTTCGGCTCGCAGCTGATCGCCATGGTCGCCTTTTACTTCCTGATCTCGCTGTGGTTCCACTTCTACCGCTACAAATTCGTGCGCCGTGGTGCCCAGTTCACCATGCCGTGGCCGAAGCCGCAGGGGTACTGACGGCGCGCCCGGTCTGGGCGGGCATTTGCGTGACGAGGTGCGTTAGGTGATCTCAGCGTTGCTCGCCGGGGCGATTGCCCTGGCTCTCGTCCTCCACATAACCTGGCTTGCGCGCTCGAACCGCGCCAAGGCTTCGACCGCGCTTGCCGCCGACGAAGCGGGGCTTCGCGAAATCATCCCCGACGTGGCCATCATCTCGGATGGCACTGCCGGCGTCGTCACCTTCGCCGGCTCGTGGAACGGCCGGCGGGTGCAGGTGCGGACCATCGTCGACACGCTGGCGATCAGGAAACTGCCGGCGCGCTGGCTGAGCGTTTCGATCACCGAAAAGGTCGCGATACCAGGCACTTTCGATTTGATGATGCGGCCGGGATCGCCGACGGCTTTTTCCAATTTCGATCATCTCGACCACACGCTGCAGACGGCGGCGGGATTTCCGGCCGAGGCGGTGCTGCGGACCGACCGCAAGGGCGTGCGCTTTCCCGAGGCCCTTATCGCCGGTCACCTCGACATCTTTGCCGAGGGGCGCGCCAAGGAATTGCTAATCACGCCGAACGGCGTGCGCATCGTCTGGCTGCTGGCCGAGGCCGAGCGGGCGCGCTACGGCGTATTCCGGCAAGCCGAATTCGGCACGGTCAGGCTCGATCCGGGGCTGATCGAGAGGCTGCTGTCGTCGGCTTCGGCGCTGCGCGATGCCATCAATCGAAGCGAACGGCAGGCGGCATGACCAGCCAGATCACCACCTCCCCCGCACCACCGAGCCCCTATCTGGTTCTGGGCGCTGCGATCGTCTTGCCCGCGAGCGGGCATGTCGTGCTCGGCGTGCCGGTGCGCGGCCTGCAATTCCTGTTCTTCATGGTGATCCTGGCCTGGGTCACCGCCAAGATCGCGCCGCCCGACGCCAGCTTCGTCGGACGCCATGCCGGCGGCTTCCTGATCTATGCCCTGTCGATCCTGGATGCCTATAAGATCGCCCGCATCCGCTATGCCAAATGGGTTCACAATCGCGGTGGGCGCGGCGATAGTGCGCCCGGCCGCGCCCCAGGCTGATGTATAACGACAGGAAAATTTTTTTCATACCAATTGAATTCCCCGGACTCATTCGATACATCTCCAAGGGAACAATCTCGGGAGCCTGACATGTGCGGAATCGTCGGACTGTTTTTGAAGGACAAGTCGCTCGAGCCCCAGCTTGGCGCGATGCTGTCGGAGATGCTGATCTCGCTCAGCGATCGCGGTCCCGACAGCGCCGGCATCGCCATCTATGGCGCGCCCTCCAGTGAAGCCAAGATCACCATCCAGTCGGCCAAGCCGGAGCGCGATTTCCGCGGCCTCGACGCCGAACTCGCCAAGGCAATCGGCGCGCCGGTGAGCATTGCTGCGAAGTCGACGCATGCGGTGGTCCGGACGACGCCTGCCAAGATCGACCAAGCGCGCGAGGCGATCCAGGCGCTGCGTCCCGACATCCGCATCATGGGGGCCGGCGACGTCGTCGAAATCTACAAGGAAGTCGGCCTGCCGGAAGCGGTCGTCGACCGTTTCGGTGTCCGCGAGATGACCGGCACCCACGGCATCGGCCATACCCGCATGGCGACCGAATCGGCGGTGACGACGATGGGCGCGCATCCGTTCTCGACCGGCGCCGACCAGTGCCTGGTGCACAATGGCTCGCTGTCCAACCACAACAATGTCCGGCGCGAGCTGATCCGCGAAGGCATGACATTCGAGACCGAGAACGATACCGAGGTCGCTGCCGCCTATCTCTCCTCGCAAATGGCGCATGGCAAGAACCTGGGCGAGGCGCTGGAAGGTACGCTGAGCGACCTCGACGGCTTCTTCACCTTCGTCGTCGGCACCAAGAACGGTTTCGGCGTGGTGCGCGATCCGATCGCCTGCAAGCCTGCCGTAATGGCCGAAACCGACCAGTATGTCGCCTTCGGCTCGGAATATCGAGCGCTCACCAAACTGCCCGGCATAGACAATGCGAAGGTCTGGGAACCCGAGCCCGCAACCGTCTATTTCTGGGAGCATTGATCTGATGCCGGCAATCAACGCCTTAAATACGGGCAACCTCTCCAAGGCCGCGCGAGAGCCGGGCCAGGCGTCGAGGGTCTTCGACCTGGCCGAAATGTCGCTGCGCGAGCTCAACCAGGCGCTGCACGATCTGGCGCCCGGTTCGAACGAGACCGCCTGGGAAGTACTTCACCCGCGAGGCAGCCATTCGGTCGCCGTCGGCGTCGACCAGCCGGTCGCCATCGATGTCCGCGGCAGCGTCGGCTATTATTGCGGCGGCATGAACGACGGCGGCAGCATCACCGTGCATGGCTCGGCCGGACCCGGCGTCGGCGAAAACATGATGTCCGGCCAGATCGTCGTCAAGGGCGATGCCAGCCAGTATGCCGGCGCCACCGGCAGGGGCGGGTTGCTGGTCATCGAAGGCAACGCGTCGTCACGCTGCGGCATCTCGATGAAAGGCATCGACATCGTCGTGCATGGCAATATCGGCCACATGTCGGCCTTCATGGCGCAATCCGGCAATCTGGTGGTGCTGGGCGATGCCGGCGATGCGCTCGGCGATTCGATCTACGAGGCGCGGCTTTTCGTGCGCGGCAAGGTCGAAAGCCTCGGCGCCGACTGCATAGCCAAGGAGATGCGGCCCGAGCATCTCGAATTGCTGCAAAACCTGCTCGACCGCGCCGGCGTGACCGGCGTCAAGGCGGCGGAGTTCAAGCGCTACGGCTCGGCGCGCACGCTTTACAATTTCAATATCGACAACGCCGACGCGTATTGAGGCTCAATGACCTATCGCAACCCGCCGACGACGCCGCGCAAATCCGCGACCTTCGACGACTACACGCTTTCCGAGATCCGCCGCGCCGCGGCGACCGGCATCTATGATATCAGGGGCGCCGGCGCCAAGCGCAAGCTGCCGCATTTCGACGACCTTCTGTTCCTCGGCGCCTCGATCTCGCGC
The DNA here is from genome assembly GCF_055811175.1 of Mesorhizobium sp. WSM4828. Lineage (NCBI taxonomy): Bacteria > Pseudomonadati > Pseudomonadota > Alphaproteobacteria > Hyphomicrobiales > Phyllobacteriaceae > Mesorhizobium > Mesorhizobium sp. WSM4828. The sequence continues at coordinate 213,590 of NZ_JBVVQK010000001.1, read as the reverse complement.
TACCCGCTCGAAGGCTATCGCGAGCGCTGCGACACCAGCGTCGTGCTCGGCTCGCGCTATGCGAAAAAACCGATCGAGCTGAAAATCCCGATCACCATTGCCGGTATGAGCTTCGGCTCGCTGTCCGGCCCGGCGAAGGAAGCGCTCGGCCGTGGCGCGACCCTGTCGGGCACCTCGACCACCACCGGCGACGGCGGCATGACCGAGGAAGAGCGCGGCCATTCGAAGACGCTGGTCTACCAGTACCTGCCGTCGCGCTACGGCATGAACCCGCGCGATCTGCGCCGGGCCGACGCGATCGAGGTTGTCGTCGGACAAGGTGCGAAACCAGGCGGCGGCGGCATGCTGCTCGGCCAGAAGATCTCCGACCGCGTCGCCGAAATGCGCACGCTGCCGAAAGGCATCGACCAGCGCTCGGCCTCGCGCCACCCCGACTGGACCGGGCCGGACGACCTCGAGATCAAGATCCTCGAACTGCGCGAAATCACCGACTGGGAAAAGCCGATCTACGTCAAGGTCGGCGGCGCGCGGCCCTATTACGATACCGCGCTTGCGGTGAAATCGGGCGCCGATGTTATCGTCGTCGACGGCATGCAGGGTGGCACGGCGGCTACCCAGGAAGTGTTCATCGAAAATGTCGGCCAGCCGACGCTTGCCTGCATCAGGCCGGCCGTGCAGGCGCTGCAGGATCTCGGTATGCACCGCAAGGTGCAGCTGATCGTCTCGGGCGGCATACGCAACGGCGCCGACGTCGCCAAGGCGCTGGCGCTCGGCGTCGACGCGGTGTCGATCGGCACGGCAGCGCTTGTCGCACTCGGCGACAACGACCCGCGCTGGGAAGCGGAATACAACGAGCTCGGCACCACCGCCGGCGCCTATGACGACTGGCATGAGGGACGCGACCCGGCCGGCATCACCACGCAGGATCCCGAGCTAATGAAACGGGTCGATCCGATTGCGGCCGGACGACGGCTGGCGAACTATCTCAAGGTGATGACACTTGAGGCTCAGACAATCGCCCGCGCCTGCGGCAAGAACAGCCTGCACAATCTCGAGCCCGAGGATCTTGTGGCCTTGACGATCGAAGCCGCCGCCATGGCCGGCGTGCCGCTGGCCGGCACCAACTGGATACCGGGCAAGAACGGCTTCTAAAACAAACCAAATGCCAGTAAGCGAGGAACTATAATGGGGAACGATCTCGCCGCCTTCGCCAAGGAGAAGGGCGTCAAATATTTCATGATATCCTACACCGACCTGTTCGGCGGGCAGCGTGCCAAGCTGGTGCCGGCGCAGGCGATCGCCGACATGCAGCGGGACGGTGCCGGCTTTGCCGGTTTTGCCACCTGGCTCGACCTGACGCCGGCGCATCCCGACATGCTGGCCGTGCCGGATCCCGCCTCGGTGATCCAGTTGCCTTGGAAGCCCGAAGTCGCCTGGGTCGCCGCCAACTGCATCATGGACGACAAATCGGTCGAGCAGGCGCCGCGCAACACGCTGAAGCGACTGATCGCGGAGGCCGCTGGCGACGGCATGCACATCAAGACCGGCGTCGAGGCCGAATTCTTCCTGATCTCGCCGGACGGCAAGACGATTTCCGACGAATACGATACGGCGTCGAAACCCTGCTACGACCAGCAGGCGGTGATGCGCCGCTACGACGTGATCGCCGAGATCTGCGATCACATGCTGGCGCTCGGCTGGGGCGCCTACCAGAACGATCATGAGGACGCCAACGGCCAGTTCGAGATGAACTGGGCCTTCGACGATGCGCTGGCGACCGCCGACAAGCATTCCTTCTTCAAATTCATGGTGAAATCCGTTGCCGAAAAGCACGGCTTGCGCGCGACTTTCATGCCGAAGCCGTTCCAGGGCCTGACCGGCAATGGTTGCCATGCGCATATCTCGGTGTGGGACAAGGACGGCAAGACCAATGTCTTCGCCGACAATGCGATGGAGCTCGGCCTGTCGGCCAAGGGCAGGAATTTCCTCGGCGGTATCATGAAACATGCCTCGGCACTTGCCGCCATCACCAACCCGACGGTCAATTCCTACAAGCGCATCAACGCACCGCGCACCATCTCCGGCGCCACCTGGGCGCCGAACACGGTGACCTGGACCGGCAACAACCGAACCCACATGGTGCGCGTGCCTGGTCCCGGCCGCTTCGAGCTGCGCCTGCCCGATGGCGCGGCAAACCCGTATCTGCTGCAGGCCGTGATCATCGCCGCCGGGCTCGACGGCGTCCGCTCCAAGGCCGATCCCGGCCGGCGCTACGACATCGACATGTACCAGTTCGGCCATACGGTCGAGGGCGCGCCGAAGCTGCCGCTCAACCTGCTCGACGCGTTGCGCGAGTTCGACAACGACAAATCGCTCAAGGCGGCGCTGGGTGAGGAATTCTCGTCGGCCTATCTAAAGCTCAAGCAGCAGGAATGGAATTCCTATGCTTCCCACTTCACCCAGTGGGAGCGCGACCACACGCTCGACATCTGATCCGGAATTGTTGCACGCCCGGCGCGAAACAGGTTCATGAAATACTCGATCTTCTCCCTCGCCCGGGCGGCATTTTCCGGCCACAAGAACTGGCAGCGGACCTGGCGCGACGCCAGCCCGAAGAGCCACTACGACGTGGTGATCATCGGCGGCGGCGGCCATGGCCTGGCGACGGCATGGTTCCTCGCCAGCGAATACGGCATCAGGAATGTCGCGGTGCTGGAAAAGGGCTGGATCGGCTCCGGCAATGCCGGCCGCAACACCACCATCATCCGCTCCAATTACGGGCTGCCCGGAAATACCGGTTTCTACGAGCTTTCGATGAAGCTGTGGGAACGCATGGAGCAGGACCTCAACTACAACACCATGGTCAGCCAGCGCGGCGTCATCAACCTTTACCATTCCGACGCACAGCGCGACGCCTATGCGCGGCGCGGCAACACCATGCGCATCAACGGCATCGATGCCGAACTGCTTGATCTGACGGCGGTCAGGAAGATGATGCCGTTCCTGAACTTCGACAATGCGCGCTTTCCAGTGCAGGGCGGGCTTTTGCAGCGACGCGGCGGCACGGCACGCCACGACGCCGTGGTCTGGGGCTATGCGCATGCGGCGAGCGCGCTCGGCGTCGACATCATCCAGAATTGCGAGGTGACCGGCTTTGTCCGCGACGGCAGCGGCAAGGTGACCGGCGTCGAGACGTCGCGCGGCAGGATCGGTGCCGCCAAGGTCGGCATGGCGGTCGCCGGCTCCTCGTCGCGCGTCGCGGCGATGGCCGGCATGCGGCTGCCGATCGAAAGCCATGTGCTGCAGGCCTTCGTCTCGGAGGCGATCAAGCCGCTGATCCCCAATGTCATGACCTTCGGCGCCGGGCATTTCTACGTCAGTCAGTCCGACAAGGGCGGGCTGGTGTTCGGCGGCGACATCGACGGCTACAATTCCTACGCCCAGCGCGGCAATCTGCCTGTCATGGAAGACGTTTGCGAGGGCGGCATGGCGCTGATGCCGATGATCGGCCGGATACGGCTTCTGCGTCAGTGGGGCGGCATCATGGACATGTCGATGGACGGCTCGCCGATCATCGACAAGACGCCGGTCGACGGGCTCTATCTCAACGCCGGCTGGTGCTATGGCGGCTTCAAGGCGACGCCCGGCTCCGGCCTGGTCTTTGCCCATCTGCTGGCGCGCGACGAGCCGCACAAGGAGGCGGCGCGCTTCCGCCTCGACCGCTTCCGGCGAGGTGCGATGATCGACGAAAAGGGCCAGGGCGCCCAACCGAACCTGCATTGAAGGCTGGCTGAAGAAGCATGCGCATTGTCTGTCCCTTCTGCGGCGAACGCGAACTCGGCGAGTTCACCTATCTCGGCGACGCCAAGCCGGCGCGCCCGGCGGCCGGCGCCACCGAAGACGAGGTCTTCGACTACGTCTATCTGCGCGACAATGTCGCCGGGCCGATGAGCGAATACTGGTACCATGGCGGCGGCTGCCGGGCCTGGCTGAAGGTCGCCCGCAACACGCTGACGCATGAGATTTCCTCCGTCGAGCCGGCGGCGGGCGTTGGTGCGAGGCTGGCTGCCAAATGAGTATTCTCTGCCAACTCAGCGCTGCCCCTCATCCGCCTGCCGGCACCTTCTCCCCGTATAGAGACGGGGAGAAGGGATATGGCCGCAACCTCGGCGCCCTTCCTGTCACGCTGGAGATTAGCGAAACCCTCAACGAAGGCGTCCTTCTCCCCGTCACTATACGGGGAGAAGTGCCCGGCAGGGCGATGAGGGGCAGCGCGGCGCCCGTGCATGGGGGCCGGCAAACGTGACCTCCAGCCAGCCCTATCGTCTCGTATCGGGCGGTCTCATCGATCGTTCCGCGCCGCTGGGCTTCCGCTTCGACGACAAGAGCTTTGCCGGCTTCCAGGGCGACACGCTGGCCTCGGCGCTGATCGCCAATGGCGTCAAGCTGGTCGGCCGCTCGTTCAAATACCATCGGCCGCGCGGCATCCTGACCGCTGGATCCGAAGAGCCCAACGCGTTGGTCGAACTGCGCAGCGGTGCGCGGCGCGAGCCGAACACCAAGGCGACCACAGCCGAACTTTATGACGGGCTCGAAGCGGCCAGCCAGAACCGCTGGCCGTCGCTGCGCCATGATCTGATGGCGGTCAACCAGCTGTTTGCGCCAATCTTCGTCGCCGGCTTCTACTACAAGACCTTCATGTGGCCGGCGAAATTCTGGGAAGCGGTCTACGAGCCGGCGATCCGCCGCGCCGCCGGCCTCGGACGCGCTGCCGGCGTCGCCGATCCCGACCATTACGACAAGGCGTGGGCGCATTGCGATGTGCTGATCGCCGGTTCCGGCCCGGCCGGACTGGCGGCGGCATTGGCGGCGGGGCGCAGCGGCGCCCGCGTCATCCTGTGCGAGGAAGACTTTGCGTTCGGCGGCCGTCTGCTTGCCGACGGCGGCACGATCGACGGCGAGCCGGCAGCCGAATGGATTACGCGCACGCTGGGGGAACTCGCCGCGCTCCCCGATGTCCGCATCATGAACCGCACGACACTGTTCGGCGTCTATGATGGCGGCACCTATGGCGCCATCGAGCGGGTCAACGACCACCTGCCCTCGCCGCCCGAGCACCAGGTGCGCCAGCGACTGTGGCGGATCGTAGCCAGGCGTTGCGTCGTTGCCGCCGGCGCCATCGAGCGGCCGATCGTCTTTGCCGGCAACGACACGCCGGGCGTGATGATGGCTTCGGCGATGCGGACTTATGTCGCGCGCTACGCGGCGACGCCGGCAAGGCGGATCGCCCTATTCACCAACAATGAGGACGGCTGGCGCACGGTCGAGACCGCGCTTGCCGCCGGTCTGCAGATCGCGGCGGTGATCGATGGACGCCCGGACGTCTCCGCCGCGCATCGCGCGCTTGCCGCCAAAGGCGGCTTTGCCGTGCTCAACGGCTCGGTCAGCGGGGTCGAGGGCGGCAAGGACGGCGTTAGGAAAATTGCGGTGGCGCTCACCGGCGGCGCACGCGCCGAGGTCGAGGCAGACGGACTTGCCGTCTCCGGCGGCTGGAATCCGGCGGTCGGGCTGACTTCCTATCATCGCGGCCGGCCGAAATGGCAGGACGATATTGCAGCCTTCGTGCCGGACGGCGCGCCACCCGGCATGGTGGCCGTCGGCGCCGCCAACGGCGCCTTCGGACTTGGCGAGTGCCTGCGCCAGGGCTTTGCCGCCGGATCGGCAGCAGCACAAGGCGCCGGACGCGGCGGCAATGCCGGCACGCCGCCGGTCGCCGACGAAGAAGCCTTTTCGCTGACGCCGCTCTGGCATGTCGCCGGCAAAGGGAAAGCCTTCGTCGACTACCAGCATGACGTGACCGCGTCCGACATCGAACTGGCGCAGCGCGAAGGTTTCGAATCGGTCGAGCATCTCAAGCGCTATACGACGCTCGGCATGGCCACCGACCAGGGCAAGACCTCGAACGTCGCCGGTCTCGCCATCATGGCGGCAATCAGCGGCAAATCGATCCCCGAAACCGGCACGACGATCTATCGCCCGCCCTATGTGCCGGTCGCCATCGGCGCCTTCGCCGGCCATCATCGCGACGAGAACTTCCATGCGACAAGGCTGACGCCGTCGCATCACTGGGCAGCCGAACAGGGCGCGGTGTTCGTCGACACCGGCCTGTGGAAGCGCGCGCAATGGTATCCGCGCGCCGGCGAAAAGGACTGGCTGGAATCGGTCACCCGAGAGGTCAAGGCGGTGCGCTCCGGCGTCGGCTTCTGCGACGTCTCGACACTCGGCAAGATCGACGTGCACGGCCCGGATGCCGGCGCCTTCCTCGACCGCGTCTACATCAACACCTTCTCCAGTCTTGCCGTCGGCAAAGCCCGCTACGGGCTGATGCTGCGCGAGGACGGCATCGTCTATGACGACGGCACCACGTCGCGGCTGGCCGAGGATCACTACTTCCTGACCACCACCACCGCCAAGGCCGGGCTGGTGATGCAGCATCTCGAATTCTGCCGGCAGGTGCTGTTCCCCGAATTCGACGTGCAGTTGACCTCGGTCTCCGACCAGTGGGCGCAGTTCTCGGTCGCCGGGCCGAAGACGCGGGACCTGCTTCGCGAAATCGTCGACCCTGCCGAGGATTTGTCGAACGAGGGCTTTCCGTTCATGGGCGCGCGGGAAGTGCTACTCGGCGGCGGCATCAGGGCACGGCTGTTTCGCATCTCGTTCTCCGGCGAGATGGCGTTCGAGATCTCCGTTCCGGCCCGCTATGGCGACGCGCTGGTGCGCAATTTGATGCTGGCCGGCAAGCCGTTCGGCGTGACGCCCTACGGTACCGAGGCGCTCGGCGTCATGCGCATCGAAAAGGGCCATGTCGCCGGCCCGGAGCTGAACGGCACGACGACCGTCGCCGACCTTGGTCTCGGCAAGATGATGTCGACCAAGAAGGATTTCATCGGCCGCGTCATGGCCGGGCGCGAGGCGCTGATTGCGCCGGACCGGCAGGTCGTCATCGGCATCAAGCCGACGGACAAGACGCGCCGCCTGCGCTCCGGGGCGCATATCATCCCGAAGGACAAGACACCCGGTCCCGATAACGACCAGGGCTACGTCACCTCGGTCTGCTTCTCGCCGGTGCTCGACCAGTGGATCGGGCTTGGCCTGGTCGAACGAGGCCGCGATCGCATTGGCGAGATCGTCCATGCGCATGATCCACTGCGCGGCGAAGACTACGATGTCGAGCTGTGCAGTCCCGTCTTCTACGATCCGGATGGAGGGCGCCAGCGTGGCTGAGTTTTCCTGGATTGCCCGCAGTCCGCTGGAGAAGGCGCTTGTTGTCGGCGGCTATGGCGCGCGCGGCACGGCGGCCGGCGTATCGCTCATCGAGATCCGCAATTTCGACCTGATCCAGGTGATGGCGCGGCGCGGCAAAGCGGCAGAACTGGCGAAGGCTGCCGAAGCCCGCTTCGGCGTTGCCGCCCCGGTAACGCCCAAGGCGGTCCGAGTTCCCGACGCTACGCTGATCTGGTCGGGACCGGATCAGTTCCTGGTCCTGTCCAATGGCGGCAAGCACGCGATCGAACCGCTGAGCCAGGCGTTTGCGCAATCCGCCTCGTTGTCCCACCAGTCGCATGCCCGCGTGCTGATCAGCGTTTCGGGAGAAAAGGCACGCGCGATGCTGGCCAAACTGTCGTCGCTGGACCTGCACCCCGCGGCGTTCCCGGCCGGCACCGCTGCCGCGACATCGATCGACCATACCAGCATCAATTTCTGGCGCGGCAATGACCGGACGGACGGACGGGCGGTGTTCAACCTTCTGGTGTTCGCGACCTTCGCCGAAAGCCTGTGGCACACGATGCTCGATGCCGCCGCGGAATATGGCGTCGACATCGGGCATTCCGAGGAGTTGGGGTAAACTATCTGCGTCGGCGCCGCCCCTCATCTGCCTGCCGGCATCTTCTCCCCGTATAGTGACGAGGAGAAGGGGCTTGCCGCGACGGCTGCGCCTTTCCTGCAACGCCGATAATTGGCGAAATCGTTGGTGACAGGATCTTTCTCCCCGTCACTATACGGGGAGAAATGCCCGGCAGGGCAATGAGGGGCAGGGCCGACGTCGGAAAGGTAAGGCCGAGCTGCCCCACCTTCACCTTGCCAACTCCGGCTCTTCTGCCCTATTCTTCCCGCTAAAATAATTTCACACACAGGCAAACTTGTTTCTCGGACCACAGGGTTGAGATGAGCCAGTCGCCCTACCCCGTAATCGCCGCCGGACCGCCGCGGCCGAGCCTGATCTTGCGGCCAGGCCAGATTGCGCTGCCGGCCGGGATGGAGCGCCATTCGGTTCAGGGCAATGGCGCGGTGCTGATCGAGGTCGAGGCCGGCGATACGATCAGCGTGCGCAACGTCGAAGGTGGGCAGGCCTGCGAGCTGCTGGCATGGGATAGCGGCGGCGCGACCGATCCCGGCATTTTTGGCGAGAAATCGAACAGCAATGCCGCCGGCATCAAGGCGCTGCTGGCCGAGGGCGACGATAGCCTCGCTTCGTTGCGCCGGGGGCTCAAGCGACGCCAGGTGCGGCTCGACCAGGCAAAGGCGGTTCGCGTCTTCGGCGGCGCCACCCCTGCCGGTACCGAACAAGCGTTTACCGTCGCCCGCGATGGGTCGATGGTGATTGCGGCGCCCGGTGGTCCGATGCTGGTCGACGGCCACGACACCGCGACGCCGCTCAGCGTCATCGTACGGCGCGCCACCATCCGCCCGGCGGCGAAATCCAGGCTTGCCGACCCGCTGGCCGATCCCGTGCTCGACCTGCGCGTCCATTCGGCGACGGCGGAGGCCTATTTCGTCAAAGCCGGCGACTATCTGCAGATCATCGATGTCGACGGGCGCCAATGTACAGATTTCCAGTGCTTTTCGGCGCGCAAGTTGGACAAGGGACGCGATCATCCGCTCGACGTGACGACGACGCGCACGCTGATGGGTTCGAGCTATCCAATGCCCGGCCTGCATTCGAAATATTATGACCAGGACATGGAGCCGCTGGTCGAGGTTATCCAGGACACTTGCGGCCGGCACGATGCATTCGCGCTCGCCTGCGCGGCCAAATATTACGACGACATCGGCTACCCCGGCCATCCCAACTGCTCGGAGAATTTCAACCGGGCGCTAGCCGACAAGGGTGTGACGCCCCGCGCCGGCTGGATGGCGATCAACTTCTTCTTCAACACGGCGATCGACGCGCATGGCGTCGTGGTTTCCGACGAGCCGTGGTCGCGGCCGGGCGACTATGTGCTGCTGCGCGCCTTGACCGACATCGTCTGCGTCTCGTCCGCCTGCCCCGACGATACGACGCCGGCCAATGGCTGGAACCTGACCGACATCCATGTGCGAACATATTCCGGCCAGCACAAATTCTCGCGAGCGATCGCCAGACGCATGACGCCCGATTCGGAACCGAAAATGACCCGCGAGACCGCCTTTCATTCGAGCTTTGCCAAGCACACCCGCAACTTCGTCGAGTACAAGGGCTATTGGCTGGCCAATTCCTTCGCCAGGCAAGGGCCGATCGACGAATACTGGGCCTGCCGGCAGGACGCCGTGATCATGGACCTGTCGCCGCTGCGCAAGTTCGAGGTCACCGGGCCGGACTCGGAAGCGCTGCTGCAATACACGCTGACCCGCGACATCAAGAAGCTCGGCGTCGGCCAGGTCGTCTATTCCGCCATGTGCTACGAGCATGGCGGCATGATCGACGACGGCACGCTGCTTCGGCTCGGCAAGGATAATTTCCGCTGGGTCGGCGGCGACGATCTATCCGGCGAATGGCTGCGAGAAACGGCGCAAAAACTCGGCCTCACCGTGCTGGTCCGCTCGTCGACCGACCAGATGCACAACGTCGCCGTGCAGGGACCGAAAAGCCGCGACATCCTCAGAGAGATCATCTGGACCTCGCCGCTGCAGCCGTCGATCGACGAGCTCGAATGGTTCCGTTTCGCGGTCGCCCGCATCGACGGCGGCAACGGCATTCCGGTCGTGGTTTCGCGCACCGGTTACACCGGCGAGCTCGGCTACGAGATCTGGTGCCATCCGCGCGACGCCGAAAAGGTGTTCGACGCGATCTGGCAGGCCGGCCAGCCGCACGGCCTGAAGCCGATGGGGCTGCAGGCGCTGGATATGGTGCGTATCGAGGCCGGGCTGATCTTTGCCGGCTACGAGTTTTCCGACCAGACCGATCCGTTCGAGGCCGGCATCGGCTTCACCGTGCCGCTGAAGACCAAAAGTGACGATTTCATCGGCCGCGAGGCGCTGATCCGGCGCAAGGAAAACCCGCAGAAGAAGCTGGTCGGCCTCGACATCGAAGCCAATGTCGCGGTCGGCCACGGCGATTGCGTGCATGTCGGCCGGGCCCAGATCGGCGTCGTCACCTCCGGCATGCGCTCGCCGGTGCTGAACAAGACCATCGCGCTGGCCAGGCTCGACGTCGCGCATTCGGCGATCGGCACCGAGGTCGAGATCGGCAAGCTCGACGGCCACAGCAAGCGGCTGCCGGCGCGCGTCGTCGCCTTTGCCCATTACGACCCGCAAAAGACCAGACCGCGCTCCTGATCGACGCTGCCTGGTTCTTCCCTTCTCCCCTTCTTCCCTTGTGGGAGAAGGTGGATTGGCGCGCAGCGCCAAGACGGTTCAGGGGTGCTGGACGAAGTGCGGTTTTGCCAAGCTGGAACACCCCTCATCGACCGAGCTACGCTCGGCCACCTTCTCCACAAGGGGAGAAGGAAAGACCGCACCTGTTGGCAGCGCCAACGAAGCTCGCCTGTTTCACAAGCGCAATGTGCATAGCGTCACAAAGCGCTTGACGTGAAAGCGCGTTGGGTCAATCTTCACTGCTAAGAAAAAAATACTACTGAGCGGAAAACGCCTGGGCCGGTCAACGTGAGCGTCGATGACGCCTCGCGGGATTGCGGCTGTTGCCGATGGGGAACATCAAAAATGGGGAATCCACGTAAATGAGCACGATAGTCACCACCCTGGTGCCGCCTGCCGAAGGGCAGCTGCACCGGAACATCGATTGGCGCGGCGCCTTCTGGGTGGCAAGCGGCGTTCCGGCCCTTGTCCTGTTTTCGATCGGCGGCATTGCCGGCACCACCGGAACGCTGGCCTTCCTGATCTGGACGGTATCCATGATGATGGGCTTCCTGCAGTCCTTCACCTATGCGGAAATCGCCGGGCTGTTCCCGAACAAATCCGGCGGCGCCTCGGTATACGGCGCCACTGCCTGGCTGCGTTACTCCAAATTCATCGCGCCGCTTTCGGTGTGGTGCAACTGGTTCGCCTGGTCGCCGGTGCTGTCGCTCGGCTGCTCGATCGCCGCCGCCTATATCCTCAACGCACTGGCGCCGGTGCCGCTGTTCACCGACACCTCGCCGGAAGTCGCCGCCTATATCGCGGCCCATGCTGGAACCAGCGCCGCCGACGCCATCACCGCAGTCACCGCGGCGGCGACGCCGGCGATCCGCAGCTGGACGCTCTACGGCCACACGCTTGGCCCGGTTTCCTTCACCTTCAACGCCACCTTCTTCATCGGTGCGGTGCTGATGCTGATCATCTTTTCGATCCAGCATCGCGGCATCCTGGGCACGGCCAATGTGCAGAAATATATCGGCCTGCTGGTTATCATCCCGATGCTGATCGTCGGCGTGGTGCCGATCGTCACCGGCCAGATCAACTGGACAAACTTCTCGCCGCTGGTGCCGCTTGCGGCAGCCTATGCGCCGGAGCCCGGTGCGTGGAACATCGCCGGCTGGACGCTGGTGCTCGGCGGCATGTTCATCGCGGCATGGTCGACCTACGGTTTCGAGACCGCCGTCTGCTACACCTCCGAGTTCAAGAACCCCGGCACCGATACCTTCAAGGCGATCTTCTACTCCGGCCTGTTATGCATGCTGCTGTTCATCCTGGTGCCATTCACCTTCCAGGGCGTGCTCGGCTTGAACGGTATGCTGGCGACGCCGATCGTCGACGGCTCCGGCGTTGCCGATGCGCTGGCCGGCATGGTCGGCGGCGGACAGCTGATCCACAGCCTGCTGGTCATGCTGATGATCCTGGCGCTGGTGCTCTGCATCATGACGGCGATGGCCGGCTCTTCGCGCACGCTCTACCAGGGTTCGGTCGACGGCTGGCTGCCGCGCTACCTCAGCCACGTCAACGAGCATGGTGCGCCGACGCGGGCGATGTGGACCGACCTGATCTTCAACCTGATTGTGCTGGCCATCGCTTCGGCCGACGCGACGAGCTTCTTCTTCATCCTGGCGGTGTCGAATTGCGGCTACATCATCTTCAACTTCCTCAACCTCAATGCCGGCTGGATCCACCGCATCGACAATGGCCACATTGCGCGGCCATGGAAGGCGCCGAGCTGGCTGCTCGGCCTCGGCGCGATCCTTGCCTATGTCAACGCGGTCTTCATGGGCGCCGGCGCCAAGGTCTGGAACCCGATGGCATTGTGGGCCGGGCTGATCACTGCAGCCTTGATCATCCCGGTGTTCTGCTTCCGGCATTACATCCAGGACAAGGGCAAGTTCCCCGACCATATGCTGGCCGATCTCGGCATGAGCTCGTCCGACCTTACGGTGCGAAAGGCAGGCATGCTGCCCTATCTGACGCTGGTCGCCGGCGTCGCGGTGATGCTGCTCGCCAACTGGCTGTTCGTCATCTGAGGCTTGCCTTGAGGGATCGGGTGCGCCATGCGCCCGATCCCCTGCCGGAACATCGAGACGCCCGGCACGTCGATTATTTGAGGCATAGCCCTATTTTGTTCTTGCTTTGTGCCGGCAGCTATGCTACTAATTTGGTTATGGTGCTAACTGGCTCCAAAAGACCCGCCCCTCCAGGGCGGGTTTTTCGTTTCTGACCCTGTTTGGCGCAAGGCTCAGTCGATCTTGATGAACACGCCCTTGGTGTTGAGATACTCGTCGAGGTGCTCGGCGCCGCCCTCGCGGCCGTAACCGCTCATCTTGTAGCCGCCGAACGGCACGGCCGGATCGATGGCGTGATAGGTGTTGATCCAGACCGAGCCGGCGCGGATCTTGCGCGACAGCTGGTGGGCGGTGGCGAGATTTTGGGTGAAGACCCCTGCAGCCAGGCCGTAGGGCGTGTTGTTGGCCCGCTCGACCGCCTCGTCCAACGTGTCGAACGGCAAGGCTGAAATCACCGGCCCGAAGATCTCCTCGCGGGCGATCTTCATCTCGTCCGAGACGTCGGCAAAGACAGTCGGAGCGACGAAATTGCCGGCGGCAAGCGCGCCTTCCACAAGCCGGGTGCCTCCGGTGACGAGTTTCGCCCCTTCCGCGGTGCCGGCTTCGAGGTAACCAGTGACCCGCTGCAGCTGCTTTTCGGAGACCAGCGGACCGATCTCGGTCGCCGGGTCGATGCCGTCGCCGACCCTGAGACCCTTGGCATATGCCGCGAGCCGCTCGACGAACTCGTCATGGACGGCGCGTTCGACAAACAGGCGCGAACCGGCAATGCAGATCTGGCCGGAATTGGCAAACACCGACATCGCCGCCACCGGCACCGCTTTGTCGAGATCGGCATCGGCGCAGACGATGACCGGCGATTTGCCGCCGAGCTCCAGCGAGACGCGCTTGAGATTGCCGGCCGAGGCCCGCACGATCGACTGGCCGGTTGCCGTCGAGCCGGTGAAGACGATCTTGTCGACGCCCATATGCTCGGCGAGTGCCGCGCCCGCCTCCGCGCCGGTGCCGGTGACAATGTTGACGACGCCGTCCGGCACGCCGGCCTCGTTCATGATGTCGGCGATCAAAAGTGGCGTCAGCGGCGCCTCTTCCGACGGTTTCAGCACGATGGTGCAGCCGGTCGCCAGCGCCGGGCCGATCTTCCAGATCGACGCTGCCGTCGGTGCGTTCCACGGGATGATGGCGCCGACGACGCCGACCGGCTCCTTGCGGGTGAAGGAGACGATTTCGCCGGGCAGCGAGTTTTCGATCGTCTCGCCGTGCAGCGCCGTCGCCATGCCTGCATAATAGCGCAGCATGCCGATGACGCGGTTGCGATTGGCGCGGGTGCGCACGATCGGCATACCCATGTCGGTGGTGTCGGAGAGGCTGATCTCTTCCCAGTGCTTTTCGAAGAGGTCGGCGATCCTCAGCAGCAGCACCTGCCGCTCATAAGGCTTGAACCGGCTCCACGGGCCCTCGAACGCATTGCGGGCAGCAGTCACCGCCAAGTCGACGTCCTGGCGGTCGCCGCGCGGCACCGTGGCGATGGCCGCGCCGGTGGCGGGGTTGCGGCTCTCCATGGTCCGGCCGGAGCGGGCATCGACCCAGCCACCGCCGACGAACATCTGGCGATGGCGCCCGTCGATCGGCAGCCGCAGCGGTGCCTTTGTCTGAGCCATGGTCATGACGGTCCTCCAACCAAGCACGCTAGTCTCTGTTGGGTGATCTGTAACGAATTTGTTGGTATCGCCAAGAGGCGTGATCGGTATCACGCCAAGTGGAATCGCTTCAGACCAATTGTCGATCTCGGCGCCGCCCCTCATCGCCCTGCCGGGCACTTCTCCCCGTATAGAGACGGGGAGAAGGGGCTGGCCGCAACCTCAGTGCCCTTTTGCAGCGCTGGACATTGGCGAAATCCTGGCGAGGCGTCCTTCTCCCCGTCACTATACGGGGAGAAGATGCCGGCAGGCAGATGAGGGGCGGCGCCAACCTGCGCGATTGCCTCGACCGCTATTCGGCCGCCAGGGCCAGTTGCGGCCTTTCGTTCTTTTCTTCCGTCTCGGCCGCCTGCTCCACCACCTTCTTGGGCTCCCTGCCGAAGAACAGCGCATAGGCTGCCGGCAGGACAAGGATGGTCAGCACCGTGGCGACCAGGATGCCGCCCATCATGGCATAGGCGAGCGGCCCCCAGAAGACGCCGCGCGAGATCGGGATCAGCGCCAGCACCGCGGTCAACGCCGTCAGCACGATCGGCCGGAACCGGCGGACCGCCGAGCCGATGATGGCCTCGGAGCGCTCCACGCCGGCGGCGATGTCCTGGTCGATCTGGTCGACCAGGATGATCGAGTTGCGCATGATGATGCCGAGCAGGGCGATGACGCCGAGGATGGCGACGAAGCCGAACGGCGCGCCGCTGATCAAAAGTGCCGCCGCCGCGCCAATGATGCCGAGCGGACCGGTCGCCAGCACCAGCATCGCCTTGCCGAAGTGCTGCAGCTGGATCATCAGCAGCACGACGATGACGGCCAGCATGATCGGCGCTTTCGCCGCGATCGAGGCCTGGCTTTCGGCCGCATCCTCGGCGCCGCCCTGGATCTCGATCTTGTAGCCGGGGGCGAGGCCGGCGCGCAGGCCCTGCATGTCGCTGTACATCTTCATGGCGACATCGTTCGGCTGCACGCCGTCCGGAAGCGTGGCGCGTACGCTGATGGTCGGCAAGCGGTCGCGCCGCCATTCAACGCCTTGCTCCAGCACCGGGACGATCTTGGCGACCTGCGACAGCGGCACGGAGCCACCGAAATCGGTCGGGATATAGACGGAGTCGACCGCCGACAGCAGGTGACGGCTTGCCTCCGGTTCGCGGGCGACGATCGAAACCGTCTCCTCGCCGTCGCGGAAGTCATCGAGCGGTGCTCCCGACATGCTTGCCTGCAGCATCTGGCGGATGCGCTGCGAGGTGACGCCGAGCGCACGGGCGCGATCCTGGTCGATCACCAGCTTCATCGCCGGGACCGGCTCCAGCCAGTCGTCGTGGATGGCGCCGAGCAGCGGATTTGCCTGGAACTTCGCCTTCACCTCGTCGGCGATGCGGCGCACCTCCTGGCGATCCGGACCCATGACGCGCATCTGCACCGGCCAGCCGGTCGGCGGACCGAGGAACAGGCGATCGACCTTGGCGCGGATCGATGGGAAATCCTCGGCCAGGATGGTGCGCAGCTTGACGATCAGCCGCTCGCGGGCCGGTTCGTCATTGGCCATCACCAGAAGCTGGGCGAAGTTCGGATTGCGAAGCTGTTGGTCGAGCGGCAGGAAGAAGCGCGGCGCGCCTTCGCCGATATAGGTGGCGATGAAGCGCTTGTCCTTGTCGTCCATCATCCTGGCTTCGAGCGCCTTGGCCTGCGTCTCGACCTCCTTGATGCTGGTGCCTTCCGGCAGCCAGAGATCGACGAGGATTTCCGGACGCGACGATTGCGGGAAGAAATTCTGCGGGATGAACTGGAACGCCCACAGGCTGGTGGCAAAGGTCATCAGTGTCATCACCAGGACGATGATGCGATGGCGCACCGCCCATGCCACCGTCGAGCGAAGACGGCGGTAGAAGCTGGTGTCGAAGACATCGTGATGGTTGCCGGCGTGCTTGCGCTGCTTAAGGATCATGTGGCCGAGCCACGGCGTGAAGTAGACCGCGGCAAACCAGGACACGATCAGCGCGATGCCGACGACGTAAAACAGGGTGCGCACATATTCGCCGGCGGTCGAGGCAGCGAAACCGACGGGGATGAAGCCGGCTGTGGTGATCAGCGTGCCGGTCAGCATCGGGAAGGCGGTCGAGGAGTAGGCGAAGCTCGCCGCTTCGACCTTGACCAATCCTTCCTCGAGCTTTCGCTCCATCATTTCGACGACGATCATCGCGTCGTCGACCAAGAGGCCAAGGGCGATGATCAGCGCACCGAGCGAAATGCGCTGCAGGTCGATGCCGAGCTCGTACATGATGGCAAACGTAGCCGCCAGGACCAGCGGAATGACGATCGCGATCACCAGGCCCGAACGCCAGCCGATCGACAGGAACGAGACGAAAAGCACGATCAGCAGCGCTTCGCCGAGCGCTTCCATGAATTCGCTCACCGCCTCTTTCACGACGTGCGGCTGGTCGGAAATCTGATTGACCGAAACGCCATAGGGCAGCGCCTCTTCGAAGCGCTTATAGGTCGCTTCGACGTCCTTGCCGACGTCGGTGACGTTGAAGCCCTTGGCCATGACGACGCCGAGCTGGACGCTGTCGTGACCGTTGAAACGGTATTTGCGCTGGTACGGATCCTCGAGGCCGGAGGTCACGGTGGCGATGTCGCCGAGGCGCGTTACCTGGTTGCCGGCGCGCAGGCGAAGCTCGCGGATGTCGGCCGCCCTGGTGACGTCGCCCTCGACCGAAATGCGCACCGAACGCTGGCCGGTGTCGACCGAACCTGCCGGGTCGACATTGTTCTGGCCTCGGATCGCATTCTGCAGGTCGGTCAGCGTCAGGCCGCGTTCGGCAAGCGCCTTGGATGAAACGTCGATGTAGAGTTTTTCCGGCTGGTCGCCGATGATCACGGCCTTCTCGACGCCAGGCGTCGTCAGCAGCATGTCACGCGCCTGGATGGCGAATTTCTTCAGCTCGGGATAGCTGTAGCCGTCGCCGCTGATCGAATGCAGGGTGATGAAAGTATCGCCGAATTCGTCGTTGAAGTAGGGCCCGAGCAGCCCCTGCGGCAGCTCATTGGCGATATCGCCGACCTTCTTGCGCACCTGATAGAAAGCATCGGCGACCTGCGCGGGATTGGTGTCGCCCTTGACCTGCAAGGTGATGATGGCGCTGCCGGCGCGGGTGTAGGAGCGGACGAAATCGAGATGCGGCGTTTCCTGCAGCTTGCGCTCGATCTTGTTGACGACCTGGTCCTCCATCTCCTTGATCGAGGAGCCTGGCCAGATCGCCTGGACGACCATGACGCGGAAGGTGAAATCGGGGTCTTCCTTCTGGCCCATGCGCATCAGGCCGAGCGCACCGGCGACGATGATCAGACCGAACAGGAAGCGGGCAATGCTCGGATGGCCGATTGCCCAGCGCGAAAGATTGAAAGACCGCTTTTCATTGGTGTCGATGGTCATCGGCGTCAGTCCATTTCAATTTGATCAACAGAGCACGCGCTTGGCATGCCCACGGAACTTCCGATGTGGGCTTCCGGACGGCGAGGCCTTACCGAGTTGAGAGATCTACATCGCGGTGGGACGCGAGCATCGACGTGGGGGTTACATCGACCTGAGATCTCGACAATCGGGCGCCTGCCGCCCGGAAACCGTGAATTGCCTGGCCGTCAGCGCAAGCGCCTTGCAGCGTCATCGGCCGATGCCGACTGTTGCGCTGCATCACCGGTCAGCTTGACTTTCAGATTCTCGGTCATGAACTGCGTGCCGGCGGCGACGACCACGTCGCCCGGCTTCAGCCCGTCGGCGACACTGACGCCGTCGGGGGTGAAGGCGGCGACCTTGACCGGATGCGCATGGACGGTCCCGCCATTGCGGTCGACTGTCCAGACGATCGATTGGCTGTCCTTTTGCGCCAACGCGGCCAGCGGGATCGACACCAGCTGCTGCCGGTTGTCCGCCGCGGCTTCGATGGAGGCGGTCATGCCCAGCAGCACGCGCGGATCGTTGGGCAGGCTGACGCGAACGGCAAATGTGCGCGATTGCGGATCGGCGCTGCCAGCGACTTCGCGGACCTTGCCGTCAAGCGTCAGCGCCTCATCGGACCAGAAGCCCGCCTTGACGGTCTTGCCCGGCTTGAATTCGGCGATATCGGTTTCCGGAACGGCGATCAGGACTTCCTTCTCGCCGTCGATGGCAACGGTCACCACCGGCGTGCCGGAGCCGACCACCTGGCCGACATCGGCGGCAACGGCAGTGACGATGCCGTTCTTGTCCGCCTTGAGATCGGTATAGCGGACCTGGTTCTGGGCCTGGGCAAGCTGCGAGCGGGCGGAATCGCGCGTGGCGACCGCCTGGTTATAGGCGAGCGTCGCCTGCTCGAGCTGCGACTTCGGCGCGAAATTCTTGGCGTAGAGCTGTTCGGCGCGCTTGCGCGTCAGCTCGACTGTCTCGACCTGACGGTCGGCGGCATCGAGGCTGGCCTGAGCGCTTCTCACCGAAAGTTCGTAGTCGGTGGGATCGATGCGGGCGAGAACGTCGCCCGGCTTGACGCGGTCACCGATGTCGACAAGGCGCTCGGTGATCTTGCCGTTGATGCGAAAGCCGAGATTCATCTCGGTGCGGGCACGCACCGATCCGGAATAGGAAAGCTGCCGGGTATCGCTCGCCTTGGCGATCTCGACCACCTTGACCGGGCGGATGATCTCGGTGACCTCGGCTTTCTCCTGCGAGCAGCCGGCGAGGCCGAGAGCGGCAATGACAATCAGCGCCAGGCCGGCGGCCGGTCGCCTGTAGGTGATGGACTTGGACAAAGACACTTTTCGTACTCCCGAACTGTGGGGATGAATTGCCGGTATCACCGCCCGACGGGCGGCAACGGTCATTTCTTCAAGGCTCTGATGGCAAACTCTGTCAGCTCGTCCGGCGTCGCCCGGTTCTTCTTGGCGAGGCACTGGGCCATCATCTGCGGATGGCAGAGGCTGATGATGGCAGCGCCGAAGCACCGGGAAGCGATCACCGGATCCTGATCGATGAACTCGCCGGTGGCGATGCCCTCGCGGATCACTTCCGCGACCAGTTCATGGATGCTGTCGATGTGCTTTTCGATGACGTGCCAGTCGCGCTCGATGGCGACGATGACCATCTCGTGCACCTTCTCCTGGTCGATCATGGTCTCGAGCGTCCACTGATAGTGCGTATGCACATAGCGGCGGAGTTTTTCGCTGGCCGTGCCGGGGCCATGGCAGGCTTCGTAGGTCAACCGATAGCAGGTCTCGAGCATACGGCCGCAAACCGCTTGGTGGATTTCGACCTTGGAGGCGAAGAAGCGATAGATGTTGGCAGTCGACATGCCGAGTTCGCGCGCTATGTCGGCGACGTTGGTCTTGCCGTAGCCGTAGTGGCGGAACAGTCGCTCCGCGCAATCCAGGATGCGCGTGACATTTTCCTGGCGGGCAGAATCGGCGGTGGTGTCTAGGGTTTCAAGCATCTCGTTGGCCAATTTACGAATGACGAATTTAGAATTTCGTCACTCGTAAATTGAAAACCATCACCTGTCAAGGCGCGATTTTCGCCAGCCGGTGCCCTTGATGACAGATGGTGACATCTCTGGACGGAGTTGGCCCATGAAACGCATGTGGTTTCCGCCGGGCGCGCCTGCAAGCCGCCCGTCTTTTTTTTGCGAAGGATCTTGAAAAGATGCTTTCCGAAATCGGTTCCGTTTCGGATCAGGCGTTAAGGCTGCTTTGCCATCTCCCGCAGCCGGAACTTCTGGATCTTGCCCGTCGAAGTCTTCGGGATTTCCGCGAAGATCACCGCTTTCGGCACCTTGAAGCGGGCGAGCAGCGCGCGGCAGTGCCCGATGATTTCGGCCTCGGTCGCCGCCTTGCCCGGCTTCAGCTCGACATAGGCGACCGGCACCTCGCCCCATTTGTCGTCGGATCGGGCGACAACGCCGCAAGAGGCGACGGCGGGATGCTTGTAGAGCGCCTCCTCGACCTCGATCGAGGAGATGTTTTCGCCGCCGGAGATGATGATGTCCTTGGAGCGGTCCTTGAGCTGGATGTAGCCGTCCGGATGCATGACGCCGAGGTCGCCCGAATGGAACCAGCCCCCGGCAAAGGCCTCGTCGCTCGCCTTGCGGTTTTTCAGATAGCCCTTCATGACGATATTGCCGCGGAACATCACCTCGCCGATCGTCTCGCCGTCGGCCGGCGTCTCTTGCATCGTCTGCGGGTCCATCACCGTCAGGCCTTCGAGCGCAGCATAGCGTACGCCTTGCCTGGCCTTCTTCGCCGCCCTTGCCCCTTTCTCCAGTCGGTCCCACTCGCCATGCCATTCGTTGACGACGGCCGGGCCATAGGTTTCGGTCAGGCCGTAGAGATGGGTGACGGCAAAGCCCGCATCGGCCATGCCCGACAGCACCGCCTCGGGCGGCGGCGCCGCGGCGGTATTGAAGGTGACGGTCTGCGGGAATTGCCGCTTGTCCTCGTCCCTGGCGTTGATCAGCACCGACATGACGATGGGTGCACCGCACAGATGGGTGACGCCGTGATCGGCTATGGCGTCGTAGATCGGCTTCGGCCGCACCCAACGCAGGCAGACATGCGTGCCGGCCTGCACGGCAAGCGTCCAGGGAAAGCACCAGCCGTTGCAGTGGAACATCGGCAACGTCCACAGATAGACCGGGTGCTTGCTCATCCCGGCATGGATGGTGTTGGCATAGGCCATCAGTGCCGCACCGCGATGGTGACAGACGACGCCCTTCGGATTGCCTGTCGTGCCGGAGGTGTAGTTGAGCGAGATAGCATCCCATTCATCGTCCGGCATCGACCAGGCGAAATCCTCGTCGCCGTCGGCAACAAACGCCTCATAGTCCAGCGTGCCGATCCGCTCCCCCTTGGGATAGGGCGCATCGGCGGCATAGTCGGGATCGTCGTAATCGATCAACAGCGGCCTGACCTTGGCCAGCGTCAGCGCTTGCCGAACCACGCCGGCGAATTCGCGGTCGACGATCAGCACCTTGCTTTCGGCGTGATCGAGCTGGAAGGCAATGACGGCGGCGTCGAGGCGGGTGTTGAGCGAGTGCAGCACCGCCTTGGTCATCGGCACGCCGAAATGCGCTTCCAGCATCGGCGGTGTGTTGGACAGCATGACGGTGACGGTGTCGCCCTTGCCGATACCGCGCTTCGCCAGCGCCGAGGCAAGCCTCAGCGAGCGCTTCCAGAAATCGCGATAGGTCGTACGCTGGCGGCCATGGATGATGGCGGTCTGGTCGGGAAAGGTTTTTGCCGCCCGCTCAAAATAGGTCAGCGGCGTCAGCGGCTGATGGTTGGCCGGGTTTCGATCGAGGTCCTGTTCGTAGGAATTGCCCATCCAGTCCTCCCCAAATGGGTTATTAGGCCTTCTTACCACCTGGCTTTGAACACGGTGTAGGATTTGTGCATCGCCGACGGCAGCATGCGCAGCCGTGGCACCCCTAAAAGCCTTGTTTTGCGAGCTGCTTGGCCTTGGCTTCCAAGGCATCAATATCCTGCTCGGTGGCTTCGCCGCCTTCAGCAAACGATTTGTCTATCATGATACGCAGCGCCTTCAGCTTTTCTTCGCGCTCTTCGACAAGGCGCAGGCCCTCGCGCACAACTTCGCTGGCAGAACCGTAGCGGCCGCGTTTGACAATATTGGACACGAAGGTTTCCCATCGCTCTCCCAACGATACGTTCATTCTCGGATCTCCTGTCTGATCAAATGGTACCGCAATAACAATAAATGTGCAATTACTGACATCGGCAATGCTCCCATGCCATATCATGCCTCCTCACTCAATTTGACTTTTGTCGAGAGCCGTGAATAATGTCAGCGAGGAGATGGCATGGCGATCCGACCGGCAGAACAGCTTATCCACAAGGCCGCCTGGCTTTACTACGCACACGGCCTGCGCCAGGACCAGGTGGCCAGCCAGCTCAAGATTTCCCGTGCCTCGGTGGCGATGTATCTGCGCAAGGCGCGCGAGACCGGCATCGTCAACATCTCGACCTCGACCCAGCTTTTCACCGACGACGTGCTGGCGCGCAAGCTGGAAGACGCGCTGAAGCTCGACGCGGTCTGGATCGCGCCGGAAAACGGCTATGTCGCCGACCCCTCGACCGACATTGCCGTGCTGGCGGCAAGCGTCTTTCTCGAGCTGGTCAGGAAGGGCGACCGCATCGGCGTCGCCTGGGGACGGACGATCTACACCATCGCCGACATCATGTCCTATGCCGATCTGCAGGACGTCACCGTGGTGCAGCTCTGCGGCAATCTGGGCGCCCCCTATTCGTACCGGCCGGACCAATGTACGATGGAAATCGCACGCCGGCTCAATGCCAAGGGGCTGAATTTTTACGCGCCGCTGGTGCTGACGACGGAAGAATTGGCACGCGGCCTGCGCGCCGAGCCGGTGATCCGCGAGCAGTTGTCGGGCATCGGCGAATGCGACCTGGCGCTGTATTCGGTAGGCTCGGTGGACACCGACAGCCATCTGGTCAAATGCGGCGCGCTGACGCCAAGCGAAATGGCTGTATTGCGCAAAGTGGGTGCGGCCGGCGTCATTGCCGGACAGATCATCGACGCCCACGGCCAGGCGCTCGACTGCAGCTACAACCGCCGACTGATTTCGGCAGAGCTGTCATCGCTGCGCCAGATCGAAAAACGGCTTGTGGTAGTGCAGGAAGAGAGCAAGTTCGAACCGCTCGTCGCGGCGATCGCCGGCGGGCTCTGCACCCATCTCGTCGTCGGCGCGCGCATGGCGCGACGGCTGCTCGACAATGCCGGAGCGGCAGCAGAAAAGGTCGCCTGATAGTTAATTCCAGCCGCCGGTGCATTGTCATCAAAGCGTCGCGGCATTCCTGTTCACAACAAAGAGAAATCGGACGAAGCTGACATGAAGAACCTGTGGAATGACGGCGAGGCGGAGAAGCTGGTCGCCGACTATGCAAAGAAGGGTGTGGCCCGCGACCTGGCGCTGCGCGTCTACACGACCAGGCTGCTGGGCGGCGAGCCGCGGCTCGTCCTGCATGGCGGCGGCAACACCTCGTGCAAGACCAGGGCCACCGATCTTGTCGGCGACGAATGGGACGTGCTCTGCGTCAAGGGCAGCGGCTGGGACATGGGCGTCATCGAGCCGCAGGGCCTGCCGGCGGTCAAGCTCGGCGCGCTGTTGAAGGCGCGGTCGCTGAAGAAGCTCTCCGACGAGGACATGGTCGCGCTGCAGCGGGCGAACCTCATCGATCCGTCCTCGCCCAATCCCTCCGTCGAGACGCTGCTGCACGCCTTCCTGCCGCACAAATTCGTCGACCACACGCATTCGACCGCAATCCTCGCCATCGTCGACCAGGAGGACAGCGAGGCGCTGAGCCGGACGGTGTTCGGCGAAAAGATGGGCTTCGTTCCTTACATCATGCCGGGCTTCGATCTGGCGAAGGCGGCCGCTGATGTTTTCGACGCCGATCCGACGGTCGAAGGCCTGATCCTCGACAAGCATGGCATTTTCACCTTCGGCGACGATGCCAAGCAGGCCTACGACCGGATGATCCATTACGTGAACGTCGCCGAGGATTTCATCGCCAGCCACGGCAAGCCGCGCACCGAAAAGGTGGCACTGCCGGCCGGGCTGGCGAAGCCCGCGGAGATTGCGCCGATGCTACGCGGCGCGGTGGCGGTGGCACGCGGCGAAGGCCGCTTCGACCGCATGGTCAGCGATTTCCGCACCTCGGATGCGATCGTCGATTTCATCAATTCGGCGAAAATTGCCGACTATGCCGGGCGCGGCGTGTCGACACCCGACCTGTCGATCCGCATCAAGACCGGACCGATGGCACTGCCGGCGCCCGACGCTGACAAGGTCGGCGACTACAAATCCGTCATCCGACAGCATGTCGAGAAATTCGCCAAGGACTATCGCGCCTATTTCGAAACCAATGATGCGCTCGACGAAGTGAAGCGCACCATGCTCGACCCGATGCCGCGGCTGACGCTGGTGCCCGGCCTCGGCATGTTCGGCCACGGCCGCACGCTTAAGGATGCGAAGATTGCCTCCGACGTCGGCGAAATGTGGATCGAGGCGGTACGCGGCGCCGAAGCCGTCGGCGATTTCCGCCCGCTCTCCAAAGCCGACCTGTTCCCGCTCGAATACTGGTCGCTGGAACAGGCCAAACTCGCCGCCAACAAGCCGAAGCCGCTGACCGGCCAGGTGGTGCTGGTCACCGGCGGCGCCGGCGCGATCGGTGCTGCCACGGCAAAGCTGTTCGCCGACAACGGTGCCCATGCCGTCGTCGTCGATCTCGACGCGGCAAGGGCTGCCGAGGCGGCAAAAAAGGCCGGCAACGGTTCGATCGGCTTTGGCGCCGACATCACCGATCCGGCGCAGATGCGCGCTGCGTTCGACAAAGCGGTCGCCGTCTACGGCGGCCTCGACATTCTCGTCTCCAATGCCGGTGCTGCCTGGGAGGGCCGGATCGGCGAGCTCGACGACGCAACCTTGCGCAAGAGCTTCGAACTCAATTTCTTCGCCCATCAGTCGGCGGCGCAAAATGCCGTGCGCATCATGCTCGAGCAGGGCACCGGCGGCGTGCTGTTGTTCAACACCTCCAAGCAGGCGGTCAATCCGGGGCCGAAGTTCGGCGCTTATGGCATTCCCAAGGCGGCAACGCTGTTTTTGTCCAGGCAATATGCACTCGACTACGGCGCGCATGGCATCCGCTCCAATGCCGTCAACGCCGACCGCATCCGTTCGGGGCTGTTGACCGATGCCATGATCGCCAGCCGCTCGGGCGCGCGCGGCGTGTCGGAGAAGGAATATATGTCCGGCAACCTGCTCGGGCAGGAAGTAACGGCCGAAGACGTCGCTCAGGCCTTCCTGCATCAGGCGCTGGCCGAGCGGACCACCGCCGACGTGACGACGGTGGACGGTGGCAACATCGCGGCGGCGTTGAGGTAGATCTAAACACCGGACCAACAAAAAAGAGCGGCCCGCGAGCCGCTCTTTTCCTTTGCCGATAGTGAAAGACTACTTCGCGTTCGGGTTCGGCATCCAGGCCGGCATCGCGACATCGGCATGGGCGAACTGCGGCAGCTTGGCCGAGAGGTCCTCCATGTTCTTGATGTCCTTGTCGATCAGATCCTTTTGGGTGATCAGCGTCGGCGGCACGATGACGTTGTGGCCCGGGTCTTCGCCGGCCAGAAGCTGCGCCAGCGCGCGCACCGAGACCTGGCCGACGACGGCCGGGTTGGTGGCGGCGGTTGCCGCCCAGGCGCTGTCCGGCTCGCGCATCGCAGCGATGTCCGAGGTCGAGATGTCGGCCGAATAGATCTTGATGTCCTTGTTCAGTCCGGCCTCGTCGACGGCGATCTTCACGCCCTTGGCGAATTCGTCATAGGGCGCGAACATCACCTTGATGTCGGGGTGGGCCGACAACACCGAGCGGGCCTGGTTGGCGACCGAATTGGCGATCGGGTTGTCGAGCGTGCCGAACATGGCGGCTTCGTCGATGCCCGGATATTTCTTCTTGAACTCGACCCAGGTCTCGTTGCGGCGATCGAGCGGCGCGATGCCGGCGACATAGACATAGCCGGCCTTCCAGCTCTCGCCATTGTCCTTGACCGCCTGTTCGAGCGCCAGGCGCGCGAGGTCGCGGTCGGATTGCTCGATCTGCGGGATCTTGGGGTTTTCGACATTGACGTCGAAGGCAACGACCTTGATGCCGGCGTCGACCGCGCGCTGGGCGGCGTCCTTCATCGATTCCGTCAGTCCGTGCTGGATGATGATGCCCTGGACGCCGAGCGCGATGGCCTGGTCGACCATGTCCGCCTGAAGCGCCGCGTCCTGGCGGCTGTCGAGCACGCGCAGGTCGACGCCGAGCGCCTTGGCCTGCGCCTCGACGCCGGACAAATACGCCTGGAAGAAGTCGCCGGTCGAGAGATAGCGGACCAGCGCTATCTTGACGGCGCCCGGCTTGTCGAACGGCGCCGGCCTGTCCTGCGCCATTGCCGGCCACTGCATCAGCAATGTTGCGCCGGCAAGCCCGAGCGCTGCCTTCCCCAAAAGTCTTCTTGTGATGTTCACGTCGCTTCCTCCACTTGTTGAACCCAAAATGTAACCGGTCGAAACCTATCTCCTGCCCCTGCCGGACAGGGCGAAGGTAAAGACAAGGGCGACCACGAGAACCACGCCCTTGACGAAATCCTGCGTGTAGTAAGGCGCGTTCATCATCGTCAGGCCCTGCAGCAGCACGCCGACGAACACCGCGCCGACGGCCGTGCCGAAGGCGTTCGGCTTGGCGGCGCCGAGAACTGCGTAACCGATGAGTGCCGCAGCCACCGCGTCGAGCAACAGATTATTACCCGAGGCGATGTCGCCGCGTCCAAGCCGGGCGGCGAGCAAAATGCCGCCGATCGAGGCAAATACTCCCGAAATCACATAGGCCCAGATTTTGTATGCCTTGACAGGCGCGCCGGCGAGTTCGGCAGCGCGTTCGTTGCTGCCGACGGCGTACATCATGCGCCCGAAACGGGTGTATTCGAGAAAGAACCAGATCAGCACCGCCAGCACGAGCAGGACGACGACCGACACCGGAATGAGGTTCGGGATGAAGAAATCGAAGCGATGGCGACCAAGCGCCAGAAAGGCGGCGCCGAAGCTGCCGTTGGCGACCGAGCCGTCGGGCATGGTCATGCCGGTGGCGATCGAACGGCCCTCGGTCGGTATGCGCTGCAGGCCGACAAGCAGGAACATCATGCCGAGCGTCGCCAAGAGGTCCGGCACCCGCATATAGACGATCAGCCAGCCATTGATCAGGCCAACGACGGCGCCGATCACAAGACAGACGACGACCGCCACGACTGCGTTCTGCTCCAGCACCACCATGACATAGGCAGCCGCCATCATGGCGCTCGTGGCGACAGAGCCGATCGACAGGTCGAAGCCGCCGACGACCAGCGTGGCGGTGACGCCGAGCGCCAGAACGCCGGTGATGGCGACCGACTGGAAGATGAAGACAGCACTTTGCGGCGAGACGAAACCATCAGCGGCAACAGCGAAATAGGCGATCAGCCCGAACAACAGAACGATGAAGCCGTAGCGAATAGCATTGTCGCGCAGGATCATTCAGCGCTCCTGCCTGCTGGCAACGTCTTTACCCAACCTGAACTCATGCCCTCTCCATTCCAATTCTCGTCGTCTTCCCGCCGTCAGGCTGCGCTGTGCAACGGCCCGCCCGCCACTTCGGCCAGCAGACGCTCGACATCGACATCGGTATTGCGGTGCTCGCCGACGATCGTCTGCTCCGACATCACCAGGATGCGATCGGCCGTCTCCAGGGCTTCGTCGAGTTCGGTGACGAACAGCAGTGTCGCGCGGCCATGGGCGCTGGCCCGCAGCTTGGCGGCGATGTCGCGCCTGGCCGAAATGTCGACGCCCTGAAACGGCTCGTCGAGGATGAAAAGCCTTGCCGCCTGCGACATCCAGCGGGCGACCATCACCTTCTGCTGATTGCCGCCGGAAAGGGCGGACATCTCGTCCTTTTCCGAGCGGCAGACGATGCCGAGCTCCTGAATCTGCTGGCGGGCAATGGCGCGTTCGATACGGCGTTTGAGGACACCGAGACGCGACATGCGCCTGTGGAACGGCAGGCTGATATTCTCCTGGATGTTGAAGTCGCCGACGATGCCGTTTTCGCCCCGGTCCTTGGCGACGAGAAACACACCGGCGGCAATCGCTTCGCCGGTCGACCCCGGCGCATAGGGTTTCCCGTTCAGCATCATGGTGCCGGCCAGCGGCTGGCGCAGGCCGAACAGCGTCTCGGCGAGCGCGGTCTTGCCGACGCCGACAAGGCCGGTGATGGCAACGACCTCGCCATCGCCGAGCGTCAGCGAAATCGGCCTGGCGCCTTCGGCAATCCGTAGCGCGTCGGCAGTGAAAATTGCTTTGGCCGAATTCCTGGCGACGATCCGCTCGAGCTGGATCTTACGGCCGAGCATGGCGTTGACCGCACCTTCGTAATCCAGCGGCTTCTTGTCGAAGATACCTGAGATAACCCCATCGCGCATCGAAATGATGCGATCGGCAAGCCGCCTGATGTCAGACATACGGTGCGAAATGTAGAGGATCGCCACGCCTTGCTGGCGGAGCCGGTCGAGCAATGCGAACAGCCGGTCGGCCTCGGCGCTGGACAGCGAGGAGGTCGGCTCGTCGAGGATCAGCACTTTCGGCCGGTGCGCCATGGCGCGGGCGATCGCCACCATCTGGCGGTCGGCAAGCGAGAGATCGCTGATGCGGGCCTTGAGGTCGATGGCCAGTCCCATGCGGTCGGCCACCGCCTTGGCCTCGCGACGCACCCGGCCTGGATTGAACAGGGTCGGCACGCCGCTGCCGCTCAACCTGTCGAGGGTGAGATTGGTGGCGACGTCGAGGTCGGCGACGACACCGTCATTGATGTTCTGGTGGACGGTAACGACGCCGGCGCGGATCGCCTCCGCCGGCGTTTTCGGGTCGAACTCATGCCCGGCAAGCGACATCGAGCCGCCGCCATGGTCGTAAACGCCGCTGATGATCTTGACGAGGGTGGATTTGCCGGCGCCGTTGGCGCCCATCAGCACGGTCACTTCGCCGACATGCAATTCGAGCGAGACGCCGCCAAGCACCTCGATATGGCCAAAGGATTTCCTCAGGCCGTCGACGCGGAACACGGCATCATTGCCCATTCGTTCCTCCCTGACCGTGACGCTATGGGCTATATCGGCAATTGTCAACACGATTGACAATTGCCAGCGGGGTTCCTAGCTTGGCCCGGCCGCATTGGCTCCGCTATCATCGGAGCACATGAGCGGGAGGTGAGGATGACTGGGAAATCGCCGTTCGAAGCACTGTCGGTCGAGACACTGGCGGGCCGTCTCGGTGCCAACGAGCCCCTGTGTTCGCAGATCGGCAAGGATACGAGCCAGTGGAAGGTTCGTGAAGTCGGCGACGGCAATCTGAACCTTGTGTTCATCGTCGAGGGGGCTGAGGGTGCGGCCGTCGTCAAGCAGGCCCTGCCCTACGTCCGGCTGGTCGGCGACAGCTGGCCGCTGCCGTTGAAGCGTTCCTTCTTCGAATACCATGCGCTGACGCGGCAACAGGCGCGGGCGCCGGGTTCGGTGCCCGTTATATATCACTTCGACGAAGGCCAGGCGCTGATCATCATGGAGTATCTGTCGCCGCACATTATCTTGCGGCGGGCGCTGATCGAGGGCCGGCAATTGCCCAACATCGCGACAGACATCGGCCTATTCATGGCCCGCACGCTGTTTCGCGGCTCCGACCTGCATATGGCGACCAGGGATCGCAAGGCCGATCTGGCGCTGTTCGCCGACAATGTCGAACTCTGCGACATCACCGAGAACCTGGTTTTCTCGGATCCATATTTCGATGCCAAGATGAACCGGCACACCAGCCCACAGCTCGATGGCGTTGTCGCCGAGCTGCGTGCCGACCGCGACCTCAAGGTCGAGGCGCAGCGGATGAAGCACATCTTCGCTGCCAATGCCGAGACGCTGCTGCATGGCGACCTGCATTCCGGCTCGATCATGGTGACCGACGCCGAAACGCGGATGATCGATCCCGAATTCGCCTTCTACGGGCCGATCGCCTTCGACGTCGGCATGCTGCTCGCCAATTTCTGGATGGCGTACTTCTCGCAGAGCGGCCATGAACAGGGCGGAAGCCGCGATTCCATGCGCGACTATCTACTCGGCGTTACGGTCGAGACATGGTCGGTATTCCGCGCCGAGTTCTCGCAGCTGTGGCGGACGGAGCGTACCGGCATGCTCTACCAGAAGAGCCTGTTCGAAGATCAGGGCGACAGGCTTGGCGCCGAGCAGGCGCTCGACCACATGCTGCAGTCGATCTGGACCGATCTGCTCGGCTTTGCCGGCGTCGAGGTTCACCGGCGCATTCTCGGCCTTGCCCATAATGCTGATTTCGAGACCATTGCCGATCCGGATCTGCGCGCCAGATGTGAAGCAAAGGCGCTGAAATTCGGCCGTCACCTCGCCGTCAACCGGCGCCAGATCCACAGCATCGACGAGGTCAACCGGTTGGCCGCGCTGATCGAACGGGAGAGCAGGATTTGAACGTCGGCGACCGCCACTACCGCACCATCTGGCCGAGTGACGACGGGCGTTCGGTGGAGATCATCGACCAGCGCTGGCTGCCGCATGATTTCCGCATCGAAAAGATCGATACCGTCGCCGGCATCGCCACGGCAATCCGCGACATGTGGGTTCGCGGGGCGCCGCTGATCGGCGTCACCGCGGCCTATGGCGTCGCCATGCAGATGGCCGATGATCCGTCGGATGCGGCACTCGACGCCGTCTGGGCAACCTTGCACGAAACGCGCCCGACGGCGATCAATTTGCGCTGGGCGCTGAACGAAATGCAGCGCTTCCTGCTGACGCTTCCCCTGCCAGAACGTGCCGCGGCTGCATATCGGCGTGCCGGCGAGATCGCCGACGAGGATGTCGGCCTCAATCGCGCCATCGGCGCCCATGGGCTCGAAATCATCAAGGCGATCGCGGCGCGCAAGCAGCCGGGCGAACCGGTCAATATCCTGACCCACTGCAACGCCGGCTGGCTGGCCACGGTCGACTACGGCACCGCAACCGCGCCGATCTATCTGGCGACGGAAGCCGGCATTCCAGTCCATGTCTATGTCGACGAAACGCGACCCCGCAACCAGGGTGCCCAATTGACCGCCTGGGAGATGGCCGGCCACGGCGTGCCGCATACGCTGATCGTCGACAATGCCGGCGGCCATCTGATGCAGCGCGGCCAGATCGACATGGTCGTCGTCGGCACAGACAGGACCACCGCCGACGGCGATGTGTGCAACAAGATCGGTACCTATCTCAAGGCACTGGCGGCCCACGACAACGACGTGCCGTTCTATGTCGCGCTGCCGTCGCCGACGATCGACTGGACGGTGGGCGACGGGCTGGCCGAAATCCCGATCGAACAGCGCTCACCCGACGAGGTCTCGCTGGTCTGGGGCAAGACCGCTTCCGGCGAGATCGCCCAGGTACGCGTGTCACCGGAAGCCACGCCGGCGGCCAATCCGGCCTTCGACGTGACGCCGGCGCGGCTGGTCACCGGCTTGATCACCGAACGCGGTGTCGCCACGGCCTCGCGCGAAGGCCTGAAGGCGATGTTTCCCGAGCGCGGATAATCCGCTTTGCCGGGAGGGCGCTCTGGATTTGCCTGATCTCACGATTTCTTGAACACGGCACGGTTAAAAACGCCGGTTGCCTGTCCCACATAGACGGCCGTATGCGTAGCGGCGGGGCGGCGCCCAACGCTCGAAGCCGGGGCTGACCACGGGCCGGCGAGTGAACCAGCGGGATGCCGCGATGTCATTCAGACCGTTGCTTGGTGACGGACGGATTCGGAGCCAGGAGGAGAAGTCGGAGCCCCTGCAAACCGCGTCATGGGTCAGCTCCTCGATCGTTTTCGACAACCGGCGGTGGGCGTGCCGGGAGGCGGAGCTCCGCTGGACAGCCCCTCATCATCTGATCGTGCTGACCGAAGAAGGCGGCACGTCCCACACATCCATTCGGCACGGGGCACGATCCCTTTACGACGGAAGGGACCGTCCCGGAGCCCTCACCTTCGTCCCGGCAGGCGCGGAGCGACACGGCTTCTATCGAGATGTAAACCTCTCCTATTCAGCCCTGTGGATCGATCCCGATATCGGGCTTCCCGGATGCGAACGCCTGAGGAACCTGCCTATACTGGTAAACAAGAAAGACGCGGTCGTCGCCACGCTGCTGAGTTCGCTTCGTGACGAGATGGCACTCGGCCACAAGCCGGACACTGCCTATGTCGAGCATCTGGTCGCCCTCGTCAGTCTCCGCGTGGCCAACCTGAGCCGGGAGCAACAGCGGTTTGTACGTCACGGCTGTCTCAGCCGCCGGGCACTTGGTCGCGTTCGGAACTACATCGATACGCATATGAATTCCGACATTTCGCTAAGCGAGCTGGCAGCCGTCGCGGGCATGGCCGTCGACAGTTTTGCGCGTCGCTTCAAGGCGACGACCGGCCTTCCACCCTATGCCTATGTGATCGAGGAAAGGGTGCGGCAAGCGGAGGCGCTGCTGCGCGAGACGGGTTTGTCGATCGGTATCATTGCCTTTCGGCTCGGCTTCTCAAGCCAGAGCCACTTCACCACGACCTTCCGACGTCTGAGGGGCATGACGCCTCGTGCCTATCGGGTGAATTCTTCTCCAGAATCCTGATAGTGCCGCCGGTTTCTTGAAAGAAAGCCGCCGCCCGCACTCCCACCTCCAGTGTCGTTGGGTGACAGAACCCGAGGGTTCGCTCGGGTCAAGTTGCCGTCTGCGCTTCATTGCGACTGGGAGATCATGCATGGCCAAAACGGACAACACGAGCGGGCCGACGCGTCGGATGGTGTTGGAAGGCGGTGTTGCGACCGGGGTGCTCCTGGCTACCGGCATACCGGTTGACGCCGAGCCGGCCGAGACCGTCACGGCGGCGGCATCGGCCACGCCGGTACCGACGATGACGATGTCGTTGCGGATCAACGCCAAGGATCTTGCCATCGAGCTCGACCCGCGAACGACGCTGCTCGACGCCCTGCGCAACCATCTCGGCCTCACCGGCTCGAAGAAGGGCTGCGACCACGGCCAGTGCGGCGCATGCACGGTGCTTGTCGATGGACGCCGGATCAATTCCTGCCTGACGCTTGCCGCAATGCATGAAGGCGACGAGATCACCACGGTCGAGGGCCTTGCCGAGGGTGACCGGCTGCATCCGGTGCAGGCCGCCTTCATCGCCCGCGACGGTTTCCAGTGCGGCTACTGCACGCCAGGCCAGATCTGCTCGGCGGTTGGCATGCTGGGCGAGGCGCGGGCCGGCTGGCCAAGCCATGCGAGCGCCGACGTGGCAGCGGCTTCCGTCGCTCTCACAGATGCCGAGATCCGCGAGCGGATGAGCGGCAACATCTGCCGTTGTGCCGCGTATCCGAACATTGTCGCTGCAATCCGCGACGCGGCAGAGGAGGCATGAGCAATGCAGTCCTTCACTTATGAGCGTGCAACGAGTGCCGAGCAGGCGACCGCCGCGGTCGCGGCCCGGCCGGACGCCAGGTTCATCAGCGGCGGCACCAACCTGCTCGACCTGATGAAGCTCGAGATCGAGCGCCCAGCGCATCTCGTCGACATCAGCCGGCTGCCGCTTGATCGGATCGAGGAGACGGCGGAAGGCGGGCTTCGGGTCGGTGCCCAGGTCCGCAACAGCGATCTTGCCGCCGACCCGCGGGTGAGGTCGCGCTACCCGATGCTCACGCAAGCGCTGCTGGCGGGAGCGTCCGGCCAGATACGCAACAAGGCCTCGACCAGCGGCAATCTCCTGCAGCGCACGCGCTGCCCCTACTTCTACGACCGCAACATGCCCTGCAACAAGCGCCAGCCGGGTTCGGGCTGCGCGGCGCTTCAAGGCTTCAACCGAATGCACGCCGTACTCGGCGCGAGCGAAGCCTGCATCGCGGTCCATCCTTCGGACATGGCGGTCGCCATGTCTGGGCTCGACGCCAGGATCGAGACCGTCTCGCCCAGCGGCGAGACCCGCACGATCCCGATCGACGATTTCCATCGATTGCCCGAGACGATGCCCCATGTGGAGACCGTGCTCGGCCACGGCGAAATGGTCGTCGCGGTTGCCCTGCCGCCGCCACCGCCCGGCCGGCAGCTTTACCGGAAGGTGCGCGACCGTGCTTCCTACGCCTTCGCGCTGGTGTCGGTGGCAGCAATCGTCGAGAAAAGCGGCGATCGTATCCGAAGCGCTCGGATCACCATGGGCGGCGTGGCCGCGAAGCCCTGGCGCGCGACCGAGGCGGAGCGCACGCTCGCAGGAGCGTCGGCGTCCGACGCTGCCTTTACCAACGCGGCCGAAGTCGCACTCGCCGGAGCCGTCGGGCATGGCGGCAATGATTTCAAGATCCCGCTGGCGAAACGGACGATGCGGCACACAATCGCTGCTGCCGTCGAGAGTGCGTGAGGTGACACGATGACAGAGACGACGACCCCGAACAGCGGTTCCCGGATGCAGGCGCCGAGCAGGAGATCGATATGAAACTCACGCGACGCGCCGTTGCCGCCGCGGGTGGCGGCCTTTTTGTTTCTGCCGCCGCAGCTTGGGGCGCCACATCCGACCCGGGAGCTCGGCACGTGCTCGAGGCGGCCGTCGACGCCTTCTTTGCCGGCTGGGCCTCTGGCGACTGGATGGCATTCCTCGATTGTTGCGATGAGACGATGACCTTCCAATTCCCTGTCGGCGAGCAACGAGGCCGACACGGACCGCCAGAAGGCAAGCGGGCACTCGCAGCCTGGACCGCCGCGCATCAAGCGCAGGGAAACAGGATCACGAAATCGACCGTCGATCTCAAGCTCTTCGCGGCCGACTGGGTCATCGTCTGCGATCGCGGGAGCGGGACAATCAGTGGCGCGCCCTACACTGGCCTGCATGCGATCTTCATGCGGGCCGGCCCGACGGGGAGGCTGGTCGAGTTTCGCGAGTATTTCGGCGAGATCGCCGCGTGAGCTCCGGCCCGCCGCGCGACGAACATGGAGGTGCGAGGAGAGGCGTCGTCGCAGCCTCGATGCTTCCGAACTCCAAATGAAAATCTTTAGGTGACTTATGAACGAGACCATACCCGGACTGCCCGGCTCCGCCACCCATTCAAGGGTGAAACCTCGTCCCGATGCTGGCATCATCGGGAGGCCGATCGACCGCATCGACGGTCCGCTCAAAGTGACGGGCGGCGCCACATATGCTTACGAGAATGAGCTGGATGGTACAGCCTATGGCTACATTCTCGGCGCCTCCGTCGCCAAGGGCCGCATCGCCGAGATCGACACGACCGAAGCCGAACGGGCGCCGGCGGTGTTGCTCGTCATGACGCACCGCAATGCGCCGGCCCAGCCGGATTTCGGCCCATCGATCACGCCGACGGTGCCGGAGGTCTTTACCCGCGCCCGGCCCGCGCTCAACAGCGATCGGGTGCGGTATTACGACGAGCCCGTCGCGCTGATCGTTGCGGAGACGTTCGAGGCGGCACGCGCTGCTGCCGGCCTCATCAGAGTACGCTACGACGAGGAGCCGGGCCTCTACGATCTAACGGGCCATCAGGCCGACGCCTATGCACCAAAGCGGACAAATGCCGGCTTCGAGACCGACAGCGCGGTAGGCGACTTCGAGAGCGCCTTTGCGGCCGCCCCGGTCAAGATCGATGCCACTTACCGGACCCCCTTCGAACATCACAATCCGATGGAGCCGCATGCGACGCTTGCTGCCTGGTCAGGCAACGAGTTGACGATCCATACATCGGCGCAAACTCTCGCGAACTTCCGGGCCGGGGTCGCCAGCACGCTTCGCATCCCGCCCGAGCGAGTGCGCATCGTGAGCCCCTTCATCGGCGGAGGCTTCGGCTCCAAGCTGATTGCCCATGTCGATACGATCCTGGCCGCGCTTGCAGCACAGGTGCTGCAGCGCCCCGTGAAGATCGCGCTGACGCGACAACAGATGTTCGCCAATGCCGGTCACCGCGCAGAGATGATCCAACAGGTACGTCTCGGCGCGGACACCGACGGGCGGCTCACCGGGATCGCGCACGATGTCTGGTCAGCAACGTCCAGCTTCGAGGAGTACTGCGAACAAACGGCAGTTTTTGCGCGCTCGCTCTATGCGGCGCCGAACCGTCTCACCCGCCATCGCCTGGTTCCGCTGGACATCAACCGCGGCGAATGGATGCGCTCGCCCGGCGAAGCGCCCGGCATGCTGGCTTTCGAATGCGCAATCGATGAACTCGCCGAGCGGGTCGGCCTGGACCCGATCGAACTCAGGATCCGCAACGAACCGGCACAGGATCCCGAG
The DNA here is from genome assembly GCF_055811175.1 of Mesorhizobium sp. WSM4828. Classification (NCBI taxonomy): domain Bacteria; kingdom Pseudomonadati; phylum Pseudomonadota; class Alphaproteobacteria; order Hyphomicrobiales; family Phyllobacteriaceae; genus Mesorhizobium; species Mesorhizobium sp. WSM4828. Next base: position 177,227 of record NZ_JBVVQK010000001.1, on the reverse strand, counting down.
CGCGGCGTGCCGTTCTCCACCCGCAATCTCGTCGCCTGCATGGAGGAAGGCGCCCGCCGTTTCGGTTGGAAGCGGAGAAACCCGACACCGGGCCGAACCGGGGAGGGCCGCAAGCTCATCGGCTACGGCATGGCGGCGGCGATCCGTCCGAACTACATCGGCGCGGCGACGGCGCGCGTTGCGATCGACCGGGAGGCTCGGGTTACGGCGCGGCTCGACATGACCGATATTGGGACCGGCACCTATACGATCCTGACCCAGATTGCCGCCGAGAGCCTCGGTCTGCCGATCTCGTCCGTCAAGGTGGAGCTCGGCGACAGCCGCTTCCCGCGCACCGCCGGCTCCGGCGGGTCCTGGGGCGCAGCAAGCGCGGGTTCGGCCTTGTATAATGCGTGCAACGCCCTCAAGGAACGGATCCTGGAGGCGGCGCAGTCGAGCGAAGCCTCGCCGTTGCGCGGCGCGAACACCACCGAGGCAAGCTTTACCGACAGCGCGGTCAGGATCGGCCAGCGGTCGGCGAGCCTGGCCGATCTCATCCGAGGGATCGCTCCCGACGGGTTCGAGGCCGAAGGCTCCGTAGCCGCGGGCGCCACCACCCAGTCATACAAGACTTATTCGCAGCATTCCTATGGCGCGCATTTCGCAGAGGTCGCTGTCGATTGCGATACCGGTGAAATCCGCATGCGCCGGATGCTGGCTGTGATCGGCGCGGGCCGTATCCTCAACGCCAAGACCGCGCGCTCGCAGATCATCGGCGGCATGACCTGGGGGATCGGTGCAGCGCTGATGGAGCAGACGGTGCTCGATCCGCGCTATGGCCACTTCGTCAATCACGATCTTGCCGAGTATCATGTGCCGGTCAATGGCGACGTCCCCGCGATGGAGGTCGTCTTCCTCGAGGAAGACGACGACAAGGCCAACCCGCTTGGCGCAAAGGGTCTCGGCGAACTCGGCGTGTGCGGTGCGGGGGCTGCTGTCGCCAACGCCATCTACAACGCGACCGGCGCGCGAGTGCGTGAATTTCCCATCACCTTGGACAAGGTGCTGCCTGCCTTGCCCGTGATCGCTATTTGATGCTCTCTTCCCTCGCCCGCAACGGTGACCAGGTCGGAACGGATGGCTATTTCTGCGCAATCCGCGACGATGCCGGTGGTTGACAGCACTATCGGGCCCTTCCATACAAACGCCGTCAATGTTCTCAGGGCGGGGTGAAAGTCCCCACCGGCGGTAAGGGTCTCGGCCCAAGCCCGCGAGCGCTTTCCGGTTAGCCGGAGGGGTCAGCAGATCCGGTGCGATTCCGGAGCCGACGGTCACAGTCCGGATGGAAGAGAACGAAATGGAAGACGGTCCGCTTTCGCGGTTCGGACTCCGTATCGTGCGTCCTGATTCTGGTTCGAAACGGAAGGATGGACCCATGAATCAGCATTCCCACAACGACTATGAAACGATCCGCGTCGCCGTCATTCGGGCGCGCTGGCACGCCGATATCGTCGACCAATGCGTTGAAGCATTCGAGGCGGAACTGGCGGTTCTCGGAGAGAAACGCTTTGCCGTCGATGTCTTCGATGTTCCCGGCGCCTATGAGATTCCCCTGCATGCAAAGACGCTTGCCGAAACCGGCCGCTATGCCGCTATCCTCGGCGTGGCATTTGTCGTCAATGGCGGCATCTACCGGCACGAGTTTGTGGCAAGCGCGGTCCTCGACGGCATGATGAACGTGCAACTGTCGACTGGTGTGCCGGTGCTTTCGGCGGTGCTGACGCCGCACAACTACCATGACAGCGCGGACCATCACCGCTTCTTCTTCGAGCATTTCAGGGTCAAGGGCAAAGAGGCGGCCAATGCCTGCGTGCAACTGCTGGCGGCACGCGAACACATCGCGGCGTGAAACCTCCACCCGCCGGGTGGAAATCCCGGTAAGGCGCTGTAGTATCTCACGAAACAGGAGGATGCCGGTGCAGACCAAGAAGATCATCAATGACGGCAACCGCACTGTCGACGAGATGCTGGAGGGCATTCTGGCCGCGCATCCGCGCCATCTCGGACGTGCGGACGGAAGCCCCCGCTCCATCATCGCCCGCGACGGCCCACGCCCCGGCAAGGTCGGCCTTGTCATCGGCGGCGGCTCGGGTCATGAGCCGACCTTCCTCGGCTTCGTCGGCAAGGGGCTGGCCGACGCCGCGGCGATTGGCAACGTCTTCGCCTCGCCCCCGCCGGACCCGATCCTCGAATGCGCCAAGGCGGCCAGCGGTGGCGCCGGCGTGCTGTTCATGTACGGCAACTATGCCGGCGACGTGATGAACTTCGACATGGCCGCCGAAATGGCGGCAATGGACGACATCGAGGTGCGCACCGTGCTGACCACCGACGATGTCGCCTCGGCGCCGCGCGACCAGAGGCAGAAGCGGCGCGGCGTCGCCGGCAATTTCTTCATATTCAAGGCCGCCGGTGCCGCATGCGACCAGATGCTGTCATTCGACGAGTGCGAGCGTATCGCCAGGAAGGCCAACGATCACACCTTCACCATGGGCGTGGCGCTGTCGCCCTGCTCGCTGCCGCAGACCCGCCGGCCGAATTTCGAGATCGGTCCGGACGAGATGGAGATCGGCATGGGCATTCACGGCGAGCCGGGCATCGCGCGCGGAAAACTGAAAACAGCCGACGAGATCACCGATGAGATGCTGGACAAAATCCTCGACGAGATGGCGCCGGCACGCGGCGACAAGGTCGCGGTGCTGGTCAACTCGCTCGGCTCGACGCCGCTGATGGAACTCTACATCATGAACCGGCGGGTCAAGCAGAGGCTCGACGATATCGGCGTTTCCGTCCACGCGACCTGGGTCGGCAATTACTGCACCTCGCTCGAAATGGCCGGCGCCTCGGTGACGCTGATGCATCTCGACGGCGAGTTGCAGGCGATGCTCGACCATCCCTGCGACTGCGCCATGTTCCGTGCCGGCTGAGAGGGCGTCATGACCTCGATCGACACAGCCGGGTTGAAAAGAATGTTCGATGCGATCGCGGCGGCGATCGACGCCGACAAGGACCGGCTCTGCCGGCTCGACGGCGTCATCGGCGACGCCGACCATGGCATCGCCATGGCACTAGGCTTCACTGCTGCGCGCGATGCACTGGCGCAACTCGACCTCGCGGCGACCGAGCCGACGGCGCTGCTCAACACCGCGGCTAAATCCTTCCTCAACGCCGTCGGCGCCTCGTCAGGCCCGCTCTATGCGACGGCCTTCATGCGCGGTGCCGTCGCCGTCAAAGGCAAGGCAATTCTAGAGGACGCAGACGTCGTCGCCATGTTCCGGGCGATGGCGCAAGGCATCCAGGATCGCGGCAAGGCCGAGCTCGGCGAAAAGACCATGGTCGACGCCTGGCTGCCGGCGGCGCAAGCAGCTTGTGCCGCGCAGGAAGCCGGCAAGAGCCTGTCCGAGAGCCTGGATGCTGCACTTGCAGCGGCCGAACGAGGTGCCGAGGCGACCAAGGACATGATCGCCGCCAAGGGCCGCTCATCGCGGCTCGGCGAGCGCTCGCTCGGGCATATGGACCCCGGCGCCGCGTCGGCCGTGACGATCATCAGGGCGATGTGGAACAGTCTGGTCTAACCCCGTTTCGCCGCGTCGAGCCTGTCGATCGCCTGGACATTGCCGGCCGATGGTCCCTTCTCATCGAATTCCGATGCGAGCCAGGCGTCGACGATCGACTTGGCCAGTTCCGGGCCGATGACGCGCGCGCCCATGGTGATGATCTGGGCGTTGTTGGATTTTGCCGCGCGCTCGGCCGAATAGGTGTCGTGGGTGAGTGCAGCGCGAATGCCGGGCACCTTGTTGGCGGATATGGATACACCGATGCCGGTGCCGCAAAACAGGATGCCGCGATCGTTCTCGCCGTCCAGGATAGTCTGCGCGAGCTTCTGCGACAGGTCGGCATAGTAGCCCGCCTGGCTGAGATCGCTGACCGTGAGGCCGGGCTTGGCGGCGAGGTGAGCGGCAATGACGTCGAGCAGCGGCTTGCCGGCGCTGTCGGCTCCAATAGCTATTTTCATGTTCGGTTTCCTTCCTGTTCGATGCTTCAGATCGCCGCCGAGGCGCGCTTGAGGATGTCGATATAGCCGTCCGCTTGCCAGGCCGAGCGGCCGATGAACAAGCCGTCGATATTGGGCTGGCCGACCAGTTCGGCGGCATTTTGCGGATTGACGCTGCCGCCATAAAGCACCGGCGGCACCACCGGCAGCAGGTCGCGGGCGATTTTCTTGATCAGCGCCTGCTGCCTGTCGGCATAGTCCGAACTGGCCGGCACGCCCTTGTCGCCGATCGCCCAGACCGGCTCATAGGCAAACAGGATCGTCGCCGCCTTCGCCGCGCCTTCGAGAAACTGCAGCGCGCCGTGCACCTGCAGGGCCAGCACCGCAGCGGCCTGCCCGCTGTCGCGCTGTGCCAGGGTCTCGCCGACACAGATCAGCGGCACCAAGCCGTGCTTCACCGCGGCCGCAGTCTTCAGCCCGACAGCCTTGTCGGTCTCGCCGAAATGCTCGCGCCGTTCGCTGTGGCCCAACTCTACCATATCAAGTTCGCAGTCTTTCAGCATTACCGGCGAGATCTCGCCGGTCCAGGCGCCGGCGTCGGCCCAATGCATGTTCTGCGCGCCGACCTTGATGCGCGTCGGCGACAGCGCTTTCTTGACCTCGCGGATCACCGTGAAGGGCGGGATGACGAAAGGTTGGACGCGTTCGTCGAAACCGGGCACGAATGTGTCCAATGCCTTGGCGAAAGCCATCGCCTCGGCGAGCGTCTTGTTCATTTTCCAGCTGGTGCCGACCCAATAAACCATACGTGCCCTCCTACTCTGCGATCACCGTCAGCGAAACGCCGGCACCATCCAGCGCGGCGCGCATCTGCGGTTGCGGCTCGCGGCCGGTGAATACCGTGTCAAAGGCCTTGAGATCGGTCAGGAAGTGCAAGGCAGTGCGGCCGAATTTCCCATGATCGACCAGCAGATATTTGCGCGCCGCTGCGGCCATCATCAAACGTTTGGTCTGGACCACTTCCTGATCCTGATGGAAAGCAGAGGCACCATGGACGGCCGACGACGACAGGAAGGCGACATCGGCGCGCAATGATTTCAGCGTGTCTTCGGCGAGCAGGCCGAAGAAACCGTGAAACTTCTTGCTGTATTGGCCGCCAAGCGCAATCAGGTTGATGCCGGCAACGCCCGCCAAATCCTGGATGACGGCCAGATTGTTCGAGATCACCGTCAGCGGACGCAGATCGGCAAGGTGCCGAACAACGCCGCCCGCGGTCGAGCCGTCGTCGATGATCACCGTCTGGCCCGGTTCGATCATCGTCACGGCAGCGGCGGCGATGCGCTTCTTCTCGTCGCCGGCCAGCCGCTGGCGATAGCGGAAATCGCTCTCGAAAAGGCTGCTCGGCTGGATCGAGGCGCCGCCGCGCACCTTGCGCAGAAAACCGCTTTCCTCGAGCTCGTCGAGGTCGCGGTGGACAGTCATCTTCGACACGCCGAAGCGCGAAGCAAGATCGTCGACACTGGCGGTGCCGGTGTCGATCAGAAAATCCATGATGCCTTGCCGACGGCCGTCGCTCTTCATTCCCGCGGCTTTCCCGTGCAACCCGGTTCCGATATAACAGCAAACGTCGTACAAGCCACCACATTTTTTGTGATAATGTTAAATCTCTATGGGATATCATGACGCTTCCGGTCGCGTGCTGTAACAAGAATTGCTGCCGTCCGAGCGCCCAGCGGTTGCGGTGCCGCGGAAATCCGGCCAGAAGCATCAGGGGCTCGACGACAACCGACTGCCCGCAAACACTGGCTCGAAACCGGATACGGGAGACTACCGAGTGGCTCGCATCACACTGAGACAATTGCTCGATCATGCCGCCGAATACAGCTATGGCGTGCCTGCCTTCAACATGAACAATATGGAACAGGGCCTCGCCATCATGGAGGCAGCCGAGGAGACCAAATCGCCGGTTATCCTGCAGGCGAGCCGCGGCGCGCGAGCCTACGCCAACGACGTGGTGCTGGCCAAGCTGATCGACGCGCTGGTCGAAATCCATCCCGATATCCCGGTCTGCATGCATCTCGACCATGGCAACAACGAAGCGACCTGCGTCACCGCGATCCAGCACGGCTTCACCTCTGTGATGATGGACGGATCGCTGAAGGAAGACGGCAAGACGCCGGCCGACTACGCCTATAATTCCGGCATCACCCGCCGCGTCGTCGACATGGCGCATTGGGGCGGCGTCTCGGTGGAAGGCGAGATCGGCGTTCTCGGATCGCTGGAGATGGGCGGCGGCGAACAGGAAGACGGCCATGGCGTCGAGGGCGTCATCAGCCACGACCAGCTGCTGACCGACCCGGTGCAGGCCGAACAATTCGTGCGCGACACCCGTGTCGATGCGCTGGCCGTCGCCATGGGCACCAGCCACGGCGCCTACAAGTTCAGCCGCAAGCCGGATGGCGCCGTGCTGGCCATGAACGTCATCGAGGAAATCCACCGCCGCTTGCCGAGCATGCATCTCGTCATGCACGGCTCGTCCTCGGTGCCGGAAGAGCTGCAGGAGATCATCAACAAATATGGCGGCCAGATGAAGCCGACATGGGGCGTGCCGGTCGAGGAGATCCAGCGCGGCATCAAGCATGGCGTGCGCAAGATCAATATCGATACCGACAACCGCATGGCGCTGACCGGCGCGATCCGCAAGGTGCTGACCGAGAACCCGAGCGAATTCGATCCGCGCAAATATCTGACGCCGGCAATGGCCGCCATGCGGAAGCTGTGCAAGGAACGCTTCGAGCAATTCGGCACCGCCGGCAACGCACCGAAGATCAAGCCGCTGCCGCTGTCGGAAATGGCCAAGCGCTACAAGTCCGGCAGCCTCGACCCGAAATTCGGCTGACGTTCTGGATGAGCAGGAGCCGCGTCGGCTCCTGTTCATCCACCAGGCCGCGGCAGAATTGCGGCCCTGCCGGTCTCGATAAATGGCGCCCAGTAGTCGACCGACTCGCGGATCATGGCGACGACCTGGTGGTCGACCGGCTCGCGCTCGCGGAACGACAATTCGAGGCAGATCTCGTTGTCGACGCCGCCGCCACGGCGAACCGTCGCCAGCAGCTTTTCCGGCGTGATGCGGCCGTCCTTGTTGTGGGCGGCAATGAACGGCCAATGGCCACCCTTGTTCATCGACGACTGCTTGACGTGGATGATCGGCGACTGCCGGGGAAAGGCTTCGGCCCAGGCATAAGGATCGATGTCGGCCGGATTGCTCGAGGTCACGTCGCCATGGTCGATGTCGACCATCATCTTGAGCGGCATCGCCATGCCGGCGGCATCGATCTCGCGCTGCAGTGCCCGGCAGCTCTCGATCGTATGGCCGAACTCGCGGCCGACCGACATCGGCTCCCAGAACAGGTAGGTCAAGCCGGCTGCTTTGGCATGCTCGGCGACCTCGCGCCAGCATTGCAGCGCGATGTCGAAAAGCCGCGCGCGACGTTCAGGATCGTCGTAATCCCGATGGGTGAAGATCGCGAATTGCGTGCCCATGCCGGCAGCGCCGAACTCAGCCGAAATTTCGGCAAAGGTCTTGAACCAGTCGACGTAGTAGCGCCGCACGTCGGCATCCGGATGGCCGAAATGATTGAGCCGGCCGTAAGGGCCGGTCATCGCGGAGGTCACGCGCACACCGGTGCGGTTGAGCGCGGAGCGGAATAGGCGGACGAATTTCGCGATCGTCGCCGCCGGCCAGCCGGGATTGACGAATTCATGCGTGAGCTGCACGTCCCTGATACCGATCTGGTAGGCGATCGCGTCGATCAGGTCGTCCGGCTCGGCAAAGCGGTTGACCAGCGGATTGGTGTTGAGCGAAAGCGTGAAGGCCATCAGCCGGCCTTTGCCAGCCGGCTCGAGCACCAGTCCTCGAAGGCGGTTCTTTCCGCGGCGGACAGATGCAGGCCGTGCTTGGTGCGCCTGTCGAGAATATCGGCGGCGGTCTCGGCCCATTCATGCTCGAACAGGTAATTGGCTTCGCGCTCGAAAAAATCCTTGCCGAAGTGCCGGCCCAGTTCGGCGAGCGAGGTGGCCGCGCCGACCAGATCGCGCGTCCTTGTGCCGTAGAGCCTGCCGTAATGCTTGGCCAGCGATGCCGGCATCCAGGGGAATTCATGGCCGAGGTCGCCCAGAAACTGCTCGAAATCGGCATTGGCGATATCGCCGCCCGGCAGGTGCCCTTTCGAGGTCCACGGCTTGCCCATCTTCGGAATGAACGGGGCGATACGGTCGAGCGCGTGCTCGGCCAATTTGCGGAAGGTGGTGATCTTGCCGCCGAAGACCGAAAGCAGCGGCGCCTGTTCAGCCGGTGCGTCGAGTTCGAATATGTAGTCGCGGGTCACCGCGCTCGGATTGTCGGCATTGTCGTCATAGAGCGGCCTGACGCCGGAAAATGAGTAGACGACGTCGCCTCGTGCGAGCTGGCGCTTGAAGTAGCGATTGACTGCCTTGATCAGGTAATCGATCTCGCTCGCATCGGCGGTCACGTCCTCCGGCCGCCCTTCATAGGGAATGTCGGTGGTGCCGATCAGCGCGAGGTCGTTCTGATAGGGATTGATGAAGATCACCCGCTTGTCGCTGTTCTGAACGAGATAGGCCTGCCGCCCTTCCCAGAATTTCGGCACGACGATGTGGCTGCCCTTGACCAGGCGCACGTTGCGCCTGGAGTTCTGGCCAGCGACGCGGTTGATGACGTCATTGACCCAAGGACCGGCGGCATTGATCAGCGCCCGTGCCCGGACTGTGGTCCTAACGCCGGTTCGACCGTCGCGCATCTCCACCGACCACAGGCCGTTTTCGCGACGGGCGGCTATGCTGGCGGTGCGGGTGAATATCCTGGCTCCACGCTCGGCGGCGTCGAGCGCGTTGATGACGACCAGGCGGGCGTCGTCGACCCAGCAGTCGGAATATTCGAAGCCGCGCTTGAAGGCGTCCTTGATCGGCGCGCCTTCGGGTGCGGTGCGCAGGTCGAGCGTACGCGTGGCCGGCAGCCGCTTGCGGCCGCCAAGGTGGTCGTAGAGGAACAGGCCGAGCCGGACTAGCCAGGCCGGCCGGTCGTCGGGGCTGTGCGGCAGCACGAAGCGCATCGGCCAGATGATGTGCGGCGCGGATTCCAGCAGCACCTCGCGCTCGATCAGCGCCTCGCGCACCAGGCGGAACTCGTAATATTCGAGATAGCGCAAACCGCCATGGACGAGCTTTCCCGATCGCGAACTGGTGCCCTCGGCGAGATCATCCTTCTCGCAAAGAATGACCGACAGCCCGCGGCCTGCCGCATCGCGCGCGATGCCGGCGCCATTGACGCCGCCGCCGATGACGAAGAGGTCGACGATTTCGGTTTCACCGCTCATCTCGCTCTATGCCCTGTCGTCAGCATGGATTGACCGGAGGCAGGCCGGCGATGAAGCGGCGCACTTCCTCCGCCGCCTGCTCGGCCGCGTAGGTCACGGTGCGTACCGACGCGCCGGCGATATGCGGCGTCAGCGTCACGTTCGGCAGCTGCAACAGCGGCCAGTCGGCAGGCACTGGCTCGACGGCGAACGTCTCCAGCATAGCACTGCCGATGTGTCCCGAGACGAGCGCCTCGTAGAGCGCATCGTAGTCGACCAACGGTCCGCGCGCGGTATTGACGAAGATTACGCCGGGTTTCATCTGGGCTATGGCGTCCTTGCCGATCAGGCCGCGCGTCTCCTCGGTGACCCGGGAGTGCAGCGTGACCACATCGGAGCGCGACAAGAGATCGTCCAGCGCAACCAGCTCGACGCCGGCATTGCGGTCCTCGGCGCTCAATTGCACATAGGGATCGCAAACCAGGATGCGGCAGCCGAACGCGCGCAGCAGCCGAACCAGCCTGGTGCCGATATTGCCATAGCCGATGACGCCGACGGTCATTTCGTTGAGTTCGCGGCCGGTGCGGTCGGCGCGGTAGAGATCGCCGCGCCACTCGCCATTGCGCAAGGCTTCGTGGCCGACGCGGATCAGCCGCGTCTCGGCGAGAATGGCGCCGATGGTGAACTCGGCCACGGCGCTGGCATTGCGACCGGGCACATTGACCACCGTGATGCCATGGGCCTTGGCGGCCGCCATGTCGATGTTGATCGGCCCGCCGCGCGACACCGCAACCAGCTTGAGCGTGGGCAGGCGCTGCATCATGCTTTCGGAGAGCGGCGCAAGCTGGGTGACGAAGATTTCGGCGTCGCCGATGAAGTCCACCACCTCGTCGGGATCGCCGAAATACTCCTTGACCTTGTCCAGACCAAGCGCGGCATTGCCGAATTGCATCGGCTCGTCGGGCCAAGCGGTCTCAACGGTGCGGATGTCGATATTGTCGCCGCAGGCCGCCTCGATTTTCTCGCGAAACACTTCCGGAAGCATGAAGCGGTCGCCGATGATCGCAATCTTTTTGCGCATGCTCTTCTCAATTCACGTCGGTTTGCCTGGACGCAGCCATCGAACGCCAGACCGGCCGCAGCGCCTCATGCGCCAATGTGTAGGACGGAGCCATCGCCTCATAGGCGACGGCAAGTTTCCGGTCGCTGGGCTCGGCCGCACGGAGCAAAGGCGTGACCCATTCACTGACGCAATCGTCCATCGATGCGTACTGGCCGACGCAGACCGCAGCAATCATTGCAGCGCCCGCAGCACCAGCCTCCTCGCGCTCGCTGGTGCGAATGTCGGCGCCGACCGCAGCACCCAAGATCTTGCGCAGCGCCGGGCTCCTGGCCGCTCCGCCGGTCAGGCGGATTTCCTTGGGCAGTGGCCCCATGGCGGCGTAGCAATCGCGTGCCGCGAAAGCCAGCCCCTCGAACACCGCGCGGACCATGTCGGCATAGCCGTGCCTGGACGAAATGCCGACGAAGCCTGCCCTGGCATTGGCATCGACGAATGGCCCGCGCTCGCCTGCCTCCGAGACATAGGGCTGGTAGAGCAGAGAGCCTGGCTCGGACGACGATATCCACTGGTCGACCAGCGCGATCATCTCGCCATTGGTCCGCGTGATGCCTTGCGAGGCGAGAATGCCGGAGGCGAGGCCAAGGACCCAGTCGATATTGAGCGTTGCCGCCATGTTCGACTGCATCTGCGCAAAGACGCCCGGTGCCGGCATCGTCATCGTGTAGCCGGTTGCAGCCTCGTTGAGCAGAACCTCGTCCGGCGTTTCGGCGAGCCGCATATGCATGCCGGTGGAGCCGATGATCGAGCATCCCGGCTTGCGCTCGCGATCGAACAGGCCGGCGCCGAGCGCCGTGCAGGCGACATCGACATAGGCCAGAACGACCGGTGTGCCGGCGAGCAGGCCGGTCGCATCGGCTGCTGCCGCCGACAGCGAGGTGCTTTGCCTTGTGCCATCGACGATGGGCGGCAACAGATGCCGGAGATCGGTGACGCCGAGTACCTCGAGCACATCATCTGAATAGCCGCGCGTGCGGAAGTCGCCGAAGGTGAAGGTGCCCTCGGACGGGTCGGTGGCGCGGTGGCCGGTCAACTTGAAATAGAGCCAATCCTTGCAGTGGAACGCCGTCGCTGCATTGGCAAGCATCGCGGGCATGTGGCGCTTCATGAACACGAACTGCGATCCCTGCTGGCAGGCAGCGAGCCCGCTGCCGGTCTTTTCGAAGCGCAGCCGGTCCTCTGGCCGCGCGCGGATCTCCTCGACGACCGCGGCAGCGCGCGCGTCGAGCCACAGCCAGCCCTTGGCCACCGGCTCACCATCCTTGTCGATCAGCCAGGTACCGTCGCCCTGCCCGGTCACGGCGATGGCAATGGTCCGGCCGGCGAGATCCGGCACCTTGTCGGCAAGCTCGCGCAAGGTCGTCGCGGTATCGGCCCAGGTGCGTGTCAGGTCCTGCTCGGCGCCGCCGCCCGGCAGTGTCTCGTATTTATTGGGCAGCGCGGCGGCCGCGATCTGCCGGCCCGCCGTGTCGAAAGCGACGGATTTTATGACAGACGTGCCGGCGTCGATGCCGATCAGCACATCCTGCATCAGGCAAGCTCCGTGCCGTGCGAAATGGCATTGCCGCTCGCCTGATCGAAGACGTGCAGGTTTTTTGGATCGATGCTGATCTTGATTGGCGCGCCAAGCTCCAGGCGGGTTCGGTCATGTTCGACCAGGACCAGCGAACCGCCGGCGAAATCGGCGGCGATATGGGTCTGGTCGCCGAGCCATTGATTGGCCGAAACCGTCGCCGGCACACCATCCTTCGAGCGGCGGACCGCATAGGGCCTGACGCCGATGACGACGCGCTGCCGGTTGAGCAATTCGTCGCGAACCGGGCCGCTGAACGCATCCTTGTCGTAGTCGAGCGAAAGCCCGTCGGGCAGCTTGAGACTGATCTTGCCGGCAGCCGTGCCGACATAGGCTTCGAACACATTCATCGGCGGCTCGCCTACGAAGGTACCGGTGAACAGGTTTGCCGGCCGCTCCTTGAGCCTGTCAGGCGTGTCGAACTGCTGCAGCACCCCGCCCTCCATGACAGCGATGCGATCGGCCAGCGCATTGGCCTCGGTCTGGTCGTGCGTGACCAGGATCGCCGTCAGGCCGCGCTCCTTGATGAAATGCTTGATGCGGCCGCGCAGCACGGCGCGAAGCTGTGGCTCGAGCTGGCCCATCGGCTCGTCCAGCAGATGCAGGTCGGCCTCGCGGATCAGCGCCCGGCCGAGGCTGGCGCGCTGCTGCTGGCCGCCGGAGATCGAGCTCGGATAGCGCTCGAGAATGTCCTCGATCTCGAGCAGCTTGGCGATATTGGCAACCTTTCCATCGACCGCACTCTTCGCCAGCCTGGCGGCCTTGAGGGCGAAGGCCATGTTCTCACGCACGGTCAGCGGCGGGTAAAGCGAATAGCCCTCGAAGGCCATTGCGACGTTGCGCCTGACCGGCGGCAACGTGTGCACTTTGCGGCCGGCAACCGCGATGGTTCCGCGCGAGACCTCTTCGAAGCCTGCGATCATGCGCAATGTCGAGGTCTTGCCGCAGCCGGACGAGCCGAGCAGCGCCACGATCTCGCCCTTGGCGATTTCCATCGTCAGGTTCTTGACGGCGTGCACGCCGCGGTCGATCGGGCCGTAGAACTTGTCGACGCCCGAAATGGTGATTGCGGTCGGGCTCATGCCGCTTCTCCACTGCGCAAATTAACGACGTTTTTCGAGCCGATACGCTCGCCGCTTGCCCGATCGAATAGCACGGCGCTTTTGCTATCGACGGCGATATGCGCCCGGCCTTCGGATTGGCCCGGCGTCCCGGACGGACGCGAGACCAGGATTTCACGGCCGCGCACGGTTCGCACCAGCGTGACGATCTTCTCGTTGAGCGGCGTCTCAGCCTCGACCGTCACCGGGATGGCGCCGGGCGTGCCTTCATCGACAAAGGCCAGTGCCTCTGGCCGCAAGCCGATCACGCAGTCGCGGCCGACCGCCGCCTCATGAGCGCCGGCCAGATGGACCTGGACGTTGGACAGGCCGACATAGATGCCCTTGGCGTCCCGCGACGGCTTGACGTCCAGAAGGTTGATCGTCGGGTCGCCGAACAGCCGGGCGATCTCGACATTGGCCGGCTCGCGATAGATCTGCTCGGGCGTGCCGAGCTGTTTGACGACGCCCTGCGACATAACCGCGATGCGGTCGCCGAGCGCCATCGCTTCCTTGTAGTCCTGGGTGACGTAGATGACGGTCGCGCCACGATCGGCGAGCAGCCTTGGCAGCTCGAGGCGCATCTCGAAGCGCAATTTGGCATCGACGTTGCGCAAGGGGTCATCGAGCAGCAGCAGCGGCGGCGAGCCGACCAGCGCGCGGGCGAGCGCGGTGCGTTGCTTCTGGCCGTTGGACAGCGCGCGTGGCTTGTGGCTGAGCACATGGCCGATTTTCAACAGCTTGGCGACGCTCTCGACGCCGGTCTTTATCGTGCCTTGCGATGAGTGCTTCGCCTGCAGCGGAGTCGCTATATTGTCGAACGCGGTCATATGCGGGAACAGCGCGAAGTTCTGGAAGGCCATGCCGACGCCGCGGAACTCGGCGTCGAGATCGGTCATGTCCTCGCCGCCGATGAGGATCTTTCCCTCGTCGGGGTCGATGACGCCGGCCACCAGCCGCAGCAGCACCGTCTTGCCGGCGCCGGACGGCCCGAACAGGACCAGCGTTTCGCCGTCGGCGACGGTCAGCGACAGATTGTCGAGAACGGTCTGGCTTTTATAGCGCTTGACGATGTTTCGCAGTTCGAGGCTTGCCATCGGACTATCCTTTCACCGCGCCAAGCGACAGGCCTTCGACGAGATAGCGTTGCGCATAGAGCGCGAGCGCCAGCGTCGGCGTGATCGACAGCACGATCGCCGCCGAGATCTGGCCATACTGGATGCCCGAGGAGGTGATGAAGGCGAGCGCGCCGACCGTCACCGGCTGCTTGTCGGCCGAGGCGAGCACCAATGCAAAAACGAAATTGTTCCAGGCAAAGATGAAGGCGAGCAGACCGGCAGCGGCAATACCTGGGCCGGCGAGCGGCAGCGCGATCTTGCGGAAGGTGGCAAACCAGGAATGGCCGGCGATGCGGTAGGCGTATTCGATATCGGCGGGGATATCCTCGAAATAACCGCGCACGATCCACAGGATCAACGGCAGGCAGATCAGCTGATAGACCCAGATCAGCCCGATATAGGTGTTGGCCAGCCCGAGCTTCTGGAAATAGAGGGTGAGCGGCAGGAGCACCAGCAGCGCCGGCGCAAACCGGAACGACAGCAGCGTGAAGGCAATGTCCTCCGAGCCGCGGAATTTGTGCCGCGCAAAGGCGTAGGCCGCCGGAACGCCGAGCAGCAACGCGACGGCAACCGAGGTGACCGACAGGAAGACGGAATTCCAGAGATTGCGCATGAAGGCGATGTCGAGCGTGCCGGCTGCCGTCATCAGCTTGCCGGTGATCAAGGCAGTGTAGTTGGCGAGCGTCGGCTCGAAGACAAGCTGTGGCGGAATCCGCAGGATCGTCTCGTTGGTCTGGAAAGACATCATCAGGATCCAGACGATCGGGAACATGAAGAAGATCACGACCAGCGCCAGGGCAATGCCGCGCAGGATGCGTTCGAGAAGCGAGGTGTGTTCCACGCCAGCCTCCTATGCCTGGCCGCGGGCGCGTTCGCGCAGCCGCAGCCAGTTCTTGATGAAAATGTTCGAGAGGAAATAGGTGATCGCCCACAGGATGATCATCAGCGCCGCCGAGCGGCCGACATTGGTCGACTGGAAGAAGTTGAGATAGGCCTCGACCTGGAACACGGTCAGCGTATCGCCCGGACCGCCCTGCGTCATGGCGTAGATGATGTCGAACTGCTGGATGGAATCGAGCAGGCGGAACAAAGTCGCCGTCAGGATGTAGGGCGTCAGCATCGGCAGTGTGATGCGGAAGAAGACGAAGCTGCGTGGCACGCCATCGAGTGCTGCCGCCTCGAATGGCTGCGTCGGCAGACTGCGCAGGCCTGCAAGCAGCAGGATCATGATGAAGGGCGTGTAGACCCAGATGTCGACGAGAACGACGGTGAGCAGCGCCGTCGACGGCGACGAGGCCCAGCGGAAATCCTGCAGGCCGATCAGGCTGGCAAGATAGCTGAGCACGCCGAAACCGGGGTTGGTCATCAGCTTCCACATCAGCGCGGCGAGCGCCGGTGCCGTCATCAGCGGCATCAACAGCATGATCGAGATGAAGTTGTTCAGCGTCGAACGCTTCTGCAGCAGCATGGCGATGCCGAGACCGAGAAGCAGTTCGAGCACAACGGTGATGCCGGCGTAGAGCAGCGATATCTCCAGCGTGTTCCAGAACTTCGGGTCCGTGAAGAAGGAGATATAGTTGTCGCCCCAGTTGAACTGCCGCGCCCAGGGCTGGCTTAACCGGTAGCGCTGGAACGAATAGACCACCGATGTGAAGAACGGGATCAGGATGCCGATGCAGACCAGCAGGGCCGGCAAGCTGAGGAGATAGGGCAGCACCCGCTTGCTGATCCTGAAGCCCGACGGCCTGTTTCTTTGTATTGTTGCCGCAGTCATCGGCTGCTCCGTCATCCTGTTGCTTCGCCGTCCCGGCCGCCCAAGGGAGCAAGGCGGCCGGTCGGGCGAGCAGGCGGCACCTTTCGGGACCGCGTCGCAAACGTATCACATCTCAGAGGCTGGCCCGCGGACGGGTCAGCCTTGGCCGCGGCCTAGCCGAGCCCGGCTTCCTTGAGCTGGCTGTTGATGCTCTCGGCCAGCTTGTCGAGGCCTTCGTCGACCGGCACTTCCTTGGCCACCATCTTCTGCAGCGTCGCCGCCCATTCGGTGGTGAGATCGAAGAACAGCGGTTGCGGAGTGAACTTGATGCTGGCGCCCGGCGCCGAGACGTCGAACATTTCGACATAACCCGGATAGCTCTTGTTCAGCTTGTCACGGAACATCTGGTCGTTCCAGACCGACTGACGAACCGGATTGACGAAGTCCATCTTGGTCGCACCGAACAACGCGTGCTCGGGTCCGGATGCCCATTGCATGAAGTACCAGGTGGCGTCCTTGTCCTTCGAGAAGTTGGACATCGACAGTGACCAGATCCAGATGTTAGGCGTCGGCGCCTTGGCGGCAGGATTGGCCTTGAATGCCGAAAAGGCGAGCTTACCGGCCATCTTGTTGTCGCCGCCATTCATGAAGTAACCAAGGATGTCGGCGTCGTAAATCATCGCCGAGGCACCTGCACCGAGATCGGTGCCGACCTGGTACCAGGTGTAAGTCGACCAGTCCTTCGGGCCGCTCTCCTGGATCATCTGAACCCACTGCTTGTGGAAAGCCTTGGATTCGGCGGTGCTCATCGCGGCCGACAGCTTGCCGTCAGCCGAGACGTTCAGGTCCTTCTGGTCGAAATTGGCGTAGGCCGACAGGAAGCCCGGGTGGATCGTTGCCCAGGAGCGCGAGCCGCGCACGCCGATGCCGTAGACGCCACCGCCGACATCCTTGGTAAGTTTCGCCGCCGTAGCGACCATCTCATCCATATTGCCGGGAACGCTGACGCCGACCTTGTCGAACATGCCCTTGTTGTAAGTGATGTTGTTCTGCTCGAAGCCCCACGGAATGCACCATTGCTTGGCGTCTTCCGAACCGAGCGCGCCGCCCGGCTGGCCGTTCCAGGCGCAGGAATTCTTGACGCCTGGCAGGAAGTCGTCCCAGGCATATTTCGGGTTGGTCTTGGCCGGATCCTTGATCCATTCGTTGAGGTCGGTGATCCAGCCGGCCGGGCCGTAGGTCCAGGTCATGTAGGCGCCGGTCATGAAGGCATCGTATTCGGGCGAGCTGGCCGACAGCGCGGCGGTAACCTTGTCGAAATAGACGTCTTCGGGGAACACGTCATAGACGACTTCCATGCCGGTCAGCTTCTTGAAATTGTCGAGGTTGGCAATCATCGCATCGGCGTAAGGATGCTTGTTGAGCAACAGCTTGATGGTCTTGCCCTTGTGCGCCTGCCAGTCGAAATCAGCCGCCAGGGCGCGGGTCTGCCCGGAATTGAGCAGTGTACCGGCGGTGCTGGCGGCAAGGCCCATTGCACCGAGGCCCTTGATCAGCCCACGGCGGTCGACTTGTCCACGCAGGAATGCGTCGATGAGGTCTTTCTCTTTCTCATGCATTTCTCTTCTCCTCCACAGGGTAGTTTCAACGAAATGGTTGCCGGCTACCCGACCGGCGTCTGTTCCACGAGCGATCGCGCCGTCCGCTCGTCGGTTATCAAGCCTTTGAGATAGCGGCCCTCCAGCACTGACTTGATGGCGCGAACCTTCACCTTGCCGCCGGCGACGGCGACAATCCTGCGGTTGCTGATGTCTTCGCGCGCCAGTGCCAGCGCCCGGTCGGAAAGCGTCGTCGCAACGGCCTTTCCGGCATCGTCGAAGAAATGGCCGAGCAGTTCGCCGACACCGCCGTTGCGGCGGATCTCCTCCATCTCGCCCTTCTCGATCATACCGGTGGCGACAAGCGAGGCCTCACGCTCGGCGGTGCCGATGCCGGCGATGAGCAAGTCGGCGGACTTGGCGAGGTCGAAGACATCGCTGACGCCTTTCTGCCCGAGCAACACGGTTCGATCCTCGACCGTGTTGGCGAACATCGGTACGGGCATCACATAGGCCTCCGCACCGGTCCGTTCGGCGACGCGGTGGATGACGTCATGCGGATTGGCCGAGAACTTGCGCGTCAGGCCGCCAAGCAGCGAGACGAAACGGATCCTGCCGGCCGATATGCGCGGCAGATATTCCACGCAGGCGGCAAGCGTGCGGCCATGGCCGACGCCGATCAGCGCCTCCTCGCCGCGTTCGATCTCGCGCTTGAGAAACTGCGCGCCGGCGATGCCGAGCGCCTTGAGCGGCAGGTCTTCGGCATCGAAGTCCGGAACTACCTCGCAATAGTCGAGACCGTAACGGCCGGACAACTCGTCCTCGAGTTCCACGCATTCTGAGACTTCGCCGTCGATGTAGACTTTGACCAGGCCTTCCTGATTGGCCTTCGTGATGAGGCGATGCGCCTTGAGGCTGGTCAGGCCGAGCCGCTTGGCGACCTCCGACTGGGTCAGGCCGCCGGCATAGTGAAGCCAGGCGGCACGGGCTGCCATACCTGTCTCATCGTCGCGCAGCAGGCCGTTACCAAAACCAACCATTTCCGCCCTTTGATATTTTTATCAGTTGCTGCAAAATTTTTCACAAGGCATCGCCCGAGTCAAGCAACCGCTGCGTTTAAATCGCTGTCCGGGAGCCAGCCGGTCGGGGCCGAACAGGAGCCACGCGAACCAACCGGCAAGAAACAACACCGACCATTCGCATTTAAAACGTTTGCAATTTCGCTTGGACGCATTACAAACGTTTCAAACTTCGTTCGGGAGGAACGATGCCGGCCCGCGTTACGACCCTTAAGGAACTTGCCGCGCAGCTCGGCCTGTCGATTACCACCGTTTCGCGCGCCCTTGCCGGCCACGAGCAGATCGCCTTGAAAACGCGCCAACGTGTCACCGAGGCCGCGCGCCAGGCCGGCTATGTGCCGAACACGGCAGCCCGCACGCTGGTCTCCGGCCGCAGCGGTTTTGTCGGCATGGTGCTGCCGATCCGCGGCCCCAATCTGGTCGATTCCTTCCTCGGCGAATTCGTCACAGGGCTCGGCGAAGGGCTGGTTTCGCACGGCTCCGACCTGATCCTGGCCGCAGCGGCGCAGGGCCAGTCGGAACTTTCCGTACTTCGCCATGTCGTCGAATCCGGACGCGCCGATGGCGTCGTCGTCACCCGCATCGCAGAGGTCGACGAGCGGCTTGCCTATCTGCGTCAACGCAATTTTCCGTTCGTCGCGCATGGCCGGCTGCTCGACGGTGACTTTGCCTATCATTGGCTCGATACCGATGGCGCGCACGCATTCGGCGAGGCCTTCGACATGCTCTACGATATCGGACACCGCCATTTCGGCCTGGTGACGATTTCCGAGCCGATGACGTTTCGCCATCTCAGGCAGGATGGGCTCGCTGCCGCGATCGCCCGCCGAGGCGACCCGTCGGTCAGGCTCGATGTGGCGACGGCGCCGCGGTTCGATCGCGGTGCCCGCATCCAGGCAATCAACCGGCTGCTGCACGCCACCGAGCGGCCGACGGCCATTGTCGCGCTGTTCGACGAGCTGGCGCTGACGGTGATGCAAGAGGCTGCCCGCGCCGGCCTTGCCGTTCCTCGCGACCTTTCGGTGATCGGCTTCGACAACATAGCCGCCTCAGCCTATGCGCCGCCGGGGCTAACCACTTTCGACGCCTCGATCCGCCAGTGCGCGCGCGAGATCGGCGAGATGCTGCTGACCGTCATCGGCGACAGGCCGGACGCGCCACTGACACGGCTGGTCCGGCCGACACTTGTCTCGCGGGCAAGCCATGGCCCGGCACCCACAAGACAGAACTGACGCCCGCTTCGCGGCGCAACCCAGGGAGGAAGATGACGATGAATGCTTTGCGGATATTGGCCGGCGCCATGCTGGCGCTGTCGCTCGCTGCCGGTGCAGCGCAAGCCCAGCAGGTGTTGTTCTGGTCGACACAGGCGCGACCTGTGGAAGAGACGCAAAAAATGCGCGGCGAAGTGCTGAAGGGGTTTGATGGCCAGGTCGACTATCAGGTCGCCGAGGACGGGCCCTGGCTCACCCGCCTTCAGGCCGAACTGCAGGCCGGCTCCGGGACCATAGGCGTGCTCGGCGGCCTGCACGGAGACTTCTCCACCGTCGGCGCGAACCTTGTCGATCTCTCTGGCGTCGATCTCGGTGGCGTCAAGGTCAACGAGACCTACAAGAAGCTCGGCATGCTCGGCACCGGAGAGCAGAAGTACCTGCCATGGATGCAGGCCACCTTTCTGATGGCGGCCAACAAGCAGGCGCTACAATATCTGCCGGCCGGCACCGATCTCAACACCATCACTTATGACCAACTGATCGAGTGGGCGAAAAACATCGCTGAAAAGACCGGTTCGCCCAAATTCGGTTTTCCGGCCGGCCCGAAAGGGCTGAAGCACCGTTTCTTCGAGGGTTTTCTCCTTCCATCGTATACCGGCTCGATGGTGACCAAGTTCCGCTCGGCGGAGGCCGAGACGGCGTGGAACAAGTTCAAGGAACTATGGCAATACACCAACCCGAATTCGACCAACTACGCCTTCATGCAGGAGCCGCTGCTGACCGGCGAAGTCTGGGTGGCATTCGATCACGTCGCGCGCCTCGCCGACGCCTTCAACCAGAGACCCGATGACTTCGTCGCCTTCCCGGCGCCGGCTGGCCCGGCAGGCCGCGGCTACATGCCAGTGGTGGCCGGCGTCGCTATCCCGAGGACCTCGCCCGACATGGACAAGGCCAAGGCGCTGGTCGCCTATATGCTGAAACCGGAAACCCAGATCGCGACGCTGAAGGCGACAAACTTCTTCCCGATCGTCGACGTCAAGCTGCCCGACGACATGCCGGCCTCGGTAAAGGCCTTCAGCCCAGTGATCGCCACCATGACCGGTGCCCCGGATGCGCTGCCGGCGCTGCTGCCGATGGGACTTGGCGGCCTCAGCGGCAAGTTCAATCAAATCTACACCGACAGCTTCGAGCGCATCGTGCTCGGCGGCGAGGACGTGCACGGCGTACTCGACGAACAGGCAGCGGCGCTGAAGGCGATCATCGACGAGGCGAAGGCGCCGTGCTGGGCGCCCGACAAGCCCTCGCAAGGCGCCTGCCCGGTCGATTAAGAATCCTCCCGGGCGTCCGGACCTAGCGCGCCGGGCGCCCACCCTTTCAAACGCCGAACAGGGATCGCTCCATGCACGGCAAGGCCCTGCCCTATCTGCTGCTGATGCCGGCGACGCTGTTCCTCTGCGTCTTTTTCCTCTACCCGTTCGTGTTGGTCGCCTTCGAGGCGTTCACCCGCGACGGCAGCTTTACACTCGACAATTTCCGCACCATGGCCAGCAGCTGGAAGTTTCCGGTCACTGTTCGCAACACGCTGCTTCTCAGCGCCGTCGTCGTGCCCATCCAGCTGGTCATGGCGCTGCTGATGGCAACGATGGTGTCGCGACTTGCGGCCGGGCGCAGCGCTGCGCTTTACATCTTCGCTATTCCGCTTGGCATCTCCGATCTCGCCGCCGGGCTGATCTGGCTCGCCATCTTCGACCAGTCCGGCTTCCTCAACACCTTGCTCTCCAATCTCGGCGTCATCGACAGGCCGGTCATGTTCCTCGGCTACCAGAGCAAGCTGACGATCTTCATTGCCGTGGCGCTGGCCGAGATCTGGCGCGCGACCGCCATCATGATGGTCATTCTGGTCGCCGGCATGGGGCTGATCCCCCGGGAATATTACGAGGCGGCGGAGGTTTTTGGCGCTAGTCCGTGGAAGCGCTTCATCAAGATCACGCTGCCTCTGCTGCGCCCAAGCCTGCAGACGGCGATCATCCTGCGCGTCATCCTTGCCTTTGAGGTCTTTGCCGTGGTTGCAGCACTCGGCGGCACCAATCTGCCGGTGCTGATGGGCGAGACCTACAATTGGCAGTTCACGCTGCAGGACCACAATGTCGCCGCCGCCATGGCGCTGTTCATCCTCGCCATCTCGATCGGCTTCACGCTGTTCTTCCTGCGGGTGCTGCGTGTGCCGAAGGAGGCTCGCATATGAGCACCGTCGCGGAGCTCTCGATTGCCGCGCCTGAGGCCCGCAAAGCCGGCAACTGGTTGTTGGTCGCCACCGTCATCCTGCTTTGCGTCTGGGTGCTGCTGCCGATCTATCTGTTGATCGTCAACGCACTGTCGTCGCCGGAAGAGGTGACCGCCTTTCCCAAGCGCTTCTTCCCGTCATTCGATTTCGGCAGCCTTTCTTTCTTCATCAATTTCGCCGGTGTCGCCAAGGCACTGTGGAACTCCGTCCTCGTCGCCACGCTGACGATGCTCCTCTCGATCGGCTTCGGCGCACCCGCGGGCTACGCGCTGTCGCGATTCGAATTCCCGGGCAAGGAGACGTTCCGTTTCCTGGTGCTGATGACCCGCGCCTTTCCGCTGCCGCTGCTGGCACTGCCGCTGGCGGTGATGTTCATCCGCACCGGCCTCGACGACACCGCGATCGGGCTGGCGCTGGTCCACACCACGCTGGCGCTGCCGTTTGCGGTGCTAATCACCTTCTCGCTGTTCTCCGGCATTCCCGTCGAGCTGGAGGAAGCGGCCTGGACGCTCGGCTGCACGAGATTGCAGGCATTCCGAAAAATCATTCTACCGCTCGCGCTGCCGGGTATCGCGGCATCGGCGGTATTTGCCTTCACCATCTCCTGGAACGAGGTGTTTGCCGCCGCCGTGCTCACCATCGAGAACCGGACGCTGACCGCCTTCCTGCTGCAGAGCCTCGGCGAATCGCCGCTCTACCTCAAATTCGCCGGTGGCGCGGCACTGGTCATCCCGGCGCTGATCTTCATCTTCGCCGTTCGCAAATATCTGTTCGCCATGTGGGGGATCGCCAACCGATGACGCGCACAAAAGAGAACGCCGATGGCTGAGATCGCCATTAAGCAGGTCGCAAAACGTTTCGGCGGCTTCACCGCGCTGCATTCGATCGACCTGACCATCGCCGACCAGGAATTCATGGTGCTGCTTGGCGCCTCGGGTTGCGGCAAGACGACGCTGCTGAGGATCGTCGCCGGGCTGGAAACGCCAAGCCAGGGCGAGGTCTGGATAGGCGGCCGCCGCGTCGACCATCTGCCGCCGCGCGAGCGCGGCATAGCCATGGTGTTCCAGAATTACGCCGTCTTTCCGCACCTGACCGTCTTCGAAAACATCGCCTTTGGCCTGCGCATGAAGAAGCTGCCGCAGCAGGAGATCGAGGGGCGCGTCAACCGCACTGCAGAGCTTATGCATATCGAGCAGCTTTTGAAGCGCTATTCGGGCCAGCTTTCCGGCGGCCAGCGCCAACGCGTGGCTGTGGCCCGGGCACTTGCGATGGAGCCTGACGTGATCTTGATGGACGAGCCGCTGTCGAACCTCGACGCGCTGCTGCGGCTCGAAATGCGCGCCGAGCTCAAGGGCGTGCTCGCTGCGTCCAAGACCACCACCATCTACGTCACCCACGACCAGGTCGAGGCGATGAGCCTCGCCGACCGCATCGCCGTCATGCATCAGGGCCGTATCGTCCAGGCCGCCTCGCCGGTAGAGGTCTACCGCAATCCGGCGGCCCGCTTCGTCGGCTCCTTCATCGGCAACCCGCCGATGAATTTCATCCCAGCGACCAAGGCGGCAGACGGCAGTTGGACCGTCGCCGGGCTGACGCTGCCTGGCCCCAAATTCGACAAGCACAAAATTGAATTCGCCATTCGCCCCGAAGATGTCGATCCAGGTGACGAGGGGCTGCATGCCACCGTGCGCGTCGTCGAGCCGCTCGGCCCGCACACGCTGGTCACCTGCGATGTCGAGGGCGGCCTGTTCCGCGCCATCCTCGAATCGAACGCCGCGGTCGCCGTCGGAGATCACTTGCGGCTTGCGCCCAAAGCCGATCGCATCCGCTGGTTCGATCCTGAAACCACCAACGCCCTTTGATCCCGCCAACGCCCTCAATCTCGAAAGTACGAACGCTTCAATGATCTCTCTTGCCGTCAACGAAACCATCGCCCGTGCCGTCGAGGTGCTCAGGGAAAACGACCACGGCGACTACACCATCCCGACCAAGGGCCTCTACCCGTTCCAGTGGAACTGGGATTCCTGCCTGACCGCGCTCGGTCTTGCCCACTACGATGAGGCTCGGGCCTGGACCGAGATCGACACGCTGTTCGCCCACCAGTGGCCAGACGGCATGGTGCCGCACATCGTCTTCCATGTCTGGAGCGACGGCTATTTCCCCGGACCTGAGGTCTGGCGAACGGACCGCCCGACCGCCACCTCGGGCATCACCCAGCCGGCGGTCGCCGGCTTTGCCGTGCGCCGCCTGTTCGACCGGGCAAAGGACAAGAAACTGGCGGCCGAGCGCGCCCGTGCGCTCTTGCCAAAAATCGATATCTGGCACCGCTGGTTCTACGAAAATCGCGACCCGAACGGCGAAGGGTTGGTCGCCATAATCCACCCATGGGAGTCCGGCCGCGACAACTCGATTGACTGGGACGACGCCTTCGAGCGCGTGCCGACCGAAGGCGTCGAGCCCTACACCCGCCGCGACATCCTGCACGCCGATCCGGCGCATCGTCCAA
The DNA here is from genome assembly GCF_055811175.1 of Mesorhizobium sp. WSM4828. NCBI lineage: Bacteria > Pseudomonadati > Pseudomonadota > Alphaproteobacteria > Hyphomicrobiales > Phyllobacteriaceae > Mesorhizobium > Mesorhizobium sp. WSM4828. Next base: position 152,480 of record NZ_JBVVQK010000001.1, on the reverse strand, counting down.
CCGAGGCACAGTATGACCGCTATATCTGGCTGTTGCAGCATTTCCGCGGGCTTGGCTGGGAGAATGCCAGACTGCACGATGCCTCGCCATTCCAGGTCGTCGATCCCGGCTTCAACGCCATCTTGATCCGTTCCGCTGCCGATCTTGCCGATCTCGCCGAGACACTTGGCGAAATGAAGATCGCCAAGGCCAACCGCGCCCGTGCCGAAAAGGGGCTTTCGGCAATGGAACGGCTGTGGAGCGACGCGCATAGCCAGTACATTTGTTTCGACCGAGTGGCCGGAAAGCTCGTTGACAGCGCGTCGGTCGGCGGCATTCTGTCGGTGTTTTCGGCCATCCCGGAAAGCCGGGCAGCGACCATCGCTGCAACGATCGAGCGCATCGCCGGCAAGGCGCGTTACATCGTCCCCTCGCACGATCTCGATGATCCCCGCGTTGATGCCAAGCGCTATTGGCGCGGCCCGGTCTGGCTGGTGGTCAATTACATGATCGCCGACGGCCTTGCCGCCGCCGGCCACAGCCAAATCGCACAACGGATCACGCAATCCAGTCTCGAGCTGATCGCCGAGAGCGGTTTTGCCGAATATTACGATCCCCTCAGTGGCGAGCCGCTCGGCGGCAATCGCTTCACCTGGACCGCAGCGATGGTGATCGAGTTCCTGAAAGGCAGAGCCTGAGGCCGTCCACGATTGGCAGTCCCGCACAGGTTTGACAAACAGCAGTCCATGTCTATCGTCGGCCTGTTGCAGGAGCGGCGCATGACGACAACATCCGTGAGCGCTCTGTCCCCGCTGACCGCCGAGCTTCTGTCGCGACTTGAGGGTCGGCTGGATCGGTCGGCGATCGTCTCGGCCGATGAGGCCGGGCCGCGTTACAGGGAAGACCCCGACGGCAAGACCGGTGCGCGGCCGGAGGTCGTGCTGCGACCGCGCACTGCCGGCGAGGTGTCGGACATACTGCGCCTGTGCAATGAAATCGGGCAGAGGCTTGTGATCCAAGGTGGCCGGACCGGGCTCGCCGGCGGCGCTCGCATCCAACCCGGCGAAGCTGTGCTGTCGCTGGAGCGCATGACTTCCGTTGAAGCCCTCGACCGCGAGGCGGCGACCATCATCGCCGAGGCCGGCGCGCCGCTGCAAACGGTGCAGGACGCCGCCGATGAGGCCGGCTTGCTGTTCGGCGTCGACATCGGAGCGCGCGGATCGGCCACCGTCGGCGGCAATGTCGCCACCAATGCCGGCGGCATCCGCGTGCTGCGCTACGGCATGTACCGGGCGCAGGTGCTTGGGCTGGAAGCGGTGCTTGCCGACGGCAGTATCCTGACCTCGCTCAAGGGTTTGGCGAAGGACAACTCCGGCTACGATCTCAGCCAATTGTTCATCGGCAGCGAGGGCACGCTCGGCGTGGTCACGCGCGCATCCCTGCGGCTGCATCCGAAGCCAGCCACCGAGGTCAACGCCTTCTGCGCGCTCGCTTCGCTGGACGCAGCGATCACGTTGCTTGCGCTGCTCAAGCGAAAGCTCGGGCCCTTGCTGTCGGCCTATGAGGTGAATTTCGCACCGCTCTATGGCGCCATGATCGCCGGAATGGAGGCGCCGGCGCCGCTGCCCGCCGGCTCGCCCGTCTATGTGCTTGCCGAGATACAGGGCAGCGAGCCCGACCGCGACGGCGAACGTTTTGCCGCGGTGCTGATGCAGGCGGTTGAAGATGGCATGATCGACGACGTGGTCGTCTCGCAATCGCCGCGCGAATTCCGGGCGCTCTGGGCGGTGCGCGAGGAGGTCAACCGTTTCCTGTTTTCGATGGCAGGCCTGATCGGCGTCGATCTCAGCATCCCACTGGCGAGAATGGCGACTTTCCTGCGCGAAACAGAAGCCGCCATCAGGGCCGTCGACCCTGGCGCCGACATCTACGTCTTCGGCCATCTCGGCGACGGCAATCTGCATTATCAGGTTCGCACCGCGGATCCGGCGGCCGCATACGGCGTCGTGTACCGCGGTGTTGCCGCCGCCCGCGGCGGCGTCTCGGCCGAGCATGGCATCGGCCTCGACAAGAAGGAATGGCTGCACCTTGTGCGCAGCGATGCAGAGATCGCGGCCATGCGCCGCCTGAAAGCAGCCTTCGACCCGAACAACATCCTCAATGCCGGGCGCATATTCGACCTCGCGCCGGGCTGAAATCGAAGGCAGGTAGCGCTGGCCGGGTGCTGCCTCTATCCGGTCGCGCCCTTTAATTCCGCATGCGCAACCGCGATGCGGGCAGCAAGCGCGGCGTTGTTGCGGACCAGCGCGATGTTGGCCTTCAGGCTGCGGCCCTGCGAAAGCTCATTGATGCGTGCGAGCAGAAACGGCGTTAGCTCCTTGCGCCCGATGCCGCGCTTCTCGGCCTCAGCCACGGCCGCTGCGATCGTGCCGTCGATGAACGCCGGATCGAGCGCGTCCGCTTCTGGGATAGGGTTGGCGACGAGAATGCCGGTGCCGGATTCCATCTCGTCATGCAGCAGCATGGCTCGCGCGATCTCGTCGGGCGTGTCGAGGCGATGATCGGCCCTGAGCCCGCTGGAGCGGGTGTAGAAGGCCGGAAAATCGTCGCTCCGGTATGCGATCACCGGCACGCGCTGCGTTTCCAGATATTCCAGCGTCTTCGCAATATCGAGGATCGACTTGACTCCGGCGCAGACAACGGTCGTGCCGGTTTGGCCGAGTTCGGTCAGGTCGGCGGAGATATCGAAAGTGGCTTCGGCGCCGCGATGCACGCCACCGACGCCGCCGGTCGCAAAAATACCGATCCCAGCTAAAGCGGCAATCCGCATCGTCGCCGAGACGGTGGTTCCGGCCGAGCCGCCGCGCACCATGATGGCGGCGAGATCGCGCCCGGAAGCCTTGACCACGCCCTTTGCCGCTGCCAACTCTTCCAGTTCATTGTCGTCAAGTCCGACCTTGATCTTGCCGGCGACCACAGTGATCGTGGCGGGAACGGCGCCGTTTTCACGCACCACGGTCTCGACACCGCGAGCAGTTTCCAGATTGGCCGGATAGGGCATGCCGTGGGTGATGATCGTCGATTCCAGTGCCACCACGGCGCGGCCTTCATCAAGCGCCGTAGCGACTTCGTCGTTCAAGTGGACAAGGGAAGGTTTCATATCATCTCGCTTTCAGGCAGGAACGCGATACATGCCGGCGGCAAGGAAGCGCGGCGACAGATCGGGATGGACGCTGGATTCGCTCTCGGTGGTCAGTGTGGCAAGCAGCGCGCCGGTGCGCACGGCATGAGCGACCGGCTCACCCGAAAGCACCTTGTACAGAGTGCCGGCAATCATCGCGTCACCGGCGCCGGTGATATCGACGGGCTGCGCCGGGACGGAGTGCATGGTCGTCACACCGCTCTCGGTCGCAACGGCAAATCCATGCGCGCCCACGGTCACGATCACCTCGCCGGCGCCGGCCCCGCGCAGCGCTGCCGCTGCCTCCTCCGGCGTTAGCCGCCTGTCGGCATCTGTCATGCCGAGCATCGTATTGGCCTCGTCATGATTGGTGAACAGAAGATCGATGCCGGTCAGGTCCTTCGGCAGGCGCGCTGATTTCGGCGCCGATACCGTGTCGACTGCGAGCTTGAAGCGCGCACCCTGCTTGCGCGACATCAGTGCTGCGATAGTCGCGGCCGGCAGATTGCAGTCGATGAACACCCATGTCGCCGAAGCCAGATGCGGCCAGAAGCGGTCGAGATAGGACGACGAAAACAGATCGAAGATCTCCATGTCGGCAATGCCGAGCACGAGGTCGTTGTTGCGGTCGAGGATGGCCGCGTATTCCGCCGTCGGCCGCTCCGTGGTGGTGATGACCTGGCTGACATCGGCGCCAAGATCGCGCAGGTGCCGCACCAGCGAGCGGCCGGTTTCATCGTCGCCGACGATCGAGACGAAGCTTATGTCGACGCCGAGGCGGGCAAGGTTTTCGGCGACGTTGCGGGCAACCCCGCCGAAGCTGCGATAGCCGTCGACCGGGTTCGACGTCTCGAAAATCAGATCCTTCCTGGCGTGGTATTTGCGGTCGAGCACCGCGCCGCCGACGCAGACCATGCGCTTGGACGTCGGCAAGACGTAACCACGGCCGAGAATGTAGCCCTTGTTGACGAGTTGCACGATGTGGGCTGCGACCGTCGAGCGGGCGATGCCGAGCGCGGTTGCTATATCCTGCTGGCCGGCAAACGGGTTCGCCGCAATGAGGTCGAGAACCGCTTGTTCCTGTGCTCCAAGGTCGTCCATTGTGCCACCCGGCCGTCAAATTCGAGGCTGAACGCTGTCGCAACAACAGATGACATTGTCAACATTTGTTTCGACCGAGTGTCGGCTACGGCACCAGCACCAATGCGCCCGTCGTTCGCCTGGCTTCGAGGTCGCGGTGAGCGTCGCCGGCATCGAATAGGCTGTAGCGCTTGGGCGGTTCAATCCTGACGACACCCTGTCGTAGCGCAGCAAAAAACCGCTCGACGTGCGGGGCCAGTCTTTCGGGCGTGTCGGTGTAATGCGCGTAGTTGGGACGCGATATGGTGATCGACTTCGATGCAAAGCGGCCGATGTCCCAATTGCCGATCGGCCCTGACGCCTGACCGAAACTGACGAGGTGACCGCGAATGCGAAGCGCCGCCAGCGAGCCGCCGAACGTATCATTGCCGACCGCATCGTAGACGACATCGGCGCCGACGCCTCCCGTCAGCCGCATGACGGCCTCAGTGAAATTCTCACGCGAATAGACAATGACATGATGCGCCCCGAGGCGTTCGACAATACGCGCCTTATCGTCGCTCGACACCGTTGCAATGACCGTTGCGCCGAGATGGCGTGCCCATTGCACCAAAAGCTGGCCGATGCCGCCGGCGCCGGCATTGGGACGCCGAGTTCCACCACCGCGTCTTCGCCTGCTGCCGTAATGACTTCCTGAAAGAGATCCACAATCTCATGCGCACTATCCGCAACCAATCGCCTTGGTTCGAAATGAAAAAGCGCTCATTCTCGGAGGAGCGCAGGCGCGTTTATTGCGACGAGCATCAGACGATATTGGATGCATTGCTGCGCCGTGATCCGGAAAGCGCCAACCAGGCGATGCTCGCCCATCTCAAGACAGTCGAGCGCAACCTTCTGGGTCGCTAGTAAACGCACTGGTCAAGGAGGGCGGGTGAGACGCGTCCAACGACTAAGCCTTCAGCACCGAGACGGCCAATTCGCTGTTGTGGACGTATTCATTGGCGTCAGGCTGCTTCTGCACGAGCAGGATGAACAGCAGGTCGGTTAGCGTCAGTTGTGCATCACGCGCGGTTATCGATGAAGAGCGCGCGCGCTCTTCATCGGCGATCGTGTAGAGGCGAATGTCGGCAACCCGGCTCAGCGGATTGTCGCGAAGTCCGGTGACGGCGATAACGGTGGTGCCACGTTTGCGAGCGAGTTCGGATATCCGCAGGGTTTCGATGCTCGCCCCGGAATAGGAGAGCGCGAACAGCACGTCACCTCGTCCAAGCGTCGAGACATTGGCCATTTGCACATGGCTGTCGCTGTCGTGCAGCACGTTGCGGCCGAGCTTCATCAGCTTGTAGGAAAAATCGCGCGCCACCAGCGAGGATGCGCCGACGCCAGCCAAATGAATGCGGCGCGCACCGTTCAAGGCTTCAAGGGCCTTGCCGATTTCCTGCTCGGTGTTGGCCGCGACGGTCTGCTGCATCGACGAAAGCTTGCTGCCGATCAGCTTGCGCAGGATGACCAGATAGCTGTCGCCGACCTCGATCGAACCGTGGATCATGCCGGCCGGCACGTGCCACTCCTGCGACTTGGCCTCGCTGACGGCGAGCTTAAGCTCCTGATAGCTGTCATAGCCGAGCTTCTGGCTGAACTTGACGACGCTCGACTGGCTGCGGCCGATCTCGGCGGCAAGCGCCGCCGTCGACAGACGGAGCATCTGGTCGGGATTATCGACGATATACCGACCGATCTCGCGGTCGCCGGGCGCCATGATTTCGAGCTTGGCCTCGATCTTCTTCAGGACGGACATGCGTTCCCCCATTGCCTATCATCGACAATGCCAAGCCAAGGAATAAATTATTCCGTCTCTGATTGACAGCCAAGAATGATCCATCAAATCTCGACTGGTGCGGTTGCGGCCCAGCCTTCGGGCACGTCGACAATTCGGATATGAAAGATCGTAGACTCGGCGACAGCTCGGGATTAGGTCAGAGCCATGGACAAATTGCGGATCGTCGGCGGGCACAGGCTTGAGGGCGCGGTGACGATCTCCGGCGCCAAGAACGCGGCCTTGCCGCAAATAGCGGCGGCGTTGCTCAACCCCTATCCGCTGCAGCTGACCAACCTGCCTGAGGTGACGGATGTCGACAACATGCTTGGCGTCGTCGGCCTTCATGGGGCCGAAGTCACCAGATCGGCGCATGCTGCCACAATCGATACCAGTGCTGCCGTCTCCAGGGAGACAAGCTACGATACAGTCAGGCGCATGCGCGCGACGGTGCTGGTTCTCGGTCCACTGCTTGCCCGCTTCGGCCATGCCCGGGTCTCGCTGCCTGGCGGCTGCGCCATCGGCGCACGGCCGGTCGACATGCATGTCACCGCACTTGCCGCACTTGGCGCCGATATCGCGATCGAAAACGGACTGATCGTCGCGTCTGCGCCGGGCGGACTGAAAGGCGCGCGCATCGTTTTGAGCTCGCCGTCGGTCGGCGCTACCGAAACGGCTATAATGGCGGCGACGACTGCAAAGGGAGAAACCGAGATCCTCAATGCGGCGCGCGAGCCGGAGGTGGCCGATCTTGCCGCCTGCCTGAACGCCATGGGCGCGCGGATCGAGGGCGCCGGCACGCACCGTATCCTGATCGCGGGCAGCACAGACTGGCGCGCCGCCACGCACGACATCATCCCGGACCGGATAGAGGCCGGCACCTATGCCGTCGCAGCGGCTATCACCGGCGGCCAGCTCGAGCTGACCCATGCGCGGCTCGAGCACATGGCATCCGTCGTCCAGCTGCTCGAAGCAGCCGGTGTAAAAATATGGCCGGGCGACCGCGGGCTGATCGTATCGAGAGACGGGTCGCTCAAGGCGGTCGACGTGACGACGGAGCCTTATCCGGGCTTTCCGACCGATCTCCAGGCGCAGTTCATGGCGTTGATGTGCTGTGCCGAGGGCGCTTCGCTGTTGCGCGAGACGATCTTCGAGAACCGCTTCATGCATGTGCCCGAACTGATGCGGCTCGGCGCCAACATCAAGCTGCAAGGCACCATGGCGCTGGTGCGCGGAGGCGAGAAGCTGAAGGGCGCGCAAGTGATGGCGACCGACCTGCGCGCCTCAGTCTCGCTGGTGCTGGCAGCGCTGGTGTCGGAGGGCGAGACGACGATCAACCGCGTCTATCATCTCGATCGCGGCTACGAGCAGTTGGACCGCAAGCTTCGGCTGTGTGGCGCCCAGATCGAACGAATAAGGCAATGAGTACCCGTACGGCGTCTCCGCATTATTTCCTGGGCGTCGATGGCGGCGGAACCGGCTGCCGGGCGCGTGTCGAAGACGAGGCAGGAACCGTGCTCGGGCAAGGCCTGTCGGGCCCGGCGACAACGCGGCTCGGTATAGAGGCGGCCTGGGCCTCGATTGCCAAAGCCTTTGGCGCGGCGATCGACGAGGCAGGGTTCGCGGCGGCGGAAATCGCCAGAATCCGCGCCGGTGTCGGTGTTGCCGGTATCGGCCGTAAGGGTGCGCTCGAGGCGTTTCGTGGCATCGAACATCCCTTTGCGACCATCGACTTCGTCAGCGACGGCATCGCGGCTTGCTTTGGCGCGCATTCGGGTCAAGACGGCGCTATCGTCATAGCCGGGACCGGTTCGATCGGGCTCGGCTTTGTCGAAGGGCGAGACCTGCGCGTCGGCGGCTACGGTTTTCCGATTTCCGACGAGGGCAGCGGCGCCGATCTCGGACTGAAGGCAGTGCAGCTTGCCTTGCGAGCCCATGACGGCCGGCATGAGCGGACGGCGCTGCTGGCCGAGGTGATGCAGCGCTTCAAGGACGATCCGTTCGAGGCGGTGGCCTGGATGGACCGCGCCAGCGCGACCGACTATGCCGCCATGGCGCCGATGGTGATCCGCCATGCCGACCAGGGCGATCCGGCCGGTCGGCGGATCGTGCAGGGCGCTGCCGAGCAGATCGACACGTTCGTGCGGGTGCTGTTCGAAAAAGGCGCGCCGCGGGTAACGCTGCTCGGAGGTTTGTCCAGCCCGCTTGAGCCATGGCTCGCTCCCGACGTCCGCCGACGACTGAAGCCGGCCGACGGCGACGCGGTTTCGGGAGCCATAATCCTGGCCAGAAAATCGCTCTGCCGCTAGTGATGCCTTGCCCGGCAAGGAATATAATATTCCTGCTTTCCGTTGACACAGGGAATATCGAATTCTAAAAAGTTAACAAAATAGAGCCGGCGCAGCCGGTACGGAGCCGACGGCCAGGTGCAGGCACTGGACGCCGCTTGCCGCGGGCTCGCAGTCGCACTTGAAAGTAAGCGAAGTGGTCGAACAAGGGTTGATGTCGGAGCTGGAGCGGCTGGTTTCCGAGGACCGGAACCCGAAGACGATGGACATCGATCTGTTGCCGACCCTCGAGGTGCTGCGCAAGATCAATGACGAGGACAAAGGCGTTGCGGCAGCCGTCGAGAAGGTCATCCCCGATATTGCTGCGGTCGTGGACCGGATCGTGAGCGCGTTCCAGAAGGGTGCACGCCTTGTCTATATGGGCGCCGGCACCAGCGGCCGGCTCGGCGTCCTCGACGCCTCGGAATGTCCGCCGACCTTCGGCGTACCCGAGGACATGGTTGTGGGCCTGATCGCCGGCGGTGTCGACGCACTGGTGCACTCTGCGGAAGGCGCCGAGGACGATCCGAAACAGGGAATAAAGGCGCTGCAGGACATCAAGCTGACCGCCGACGACGTGGTGGTCGGCATCGCTGTCAGCGGACGCACACCCTATGTCATCGGCGGCTTGACCTATGCCAAGCAGGTGGGAGCCACCACCGTGGCGCTGTCCTGCAATCCTCGATCGACCATTGCCGGCATTGCCGATATTGCCATCTCCCCGGTGGTTGGCCCGGAGGTCCTCACCGGCTCGACCCGGCTGAAATCGGGAACCGCGCAAAAGCTGGTGCTCAACATGCTGTCTACCGCCAGCATGATCCGCATCGGCAAGAGCTATCAGAACCTTATGGTTGACCTCAATCCAAGCAACAAGAAGCTTGTCGCCAGGGCGGTCAGGATCGTGATGCAGACGACCGGCTGCGCGGCACAGCAGGCACGACAGGCACTCGACCAGACCGGCAATGATGTAAAACTGGCAATCCTGGTGACGATCACCGGCATGGGTGTCGAAGAAGCACGTAAGGCGCTTGCCAACGCGGGAGGTTTCCTGCGCAAGGCGATAGGCGAAAAGACGGTGTAAGACCGCATGGATACTGGGCCGATGTTCCGGGGCGTGTGTCCCTTTGAAGCGGTCCGGGGAACTGCAAGGCATCACGTTTAACGATAATGGGAGACGACAATGGTACGGTACATTGGCAAGAAACTGCTTTCCGGCATGACGCTCGCGGCAATGGTTGGCCTCGCCGCGCTCCCGGTGCAGGCGAGTGCGGCGACGCTGCACATGGCGTGGTCGCAGGACGCCACCGGTCTTGATCCCCACAAGCAGACGGCATTCTCCTCACTGCGGCTGCTGGAGCTGATCTACGAACCGCTGGTGCGGCTCGACGCAAACCTGCAAATCACGCCCGCGATTGCCGATTCATGGCAGTTCTCGCCGGACGGCAAGGAGCTGAGCTTCAAGCTCAATCCGAAAGCAAAATTCCAGAACGGCGCCGCCGTGACCTCGGCCGACGTCAAGGCATCGTTCGAGCGCATACTCGACGAGAAGACGGGTGCTGCGGCGCGCGCCAACTTTCTCTCGATCGCCAGCATCGACACGCCCGATCCAGCCACCGTCGTGTTCCACCTCTCGCAGCCGGATGTGCCGATCCTGACGGCGATGAGCGACGTCAATGCGGCGATCGTCCCGGCAAGCGAAATCACGGCCGGCTCGATTGGCACGACGACGATCGGCTCAGGTCCTTTCAAGCTCGAGAAATGGGATCCGAATTCCAAGGAAGTGCTTGTCGCCAACAAGGATTGGGCGGGCGGCACGATCGGTGTCGACGGCATCGAGATCAGCGTGCTGCCGGACGAGACGGCGATCCTGGCAGCGATGCGCACCAAGCAGATCGATTTTGCCCTGCTCAACGACCCGCTTGTCGCCACGCTGGTGCCCAAGGAAGCCAGCCTGCAGTTGAACCGCGTGCCGGTGCTTGCCTATCACGTGCTGCAGCTCAATCCTTCCCGCAAGCCGATGACCGAACTCAAGGTGCGTCAGGCGATCTCCTGCGCCATCGACCGGCAGGAAGTGCTGGACACCGCCTCGCTCGGCGAAGGCAAGGTCACCGGCCCGCTGACCATCCCGGCGCTGGCGACCGATCCAAGCAAGTTGTTCTGCTATAAGCGCGACATTGAGAAGGCCAAGCAGTTGATGACTGAGGCCGGCTACGCCGACGGCTTTTCGGCGACCGTGATCGGCGCCACCGGCGAGCCGCCGACGGCAGCGGCGGAAGCCCAGGTCATCCAGTCGCAACTCGCAGAAATCGGCGTCAAGCTCGACATCAAGATGATGGAGCTCAATGTCTATGTCGATGCCTGGCTGAAGGGTGATTTCGACATGGCCATCGCGCTGAACGGCGGCAGGGCCGATCCCTACACTATGTACAACCGCTACTGGACCAAGACGGGCAATCTGCAGAAGGTCGCGAACTATATCGACGACACGCTGGACAGCCTTATGCAGAAGGGCCGCACCGAGACCGACCCGGCGGCGCGCAAAGCGATCTTCGCCGACTTCGAGAAGCACATCACCGAGATGTCGCCCTGGATCTGGCTCTACACGTCCTACAGCTACACGGCACAGCAGAAGAATATCGCAGGATTCGAACCGGTGCCGACAGGTTCGCTGTTCAGCCTCGCCAAGGTGACGATCCAGTAGCTCTTTGATGCCGGACGAGAGGATGTTCTTCGCGTGAACTATCTGATGCGGCGACTGGCGACCTTCCCTCTCGTCCTGCTTGGCGTGTCCATCGTGGTGTTCCTGGCGATCCGGATGGTTCCGGGCGATTCGATCACGGCAATGCTGGGGACCGAAGCCGGCCTGCTGACGCCGCAGCAGCGCGATGCGCTTGCAGCTTATTTCGGCATCGACCAGCCCTGGTTCATCCAGTACTGGCGCTGGCTGCTTGGTCTTTTCCAAGGTAATCTCGGCATTTCGTCCACCTATGGCAGGCCGGTGCTCGACGTCGTCCTCGAGCGTTTCCCGCTAACATTGGAGCTCGCCCTGCTGTCGATGGTCATCGCCCTGGTTGTCGGCATGCCGGCCGGGATTTTTGCCGCCACCCATAATGAAAAGCTGTCCGACCTCGGCGTGCGCGTTGCCGCAATGATCGGGCAGTCGACGCCGAACTTCGTCCTTGCCCTGCTGATCATCTACACGCTGTCGGCGGGGTTTGGCGTTTTGCCGGCGATGGGCGAGTTTTCGCCGCTGTGGCGGGATCCGCTGCGCAATCTAGGCCAGTTGTTACTGCCCGCCGTGACGCTCGGTTTTGCCTTCGCGGCTTCGGTGACCCGCATATCGCGTTCGGCGATGCTCGATGTGCTCAGCGACGACTATGTCAGGACGGCGCGCAGCAAGGGCGTTTCGGCGCGCGGCGTCATCTGGCGGCATGCTTTGCCCAACGCGCTCATCCCGGTCGTGACGTTGAGCGGCATAGAGTTCGGCTATCTCCTGGGCGGGGCAGTCATCGTCGAGCAGATCTTTGCGCTGCCCGGTCTCGGCCGGATGGTGCTGGACGCCATCCTGCAGCGCGACTATGCGCTGGTGCAGGGAAGCGTACTGTTCATCGCCTTCAACTTCATGATCGTCAATCTCCTAGTCGACCTCGCCTATGTCGCGCTCGATCCGCGTATTCGGCTAAGCGAGCACTGATGGCGACATTGCGGGCTATACTTGCGCACACCAGCGGCCGCATCGGCGGTGCCATCGTTGCGCTTTATCTGCTGCTTGCCATACTTGGCATGCTGGGGCTGACGCCGGACAACCCGCTGACGCAGCACCGGGTCGAGCGGCTGCATGCGCCTGACAGCACGTACTGGATGGGCACGGATCTATTCGGCCGCGATGTCGCAAGCCGGCTGATGACCGGGATCGGCCAGTCCTTCATCGTGGCCTTCTTTTCGGTCGCCGTCGCGACACTGGCCGGCACCGTGCTCGGGCTGGCGGCAGCCTGGTTCGGGCGCCGCTGGGACGGCCTGGTGATGCGCATCATGGACGTTCTGCTGGCGTTCCCGGCGATCCTGCTGGCGCTGCTGATCGTCGCGGTTGCGGGACCGGGAACCTCGACCAGCGTCATTGCCATCGCCATCGTCTACACGCCGATATTCACGCGCGTCGTGCGAGGTCCGGCTCTATCGCTCAGGGCGCGCGAGTTCGTCGACGCGGCCCGCACGTTCGGCAGCAGTGCGGGCTATATCGTCACACGGCATCTGCTGCTCAATCTGGTGGCGCCACTGACGGTTCAGGTGACGCTGGCGTTGGCCTGGGCACTGCTGACCGAAGCCGGCTTAAGCTTCCTCGGGCTCGGCACGCAGCCGCCGGCCGCCTCGCTCGGCCTGATGCTGAGCGACAGCCGCAATCTGATGGAGACAGCTCCCTGGCTGATGATCTTCCCGGGCGTGGCGATCATGATCAGCATCCTCGGTTTCAACCTGCTCGGTGATGCGTTGCGCGATGTCCTCGACCCGAAGATGCGGAGATCGATCGCATGATCCCCCTGCTGTCCGTCAGCGGATTGCGCGTCGGCTTCGGTCGCAACCCGCAAGCCAATGAGGTCGTGCGCGGTGTCAGCTTCGATCTCGCCGACGGCGAAACGCTGGCCATCGTCGGCGAAAGCGGCTCGGGCAAGTCGGTCACCGCGCTGTCGATCAATCGCCTTGTCGATTATGGCGGCGGCCGCATCACCGCGGGTTCGATCAAGCTGAGGCGGGCCGACAACAGCATCTTCGACCTGACCGCCGCGGCCGAGCCGCAACTGACGAAGATCCGCGGCGGCGAAATCGGCATGATCTTCCAGGAGCCGATGAGCTCGCTCAATCCGGTGCTGACCATCGGCAGGCAGATCGAGGAATCGTTTCGCCTGCATCGCGGCCTGACCGGTCGGCAAGCGACGGCGGCGGCCAAGGACGCGCTCGACCGCGTGCGTATTCCCGACGCTGCACGGCGGCTGAAATACACGCCCAACCAGCTTTCGGGCGGCATGCTGCAGCGGGTGATGATCGCCATGGCGCTTGCCTGCAACCCGCGCCTGCTCATTGCCGACGAGCCAACGACGGCGCTGGATGTTACAGTGCAGGCGCAGATCATGGCGCTGCTCGCCGAGTTGAAGCAGGAAACCGGGATGTCGATGATCTTCATCACCCACGACATCGGTCTGGTTGCGGGCATCGCCGACAAGATCATGGTGATGCAAAGCGGAGAAGCTGTCGAGCAGGGCGGGCTGAACCAGATATTGGACGACCCGCGGCATCCTTATACGCGGCATCTGCTACATGCGGTGCCGCATTTCGCCGGCGGCGGTGCGACACGCAGGGACGCGCAACGTGAAAAGCAAAAAGCTGCCGAGCCGGCGCTGAAGGTCGATGGCCTCGTAGTGCGATTTCCGGTCAAGGGTGGTTTTCTCAGTCGTACCAGCGGTGCCATCCATGCGGTGGACGGTGTGGATTTCGAGCTGATGCCGGGCGAGACATTGGCGGTCGTCGGCGAGAGCGGTTCCGGAAAGTCCACCACCGCCCGCGCGATTCTGGGGCTGGTGCGCTCGACGCGCGGCACAATCTCGGCCAGCACGCGCAAGGCCGCCGCCGGGCAGAGCGCGCTTCCCGTGCAGATGGTGTTCCAGAATCCCTATGGCTCGCTCAATCCCAGACTCACCATCGAAAGCATCCTCGCAGAGCCGGTGATCGCCACCGGCGGACGGATAACTGCTGAAACCAGGGCGAAAATGGCCGCGCTGTTGAAACGCGTCGGCCTTCCGGAGAACAGCCTGCAGCGCTATCCGCACGAATTCTCCGGCGGCCAGCGGCAACGCTTGTGCATCGCTCGCGCGCTGATGCTCAATCCTTCGGTTGTCGTCCTCGACGAAGCGGTTTCGGCGCTCGATGTGTCGGTGCAGGCCAGGGTGCTGGAGCTTTTGATCGAGCTGCAGCGTGAATTCGGGCTGGCCTATCTGTTCATCTCGCATGACATGGCTGTCGTCGAGCGGATCGCCCATCGCATTGCGGTCATCTATGCCGGCCAGATCGTCGAGATCGGCGATGCCAGATCGGTGCTCTCGGAGCCGAAGCACTCCTATACCAAACAGCTTATCGCGGCCGTTCCCTCCATAGACCGGCGGCATGAACGTTTCGAGCTCGACACGCGCCAGGTCCCCTCGCTCGTGCGTCCGCCGGGATTTGAGCCAGGCCCAGCCAATTGGCAGCAATTCGGGCCGGATCATAGAGCGCGGGTGGACTTGTGATGATTATCACCCGAAAGCATGCAGAGTCAGGCCGACAGCCTCCTCGCTGCCGTTCAGACGGAGGCCGCAATTGATCGACCATGATCTCTTCGACCGCGCATTCGCCCCGCTCGAAGCGGCCGTGGCTGCGTCGCGCATTCCGGGCGGCGTGCTCGGCATAGTCGACCGGGACGGTCAACGCATCGTCCGGGCAATCGGCTCAGCCCAGCGCGTGCCGACGGTGCGGCCGATGCATGCCGAGACCTGGTTCGATCTGGCATCCCTGACCAAAGTCATCTTCACCACGCCGCGTATCCTGGCACTGGCGGAAGAAGGTGTCATCGACCTCGACGCGCCACTGATTTCGGTCCTGCCCGACCTTCGACAATATGACGAAAAAGCCTGGGAGCGGAAGGTGACGTTTCGCCAGTGCCTCGGCCATCAGACGCCGTTTCCCGCCGTTGCTCCAATCTACACCTATGGCCGCGATCCCGAGCTGTTGCGCGCCTTTGTCCTGCAGCGCGAATGGCAAGTCGGGGAGCCGGTCTATTCCGATATCAACTTCATCCTGCTCGGCTTCGCCCTGGAGCGCCTGTCCGGCAAGACCATTCGCGACATGGATCCCGGTCCGGGCTTCGCGTTCTCCACCGAACCGGATGGAGCGGCGGCCACAGAAGACTGCACATGGCGCCATCGCGTGCTGTCAGGCGAAGTCCACGACGACAATTGCTCGGCATTGCAAGGTGCCGGTCACGCCGGCCTGTTCGGAACGGCGGCTTCGGTCCTCGACTTTGTGCAAGGGCTGCTGGACGGGAGCGGCGCATCCGCGAGTTCGATAGCGCTGATGCGCACGCCCTTGTCGGCAACCCGCACCCATGGCTGGGAGCTGCCCTACGAAGGCTGGTCCGGCGGCCGGCTGTGCAGCCCCGAAACCATCGGGCATACCGGCTTTACCGGTGTCGGGCTGTGGGTCGACTTTGACAAAGGCAGAGCCTGGACCTTGCTCACCAACCGGATCCATCCGACACGTCATTTCAACAGCGGGATCGCAGCGCTACGGCAAGCGGTCGGCGATCTCGTCAATGGAGCCTGACAATCATGAATCCGAAAAATGGCGAACCAATCTGGGCCGTCGGACTGATGACTGGCACCGTGCTGGACGGCAATATCGACGTCGCGCTGATCAAGACCGACGGCGAGCGGATCGCGGATTTCGGCACCTACACGCTGGCCCCCTACCCGCAGTCGATCCGGACCTTGCTGGAAGAGACGCTTAGGCAGGCAAGGAGGTGGAACTTCACCGGGCCGGAACCGGCAATCTTCCACGAAGCAGAGGAGGCGCTGACGCGCGCCCAGTCCGCGGCGGTCAAGGATCTTGTCGAAAGCCACGGCCTGACCATGGCCGACATCGGCGTCGTCGGCTTCCACGGCCAGACCGTGCTGCACCGTGCCCCGCAAGTGGGCCGACTGGGCCAGACCCGCCAGCTCGGCGACGGCGAGCTGATGCACGCAATCCTGGGCACCAAAGTTGCCTATGACTTCCGCTCGGCCGACATGCGCGCCGGCGGACAAGGTGCGCCGCTCTCGGCCGCCTATCACGCCGCGCTGCTGCGCGAAGCCGACGCCAGCGGCGACACGGCGGTGCTCAATCTCGGCGGCGTCGCCAATATCACCTGGTGGGACGGCAAGGACAATGTCATCGCCTTCGACACCGGGCCGGCCAACGCACCGCTGAACGACTTCATCAAGTCGAAGGGGCTCGGCGAAATGGACCGCGACGGCGCCCTTGCCCGCGCCGGCACGGTCGACGAGGCACGGCTGGCCAAGCTCCTGCAGCATCCGTATTTGACCAAACCCTACCCGAAATCGCTGGACCGTTTCGATTTCGGCGCCTCGATGGCGGGCGGAATGAACGCCGCGGATGGCGCAGCCCTGCTGACGGCCTTCACCGCGGCCGCCGTCGGCAAGGCGCTCGATCTTCTGCCACACCGGCCGAAGCGGCTGGTGGTCAGCGGCGGCGGTCGCCACAACCCGACGATGGTGGCCATGCTTGCCAGCCGCGCCGGCGTCGAAGCGGTTCCGGCCGAGGCGATGGACTGGAAGGGCGATGCGGTGGAGGCGGAGTGCTTTGCCTTCCTGGCAGTGCGGGTGCTTAGGGGCTTGCCGATCAGCTTCCCCAGCACGACCGGCGTGCCCCGGCCGATGCGCGGTGGACGCCTTGCCGGCTAGTCAAGCCAACAATCTCTTCTGCAGGAAGATACGGCTGCGGCCGACGGGAAAATCGGCAAGCACGCCGAAGGGCAGATAGCCCTGGCGCTCATAGGCCTTGGCAGCCTTGGGATTGAACGTGTCGATCCAGGCGCCGTGACAGCCGCGCGCGATCGCCTCCCTCTCGGCCGCCTCGAGCATCCGGCCGGCCATGCGCTGGCCGCGCAGTTTTTCATCGACCCAGAGCCATTGCACATACAGCCAGCCCCAGGCGGTATATCCCGAGATACCGGCGACAATACCGCCGTGCTCATCGCGCACGAACACGGCCAATGCCTTCCTGCAGGAGGCGCCGACATCACTGTCGTTGAACGCCGCAAGCCGCTCCCCGAGAAAAGCGAGTTCCTGCGGCAGGGGATTGGCGGTTGTCTCAAGCGTTGTATTGTCCATCCATCAAGCATCTATCGAAGGACCGGACCGACACGCAAGCCTGGCTGCGCTATAGCTTCGGTGAACGCCACGCCGCTGCCGCAGCAGCGATCAGCATGAGCAAGGCTGCAACCATCGCGGATGCCGCAAAACCGAATGTGGAATAAAGCGGTCCGAACGCCGTGGTGCCGACGAACACCGCGAGATAGGTGACCGCGCTGTTCAGACCCATGATCGTGCCGCGGCGCGCAGGATCGAGCGCCGAGAGGCGCATCACCAGGACGTTCAGCCCGAAATGATTGGCAAGGCCCCAGACGGCTATCATCGCTATGGTCAGGCCGAAGCTGCCACCTGCCGCAGCAATCGCGACATAGACGGCCGCGACGAGCAGATAGGCGAACGGCATGACACGCCGCGGGCCCAGGCGGTCGATAACGCCGTCAAGAAGTGCCGCCGCACCAAAGCCGGCGCCATAGGCGAGCGCGGCAAGCCCATTGGCACTGACCGGCCGCCCCAAGCCATTGTGAAGGTGATCGCCAAGATAGCCGTAGACGCCGTAGAACGAGGTCATGAAGGCGGCGCAGGCAACCAGAAGCGGCACGATGCCGGGAACGCTCAAGGCGCCCAGCGGCGTCGGCGCCGGACCGCACTTCCTGACATCGCTCAACGACGTCAGCGACAGGCTGGCCAAGGCGAGTGCTGCCAGCACCGCGACCGCCGCGAAAACGGCGCGCCAGTGCATCAGGTCGGCAAGTACGGCCGACAGCGAAACGCCGGCGACCATGCTTAGCGTCCAGCCGGTCAGCACGACGCCTATGGTGCCGCTTTCACGACCGGGCGGCGCAATCGCGGCGGAGCTGGCGTAGATTGCCGGCATGGCGACACCTGCAGCGATGCCGGCGAGAAGCTGGGCCGCGATCAGCGCCGGCACGGTCGGCGCAGCGGCGCTGGCGACGAGCGCAATTGCCAGCAGCAGCAACGCCGCTTGCAGCATGCGGCGGGCGCCGAGCCGGTCGATGTAGCGCGCCAGGAACAAGGCGCTTGCCGACGTACCGAGCCCGAACGCGGCGGACGCGATCATAACCGCCGGCACGCTTGTGCCGAACGATGCGGCCACAGCCGGTGCGATCGGACCGAGCACCAGCGAGTTCGAGCCGATCACGGCAATGCACCCGGTCAGCAGGTAAGCTAGTGCCGGGATTGGCGGCTTGGGGGCCGCTGCGAATGTGGCGACTTGATCAGTGTTCGACATATGGCAATAATGGCCGTATTAAATTCTGCATCAATCGGGAATTTTAATATGGATGAAGAAACAGATGGCATTCCGCAGAACAGGCCTGCCGCCCGCGATATCGATGCAACCGACCGAAAAATATTAGGCGTTCTGGTCGACGACGCCACGATCAGCTATGCCGAGCTCGGCGACCGCGTCGGCCTTTCACCGCCGGCAGCCCATGAACGCGTCAAGCGCCTCCGGCGCAGCGGCGCCATCCGCAACACCGCGGTCATCATCGATCCCAAGGCGGTGCACAAGCCGCTGCTTGCCTTCGTCCATATCGACACGAAGGGATGGGGAAAGACGCCGGAGCTGATGGCAATTTCCGAACACCCCGAAGTCGAGGAGATCCATTCGGTGGCCGGCGACACATGCATGCTGATCAAGGTCCGCACCGAGGACACGCGAGCACTCGAAGGCCTGCTGTCGCGCCTCTACGAAACACCCGGCGTCACCTCGACGCGAAGCTACGTCGTGCTCTCGACCTATCTCGAGCGGCCGGTGCAGCCGGGGATTACGACGGAGTGGCCGACGCCCCGGCACATGGCCAAGCCTGTCTATTAACTCAAACGATCCTCACGCGTATCCAAAGTCGAACCGGGAACGTCTTAGGCACTGCATCCTGTGGATCGGGCCGGTTTCGTTTTCGCCGGTTCCTTGGGTCCGACGGGATGTCTGTTGCGCAACCGGAGACACGCGATGAGAAAATTGATAGTGGGCAGCTTCATTTCGCTGGACGGCGTCATCGAGGCACCAATGGAGTGGGCGTCACCCTTCTTCGATGAGGAGATGAAGGAGCACTCCTATGAAAAGGCCGGCGAGGCGGATTTTTTCCTGCTCGGCCGCGTCACCTATGAAATGTTTTCGGCGCGCTGGCCGCAGGTCAAAGGCAGCAAGTACATGGACCGCATGAACGGGCTGAAGAAGCTCGTCGCGTCGCGCAGCCTCAAGGAAGTGAGCTGGAACGCGTCGCTGATCGAAGGCGACGTCGCTGCCGAGATCGCTGGGATCAAGCAGCAAAACGGCGGCAACATATTGAAGTATGGAGTGAGCAATCTCGACCAGGCGCTGCTCGCCAACAGGCTTGTCGACGAGTATCAACCCTCGATCGTGCCGACCCGTGTGGGCCATGGCAAACGCGCTTTCCAGGATGTCGAGCCGTCCCTGGTCAAGCTGGAGCTTATAGATACGCACCGCTTCAAGAACGGCGTCATTACGCTGACCTATGTCCCGCTGTGATCGTGTATCATAAAGATGCAGCCAAGACTTGACCCGACAGGGCTTTTCGACGTCCGCTACGCCGGCTTCCTGGAGACGGTCGCGCATTTTGCGTGGCCGGCTGCACCGCTACTGCGCACGCATGACCGGTTCGGCGCTCGACGCCGAAGATGTCATGCAAGAGGCGCTGTTCGAGGCCTATCGGAAGATCGAGACGCTGGACGATGCGAGCGCCCTTCGCCCCTGGCTGTTTCGCATCGCGCATAATCGCTGCATCGATTTCCTGCGAAGCCGGCAGGTGCGCCAGCAGGCTGAGGCCAATTTCGCCGAGGATGAGATCATCTTGCTGGTCGAGCCGGCGGGCCAGGGTGCCGATCGCGCGATCGAACGGCTGGTGATTCACCTGCCGCCCAAGGAGCGCGCCTGCGTCCTGCTCAAGGATGTCTTCGACTATTCGCTGGAAGAGACTGCCGATCTCGTCGGCTCGACCGTGGGTGGCGTCAAGGCTGCGTTGAGCCGTGGCCGCTCGAAATTGGCTGCCTTGTCGGGCGAGCCGATCGTGCGTTCGGAGCGCCAAAGCGATCCGGAACTTCTGGAATTGCTCAGGCGCTATGTCGAACTGTTCAACCGCCGCGACTGGGACGGGGTACGGGCACTGACCAGCGCGGATGCCCAATTGCAAGTCGCGGATTGTTTCAAGGGCAGGCTGTCGGAATCACCTTACTTCGTCGAATACGAAAGAGCCTCGACGGCCTGGAAAATGGCGATTGGCGAGATCGATGGCGAGGCAGTGCTGCTCGTGCTCCACCATGGCGAAGACGGTTGGAAGCCGGCCCATCCCGTTCGGATCGAAGCCGCTGGCAGGATCATAAATCGCATCACCGATTACTATGCCTGCCCCTGGATCATACCGGCCGCTGGTGCGGTGGTCGTTTCCGGGCCGGGCTAACCGGCAGGACATGCAACTGTCCGGCATCGACCTCAATGGAAGGGGATCGATGCCGGACAAGACATAGGCAGTCTACTGAAGCTTCGCCTGCAAGGCGTTGACGTCATCCGTCGTCATTTCGCCGTCGGTCGTCACCTTGCCGTCGACGATCTTCCAGAGCCGGAACGGGCCAGTGATGTCACCATACTTATCGAAGGCGACCGGACCGATGACGCCTTCGTAGCGGATCGGCTTGCCCTCCTTGATCAGGCCGAGCGCCTTGGCGAACTCGTCCTTGCCGGCATAGATCGGCGTACCGGCCGGATCGACCGCCTTGTACATCGCGTCCTTGATTTTGGCTGGATCCTCGGAGCCGGCAATGGCGATTGCCAAGCCGACAATGGCGCCGGCATCATAGGATCGGTCGGCTGCGGGATTGGACGGTTCGATGCCCGAAAATTCCTTGTAGTTCTTTGTGAAATACTCGGTCGATGCGGTCGGGCTGGTGCCGGATGAAGTGCCGTACGCATCCTTCAGGTAATCTGCGCCAATGGATTCGATGAAGTCCGGGCTGTTCATGCCGTCATTGAGCAGGAACTTCTGGACGCCGCCCTGCGAAATCCAGGTGCGGGCGATGGTTGCGCCGTCGACAGGTGTGCTGACGAGATAAAGCCCGTCGGGCTCGCCGGCCATCGCCGCGGTCACTTCCGAGGCATAGCTCGACTGCTTTTCATTGTAGGGCGTGTCGGAGACGATGGTGCCGCCGAGCGCCTTATAGGCGCGTGAGAATTCCGCCACCATGTTGACGCCGAAATCGTTGTTGACGTGGATGACCGACAGCTTCTTGAAACCCTTGTCGATAGCGTATTTGGCGGCGGCGACGCCTTGCAGCGCATCAGATGTGATGGTGCGGAAGAAGATGCCGTTGGTCTTGCCGTCGCGCCCAAGCGCCGTCAGTGTCGGCGACGAGGAAGCAGGCGACACCTGGACGATCTTGGCCGGAGCGGTGACCGAGGTCAGGATCGGGATCGACACCGAGGAAATGATGCCGCCGATGATGACCGGCACCTTCTTGACCTGCACGAGTTGTGTCGCGGCATCGACCGCGATGTTGCCCTGGCTCTGGCTGTCGCGGGTGTCGGTCGCTAGATCGCAGCCGCGCACACCGCCCGCATCGTTGATATCGCGGAAGGCCATTTCGACCGATTTGGCGCCGGCCTGGCCGTATTCGCCGGCGGGACCGGTCAGTTCCATGACGAGGCCGACTGTGATCTTGCAATCGGCGGCCTGCGCTGCACCGGCCGCTGTCACCAGAGCCAGCGCACTGGTGATCTGAAGTATGGTCTTTTTCATTGTTGTTCCCCTTTCGTTACATGACTCTCATTGACGCCTTGAGCCTGTTCAGTCTTCCGGCATCTGCAGCCAGGTTTCATGCAGATGTCGCCATTCGACGCCGTTGGGCGCCGATGAACTGGTGGTGAAGACCGCACTCGAGCGGCGGCGGCTGTGCTTGCCGGCGCGCTGCTGTGCTTCGATGTAACAGACGACGATCATGTCGCCTTGTTGCCAGCCGGCCCGGATATCCTCGATCGAGATACTGAAATCGCCGTCGCAGCTGGCGCGGCTTGCCCTGACATGGTCGAGCACCGCGTCGCGATCGAGGACCTGGCCATCCGGCGCAACCATGCAGAAGCCTTCGCCCATGACGCGCTCGAAGCGCCTGAAATCTGCATTGTCCGCACTCGCCGCATTGAACCAGTCGACGAAGAAGCGGTGGAGATCGACCACCTCGGCGCTGGCGCGGGAAAGCAAGGAGGGCTTTTCGTCCATGGCCGCGTTCATTTCCTGCCTGCATTCAAATTATAATGCATGATCGAGCCGTGGCGGCCGTGACGGTCGCGTTCCAATGTGTAGACGTCGCCCAGCGGCCCACAGCTTTGCGCGATCACGGCAGCAATCCTCGCCCGGTCGTCGACATCGAGCGCGATGTCCATGATTCTGGCATTGGCAAGGGCGTGCGCCTGGTTGCGGGCGCCGACGATGACGGCCGCCACTTGCGGCTGCTCCAGCACCCAGGCGCTGGCGATGGTGGCGATATCGACGCCGTGGCGGTCGGCGACGGCCTTCAGTGTGCGAAGCAACTCTTGGAAAAGCTCCCAACCGCCGAAGTCGTCGATGATCAGCTTGTATTTCACCAGCGACCGGTTTTCGAGCGGCGTCTGCGGCTCGGTAACGCCAAGCCATTTTTCGCTGAGGAAGCCGCCCGCCACCGAACCGTAGCAGAGGAAACTGACGCCATGCCGGCTGGCGAGTGCTGCAAGGCTGTTGGCCGGCCGCTGGTCGAGCACCGAGTATTGCAATTGCTGGCTGACCAGCGGCACACCTGCGGCCAGGATCTCGGCCAGCCGCGGCGTATCGAAGTTCGTGGTGCCGATGTTGCGCACCTTGCCTTCCCTGCGGATTTCGTCGAGCCAGCCCATCGCATCGACATAGCGGGGCACCGAATAGTCCCACCAATGGAACTGCACAAGATCGAGGCGCTCAGTCTTCAACCGCCGCAGCGACTGGTCGACGATGCTGCTGATGTAGTCGCGGCTGATCGTGGAAAGCCGCTCGAGGTCAGGCACCAGCTTGGTGTGCACCTTCATCTTGGTGGCAGCGTCGAGGCCACGCTCATTGGCAAGGCGCAGGCGCGCCGCGCCGATCAGCTCTTCGACACCGGTATAGATATCGGCGCAATCATAGGTCCTGATGCCGGCGTCGAAGGTGGCGATCAGGTCGGTCACCGCCTGTTGGCGGTCGATCGCGCCGTGCCCGCCGGCAAGCTGCCAGCCGCCGCGAATGACCCGCGAGATCGTATAGCCGGGGCTGAGCTCGAAAGCCTTGGCGGTCATCTCCGGTCATTCTCCTTCGGCAGCGGCACCGCCGTCGTTTCGGCATGGCTGAACCGCCGCTTGCCGGTCCTGATGATCCGCAGCCGGCTGGCGCAATTGGGATCCGGACAGGCGATCTCGGCGTCCGATGTCATCCAGTCGTTCCTGTGGGTCGGGCGCTGCTTTGCGGCCAGCAGCGGCAACACGGCCGCGATGGAATAGATCGAGAAACCTTGCCCCGCCGGCATCGACAGCATCTCGCCCTTCAACTCGAAATAGTCACCGGGCTTGGCGCCGCAATAGATCGGCTTGTCCTCGGGGATAACCGCCTCAACGCGAAGGTCGAAGAGTTCGAAACTGTCGTCGGTCTCAGCCATTCAGATCTCCACCCGGGTGAAGGTGATGTCGCAGGCGCCGTTGCGGCGGATCACGCCGCAAGCGGCTGCGAATTTATCGCGCTCCTCAACCACCACCTGCGCGACGACGCTCCCGGCAAGCCAGCCGATCGGGAACAGCAGACGCGCACCCTGTCCATAAAACAAGCCGATATCGAAGATGGCATTCGGGTTGCCACCCCACATACGCGGCGGCACGTAGGACAACACGATGTCGCCCGGCTGCGGCGTCAGCGTTGCGTTCTCCGCCGGCAAGGGCCGGGCATAGGTTTGGCCCTCAAGTTCGGCTGCTGGAACCGGGCAGGAGATTTCCGGCCCCGTCCACATCGCATGGATGCCGGCAACGACGCGCGGCTGCTCGAGATAGGCCAGCAGGAAGGCGGCGTTGTCAGGCGCCTTTTCAGGCAACAGCAGCGCGGTCACGGAAAGCTGTGAGCGCGGCTCGGTGATGCTGATGCCAGGCGCCGTCATGCCCTCAATCCTTCCTTGCTTGTGGACTGAAGTTTGTCGCGCAGGAAAGCGAAAGGCCGGCTGATGTCGGCCACCAGCGCCTCGCGCGCCGCTTTTGCATCCTGCCTGGAAAGCGCTGCGACGATGCTGCGGTGGTAATGGGCCGTATCCACTTCCCCAGCGTCTGAAAAAGCGTAGATGGCGACGCGGATGCATGGCCCCGACTGCAGCCACAGGCTCTCGATCATCGGGATCAGCACGGCGGAACCACAGCAGCGGTAGATTTCGAAGTGGAAGCTCTGGTTGAGCGTGGCCTCGCGGTCGATATCCTTCTTGTGCTTCAGCGCCCGCATCTCGTCCCACTCGCCGAGCATGGCTTCGACCGAAGCAATCTGGCGCGCGTTCATGCGCGTGGCGGCCAGGGCGATCGCTTCACCCTCGATCAGGGAGCGAGCCCGCAAGAGGTCG
This sequence comes from Mesorhizobium sp. WSM4828, assembly GCF_055811175.1. Classification (NCBI taxonomy): domain Bacteria; kingdom Pseudomonadati; phylum Pseudomonadota; class Alphaproteobacteria; order Hyphomicrobiales; family Phyllobacteriaceae; genus Mesorhizobium; species Mesorhizobium sp. WSM4828. The sequence continues at coordinate 127,595 of NZ_JBVVQK010000001.1, read as the reverse complement.
TCGATGCGCTCCAGCGTGATCGGCGGCACACGCACCGAGCGGTTGGGAAGCGCCTCCAGAGCCTTCTCGGTGATCAGCCGTCCGAGCGCCTCGCGCACCGGCATGGTGCTGGTGACCAGCGCGTCGGCGAGGCCGCGGATCGTCAGAACCTGGCTCGGCTCGAAAAGGCCGCCGATCAAGGCGCGGCGCAGCTCCGAATAGACGCGATCCTGCACGGTCTCGCGGCCGACCGGCGTAAGCTGGGCCGCGATCACCTCATTGTTCTTTTCGATGGCGGCCTTCTGCATGGGCAATCCCGGTCGTGGCCGTTTTCGGCTTGCGGAAGAAATTAAAGCCGAATAGCGTGATCAAAGCAAGTGTGATCACAAATCAAATCATAGGCGACGAAGATCGCTTTTCGGCCAGAGGGATTGATGAGCGACACGACGGAACGGCAGGAGGAGATCCGCGCGCCGGTCCTCACGGCCAGGAACGTCGTCAGACGCTTCGGCGGCCTGGTCGCGGTCAACAATGTCTCGTTCGACGTCCGGCCGGGCGAAATACTTGGCCTCATCGGCCCGAACGGCGCCGGCAAGACCACGATGTTCGACCTCCTGGCCGGCAGCATTCTGCCGACCAGCGGCGAAATCCTTCTCAACGGCGTATCGGTGTCGGGGGAAGCTGCCCATCGCCGCATCGGCCGCGGCCTTGGCCGCACGTTCCAGATCCCCCGGCCCTTGCCTAAGCTGACGCTGATCGAAAACGTCATGCTTGCCGCGCAAGGGCAGGCCGGAGAAAAACTGCTCGCCAATTTCCTGACCCCTCGGCGGGTCGCTGCCGAAGAAAGGGCTGCCGAGACAAGAGCCATCGAACTACTCGAACTCGTCACCATCGCTCACCTCGCACACGAGCCGGCGCGCGTGCTGTCAGGCGGCCAGCGCAAGCTGCTCGAGCTGGCCCGAGTGATGATGGCCGATCCGGCGATCATCCTGCTCGACGAACCGGCGGCCGGGGTCAACGCAACCCTGCTCGAGATCATTATCGACCGCATCCGCGACATCAATGCGCGCGGCATCACCTTCCTGCTGATAGAGCACAATATCGACATGGTGGCGCGGCTTTGCCACCGCGTGCTGGTCATGGCGAGCGGCCAGCTTCTGTGCGAAGGCACCCCGGAGGAGGTGGCGCGCGACCCACGCGTCATCGAGGCCTATCTCGGAGGCGCGGCATGAGCCAAAGGGTACTCGATGTCCGCGATCTCGAAGCCGGCTACGAGCCTGGCGTTCCGATCGTGCGCGGCGCTTCGATCACCGTCGACCAGGGCGAGATCGTCGTCGTTCTCGGTCCCAACGGCGCCGGCAAGTCGAGCCTTATCAAGGCAATCGCCGGCCTTGTCCCGATCACCGGCGGCACGGTGCTGCTGGACGGCAAGGATATCACGGCGTCGCCCGCCCACACCATGGTCCGCCTTGGCCTTGCCTTCGTGCCACAAACAGAGAACATCTTCCCGCTGATGTCGGTCGAGGACAATCTAAGGGTCGCCTGCGGCATCCTGAGGCCGCGCGAGGTCCCCGCCCGCATCGAGGAAATGTATGCGGCCTTTCCCGATCTCGCCCGTCAGCGCAGAACGGCGGCGGGCAATCTCTCGGGCGGACAGCGGCAGATGCTGGCCGTCGCGCGGGCGTTAATCGTCCATCCCAAGGTGCTGGTGCTCGACGAGCCGTCGGCCGGCCTGTCGCCGAAATTCGTATCGATGGTGTTCGAGATGCTGGCCGGCATCCGAAAGTCCGGCGTCACCATCCTGCTGGTCGAGCAGAACGCCAAGGCAGCGCTTGCCATCGGCGACCGCGCCTATGTGCTGGTCGAGGGCAAGGACCGGCACCAGGGCGTCGCCTCCGAGCTCTGGAACGACCCGGTCGTCGCCGAGCTCTACCTTGGCCAGCGCCGCCGTGAGCTAGGGAAAGGAGGCGCGGCATGAACCTGCAATTTGTCGTCGACGGACTGCTGGCAGGGTCGATGATCGGCCTCGGCGCCATCGGCGTGACACTCACCTATTCGATCCTGCGGTTCTCGAACTTCGCCCATGGCGACTTCATGGCCTGGGGCGCCTATGCGACGCTGGCCGTGGTTAGCGCCATCGGCGCGATGTTCGGCAAGATCGCGCCGATCGCGCCCCTCTCCTTCGGTTGGCCGCTAATCGCGGCGCTCATCATCGGCATGGCGGCCACCGGCCTACTGGCGCTGGCGCTCGACATGGTGCTGTTCGCGCGGCTACGGGCCAAGGGCCAGGCGATCATCGTGGTGATGGCGAGCTTCGGCGCCTCGATGGCGCTGAGAAGCCTGCTCGAATTCATCTTCACCTCGCGGCCGACCTATTTCAGCCGGGCCATCCAGATCGCCATGCCGATAGGCTTCGGCATTCGCATCACCCCGGACCAGATCGCGCTGCTGCTGCTGACCGCCATTCTGGTGCTTGGCGTGCATCTCCTGATGACGCGGACCCAGATCGGCCGCTCGATGCAGGCATTAAGCCAGAACGCGGCACTTGCCCGCATCGTCGGCATCGACGTCGCCAGGGTGGTGCGCGTCACCTGGATCATCGGCGGCGCGCTGGCCTGCGTCGCCGGCGTCATGATCGGCATTCTCATCCAGATCCGCCCGTTCATGGGTTTCGAGATGCTGCTGCCGATCTTCGCGGCCGCCATCCTCGGCGGCATCGGCAGCGTGCCCGGCGCCGTTCTCGGCGGTTTGATCATCGGCATGGCCGAAGCGGGTGCCGTGCAATTGATCGGCGCCGAATGGCGGGCGGCCGTCTCGTTCATCATCCTGATGGCCGTGCTGTTCATGCGGCCCATCGGCCTTTTCGGAGTGAGGGAACGCTGATGGATCTGCTCGGCTACGGCGCCTTCTTCCTGACCACCGCGCTGATCTTTTCGCTCGTCACGCTCGGGCTCAACCTGCAATGGGGGCTGACCGGGCTTTTCAATGTCGGGGTCGCCGGCTTCGTTGCCATCGGTGCCTACACCTCGGCGCTGCTGACCACGCCCGACGATGCCGCGCGACTGGGCGGCTTCGGTCTGCCGATCCTTGTCGGCTGGCTCGGCGCCATGCTGGTTGGCGGTGTCGCCGCCGCCATCACCGGCATCGCCACGCTGCGCCTGAGATCGGACTATCTGGCGATCACTACTTTCGGCGTCGCCGTCGTCGTGCAACTGGTAGCGCTCAATGCCCAGAAGCTGACCGGCGGCCCGTTCGGCATCGGCTTCATTCCGCGTCCGTTCGGCGGTCTTGCCGAAACGCCGTTGCTGTTCAACCTTTCGAACCTTGCGATCGTCTCGGTGATGACGCTGATCGTCTATCTCGCGCTGGAGCATCTGTCGCGCAGCCCGTGGGGGCGTGTATTGAGGGCGCTTCGCGAGGATGAGCGGGCCGCGATATCCCTAGGCAAAAGCGCGCGGTTCTACCGCGTCCAGGCCTTTGCCGTCGGCGGCGCCATCATGGCGCTTGCCGGTGCGCTGCAGGCGCATTTCACCGGCTTCATCGCTCCGGACAATTATTTGCCGGCGCTGACTTTCCAGGTCTGGGTGATGCTGATCGTCGGCGGCTCGGGCAGCAACATCGGCGCCGTCATCGGCAGCATCCTGGTCTGGGCGATATGGGCCGGATCGGGAGCCTTGACGAGTGTGTTGTTCTCGCCCGAACAACAGGCCCGCGCCGCCTCGCTGCAGATCGTGGCGATCGGCGTGATGCTGTGCGTCATCCTGCTGGTCAGGCCGAACGGCCTGTTCGGCGACAGGCCGCGGCGTGTGAGGTTTGGCAAGAGCACGAAAGTGACACCAGACGAGAGCGCTGCAAGGTCATGAGCAGCATTGCCGTGCCACGCGGCCTTTCGCTATGGCACGCGGTCGGCCGCAACCGCCGCGACCGGCCGGCTCTCGAAGGTGCACTCGATGTCGATCTGGCGATTGTCGGCGGCGGATTCTTGGGCCTTTCCACCGGGCTGCACACCGCCGAGAAAGGCGTCGCGGTCGCCGTCCTCGAGGCGGAAACCATCGCCTGGGGCGCGACCGGCAGGAACGCCGGCTTTGTCGTGCCGAATTTCGCGAAAAGAGACCCCGACGATATCATTGCCCAGCTTGGGCCCGAACGCGGCGAACGCCTTGTCGATTTCGCCGCCGGCGGCGCCGACCTCGTCTTCGACCTGATCAAGCGGCATGCCATCGAATGCGATGCAGTCCAGAGCGGCTGGATACAACCCGCCCATTCGCCGGCCGCTTTGGAAAAAACTAGATCGCGCGCCGAACAATGGGCACGACGCGGAAGGCCGGCTATTGCGCTGGATAGTCAGGCGGCCGAGGAGCTGACCGGTGTTCGCGGCTATCTCGGCGGCTGGATGGACAGGTCGGGCGGTGTCCTCAATCCGGTCGAATATGCGCGCGGGCTGGCCGACTCGGCGGAAAAGGCCGGCGCCCGCATCTTCGAATATACACGGGTTAAATCGATCGACCGGACAGGGGGTGGCTGGGCTCTGAAGACGGCCGCCGGTTCGGTGCGTGCCGAAAAAGTGCTGGTCGCCACCAACGCCTATGGCGGCGCGCTGGATCGCGCGCTGCAGCGAACCTATTTCCCGCTGAAAATCTTCCAGATCGCGACGGCGCCGCTGCCGCGCGAAACACGCACCCGGTTGCTTCCGGGCGGGCAAGGCGTCGGCGACACCAGGCGCAATCTTTTCACCTTCCGCTTCGACAGCGGAAACAGGCTGATCACCGGCGGCATGCATGTTTTTGGCCCCGGTGCCGACACGCGGGTGCCGCGGGCGATCTGGCGACGGCTCGCCAAGCATCTCGATCTCCCGGAAATCCCGCCGCTTGAATATAGCTGGTCGGGGATGGCTGCCGTCGAGCCCGACTTCCTGCCCCACCTCGTCGATCTCGGCCCCGGCTTGATTGCGGGCTTCGCGTGCAACGGTCGCGGCATTGCCATGACCACCGCCATGGGCAAGGTGCTTGCAGATTGGGTTGATCGAACAAAGCCTCAGGATTTGCCGCTGCCGTTTGCGCCGCCGTCGCCGATCCCGTTCCACAGCCTGATACGGCATGCACCAAACATGGTCCTCCCCTGGAGCATGCTGCGCGACCGGCTGGATCGCTGATCGACGTGCGTGTCCGTCCGCCGTCCTGATACCCGAACTGCTAGACTCGCCCACATCATGTTGTTAACGACAGCGGATGAAGCAGAACTATCTTTATCTCATCATCGGCGCTTTGGTCGTCGCCGTCATTGCGTTGGGGATTTACGTTTATCGCGAGGAGACTAAGCCGAAAGGCGTGGAACTTCGTATCGACGATTCCGGCATTTCAGTTCAGGAAAAGTAGATCACATATTCCTGTTGCCCGACTTTGCGCTGGAAGTCGGCTTGCACCGCCTCACCCCAACTCCAGCGTCGTTATCGCAAAAACCCCGGACTGCATGAGCTGCGGCGCCTTTCCCTTGTACATTCGAGCGGTCTCGAAGCCCGGTTGAAGGCCGGCGGACGACAGCAAATCTGCAAATTGTCCACTGGTTTCGGGAACGTCGAGATGGACGTTTCCAGGACCGGACATGTGCGCGAGCGCGGTGAAGAGATGGCTTGCCGCGTCCAGATCGTCGGCAAAGAGCGGGCCGATCTTGCAGCCGTCCCGGCATTGGCGCGCGACGCCGTATCCCGCAATGGCGCCGTGCTTGAGGATCGCAAGCGCGATATGCGGCGGGCGCAGCCAGTGTTCCAGGGATGATCGCCTCGGGCCGGGGAAGAAACGGCGGTCATAGTCCAGTATGTCCGGCACGAGTTCCGGCCCTAGGGCGCGAATGTCGTTGTCGGCGGCTGCCGGGACATTCGGTGACCCCATGAACCGGATCGTCCGGTAGGCCGGCGCAAAGCCCATGCTGCGGTAGTTGGCCTGCTGTTCGACGACGCCGTCGAGGCCGATCGTGCGCTTGCCGAGCCGCGCCATGCCGGCATCCCAAACGGCCTTGCCGTGGCCTTGGCCACGCCTGTCCGGCCGGCAGATGTAGAGGCCGATGAAGCCGAAATCCTCGCCATAGGCAACGGCCGAAATACCGGCCGCCAGTTCGCCGTCGACAAAGGCGCCGATGAAGCCCTGCGGGTCGGCTGCCTGGAACAGCGCGGAGTCGCCGAGGCCGGGATTCCAGCCTTCCGCCGCCGCCCAATCGACAAGGGTTTCCACTTCTTCACGTGCGAGCGTTCGGATCGTTCGGGGCATTGCGATCAATCGGCGGCACCAGGCGCGAAGGATTTCAGCGCACCATGATAGGGCTTTGCCAATGGGCTTGCATAGGCGCCGCGCTTGGATGTCGTCAGGCCAAGCGCGATCAATGCCTCGGCCTGTTTCACCGCAGCGCCGACGCCGTCGACGACCGGAAGCCCGAATTCCCGCTGCAGCGCCACCGCCAGGTCGGCCATGCCGGCACAGCCGAGCACGATCGCCTCGGCGCAATCCTCGTCGATGGCGCGCGCAATCTCGTCGCGCAGCTTCAGGAGTGCGTCGGACGCCGGATCTTCGAGGGCAAGAACCGGGATGTCGGCGGCGCGCACGCGCGCGCGCCCCGCCATACCATAGCGCTGCACCAGCCCTTCGACCGGCACGCGCGAACGCCCGGTGGTGGTGACGACGGTGAAGCGCTGGGCGATGAACGAGGCCGTGCTGAGCGAGGCCTCGCAGATGCCGATGACCGGAATGTTGGCCATGGCGCGCGCGGCATCAAGGCCGGTGTCGTCGAAACAGGCGACGATCGCGGCTTGCGCGCCTGAGCGTTCGCCGGCGGCGATCTCGACCAGCAGGCCGGGTACGGCAAGCGCTTCATCGTAATAGCCTTCGATCGAAACCGGGCCCATTGTCGAGGTGACAGCAACGATCTTCGTCGATTGAGCAGCGACCGATCGGGCCGCCGCCGCAATAGTGTCGGTCATGCTGGCGGTGGTGTTCGGATTGACGACAAGGATCTGCACTGTCAGGCACGCTCGCGGCGGCGGCCGACATAGACGATCGCGCCGAGCGTCAGCAGGATCACCAGGAAGGAAAACACGGTCGTCACGGTGCCCAGCGCATAAAGCACCGGTGTCGTCACATTGGTCGTCATGCCGTAGATCTCGAGCGGCAGCGTGTTGAAGGTTCCCGCGGTCATCAGCGTGCGGGCGAACTCGTCATATGACAAAGTGAAACCAAACAGGCCAACGCCGATCAGGCTGGGTGCAATCATCGGCAGCACGACGTGCGCGAAGGTTTGCCAGGACGATGCTCCGAGATCGCGCGCGGCTTCCTCGTAGGCCGGCGAGAACCGGTTGAAGACAGCAAACATAATCAGCACGCCGAAAGGCAAGGTCCAGGTCAGATGGGCGCCTAAGGCAGACGTGTACCAGGCGGGACGGAAGCCGATCTGCTGGAAGACAACGCCGATGCCGAGGCTGATGATAATCGAGGGCACGACGAGGCTGGCGACGGCCAGATAAAACAGTGCGGTTGCGCCGCGAAATTTCTGCCGGAAGGCCAGACCGGCAAGCAGCGACACGGCGACCGTGACGACCATCACCATCAGGCCAAGGATGAGCGAGCGTTTGAAGCTGCCGCCGAAGTCGCCGACCGCCTGGCGCTCGAACAAATTGGCGAACCAGTGCAGCGAAACGCCGTTCAACGGAAATGTCAAACCGCCGTTCTCGCCCTGGAAGGAGAGGATGAGGATCGCCGAAAGCGGGCCGTAGAGGAACAGCACGAAAAGCGCAAAGAACGCCGCCAGCACATAGAATTCGAGGGTCCGCTTGTCGTGACTCAAAGTCTCACAGCTCCTTGCGAATGTCGACGATGCGCAGGATGCCCGCGACCATCAGCAGGACCAGTACCAAGAGCACGACCGCGTTGGCAGCCGCCGCCGGATATTGCAGCAGCGACATCTGGTTCTTCATCATCAGCGCGACGGAGGCGCTCTGCCCGCCGGACATCACCTGCACCGTCGAGAAGTCGGCCATCACCAGGGTGACGACGAAGATGGTGCCGATCGCCATGCCGGGCTTGGCGAGCGGAATGACGACGTTCCACAGGACCTGCCAGCCGGAAGCGCCGGCGTCGCGCGCGGCCTCGATCAGCGACTTGTCGATACGCATCAGCGTGTTGAAGATCGGCGTCACCATGAACAGCGTGTAGAGATGCACCATGGCCAGCACCACGGCGAATTCGGAATAGAGCAGCCATTCGATCGGCTTCGGGACCAGCCCCATCTGCACCAGCGTCGAGTTGACCAGGCCATTGCGGCCAAGCACCGGAATCCAAGAGATCATGCGGATGATGTTGGAGGTCAGGAACGGCACCGTGCAGACAAGGAACAGCACCATCTGCATGGCCGTGGTCCTGATATGGAAGGCGAGGAAATAGGCGACCCAGAAACCGATGAACAGCGTCAGCGCCCAAACGATGGCGGCGTATTTCAGCGTGTTCAGATAGGTCTTCCAGGTGACCCAGGAGCCGAGCGTGTCGGCGTAGTTGGTGGTCAGGAAATCCGGGTACATCGCCGCGAAATCGTAGTCCCAGAATGAGACCACGGCGATCATCAGGATCGGCAGCAGGAGAAACGCGCCGAGGATCAGCGCCAGCGGTGCCGCCTGGAGATAGGGTGCGAGGCCGGCTAAGGAGCGCTTACGTCTGGCCGGCTTTGTGGCAATGGTTGCGGGCTGATCGAGTGCCACTGTCATCTGGAACAGCCTCGGTGGTATTTTGCCGGGCTGTGATCCTTCGCGCCCCCCTCTGTCCTGCCGGACATCTCCCCCACAAGGGGGGAGATTGGCTTGCAAGCCGGCCTTCGCCAATCATCGCCGTATGACGAAGAGTGCTGAAGAAAGCCACAGCCGATCTCCCTGCTTGTGGGGGAGATGTCCGGCAGGACAGAGGGGGGCGCGAAGGAATGCAACATCTCAGTTATCGCCTGGCATCAAGCAGCGATGAACTCGTTCCAGCGCTTCACCATGTAGCGGTCCTCGTCCATGACCGAGTTCCAACAGGCGACCTTGCCCATGCGCTCTTCGAACGAGCCGCCGTCACGCACGGCGCCTGCTTTTTCCATGACCTTGCCGTCCGGCGACAGGATATCGCCCTTTGCCGGCTTGCCTTCGATCCAGTAGCCCCACTCGTCCTCCGACATGAACTTCTTGGCCGACACCATGTTGGCCGAGTAGTAGCCCTGGCGGTTGAGATAGCCGCCAACCCAGCCGGACGTGTACCAGTTGATGTATTCATAGGCGGCATCGAGTTCGGCGCCGGAGAGGTGGGCTGCCAGGCCAAGCCCGCCACCCCAGGAGCGGTAGCCTTCCTTGAGCGGCTGGAACCGGCACGCGATGCCCTTGGAGCGGACCGCGGCCACGGCCGGCGACCACATCGACTGGATCACCACTTCACCTGAAGCCATCAGGTTGACGCTCTCGTCGAAGGATTTCCAGAAGGCGCGGAACTGGCCGTCCTGCTTGGCCTTGATGAGGAAATCGATCGTCTTGTCGATCTCCTCCTTGGTCATGTTGCCCTTGTCGGCATACTTGATATTGCCGGTGGCTTCCATGATCATCGCCGCATCCATGATGCCGATCGATGGGATGTTGAGGATGGCGGTCTTGCCCTTGAAGGCCGGATCCATGATGTCGGCCCAGGTGGTGATATCGCGGCCGACGAGGTCGGGGCGGATACCGAGCGTATCGGCATTGTAGATCGTCGGCACCATGGTGAACCAATTGGTCGGCGCCTTGGCGAAGGCCTTGCTGTCCTGCGCCTCGACGTAACCGACCGTGTGCGGCGCGGTGCCCTGGGCGATGACGCTGTCCGGCGTCAGCTTGCCGGTTTTGAACAGCGGCACCAGCTCGTCGTAGTATTTCAGCTTGGTGACATCCATCGGCTGCAGGACGCCTGTCGGAAACACCTTCTTGCAGATCCAGTATTCGATGTCGGCGATGTCGTAGCTGTCGGGCTGCGTCACGGCGCGCTGCGCGGCGGCGTCGGAATCGGTTGCCGTCATCTCCAGCGTGATGCCGAGATCGGCTTTGCACTTGTCGGCGATGGCATTGAGGTTAGACACGCCGGTGCCGAACTGGCGCAGCGTGATGTTCGATTGCGCCCAGATGGTCGGAAAGCCCGATATGGCGCCGGAACCGGCGGCAAAACCGACGGCGGCACCTGTCTTGAGCAGCGAACGTCGCGATATTCCAGTCTTCTTGTCGGTGGTCTTGGTCATGTTCAGTTCCCCTGTTTTGGTTGGTTATGCTGGATTCAGGAATGGAGACGGCCAAGGACGATCGCGTCCTCAGCGTCCCAGGCGATCTGCACGGCGTCGCCGACGGCAACCGGCCTGGCGAAGAAGCTGGTGTCGTCGACGATCACCGTGAAATCGTCGATGCCGGCGCCATTGACCGAGAGCTTCACGGTCGAACCGCGGTACTCGACGTTTGAAACGATGCCGGTGAAGCCGAGCCCGGCTGCCGGCGGCTCGCCGATGCGCACGTGGTCCGTGCGAATGGCGATATCGATGGGCTCCCCGGTCTCCCTGCCCTGCCCGCTGGCGGCGAGCGTGACGCCGCCGGACACATCGAAAACGACCATGCCGTCGCGACTGCCGGTGACGCGGCCGGAGATGACATTGTGGTCGCCCATGAAACGGGCGACGAAGGCAGTGGCCGGCCGCTCGAACACGATGCGGGGGTGCGCCGCCTGCTCGATACGGCCGTCGTTCATCACCACGATCAGGTCGGCCAGCGCCATCGCCTCTTCCTGGCTGTGAGTGACGTGGACGAAAGTGATGCCGAGCGACGTCTGCAGCTTCTTCAGTTCGGCCCGCATGCGGATTTTCAGGAACGGATCGAGCGCCGATAGCGGTTCGTCGAGCAACAGCGCCTCGGGATCGGTGATCAGTGCGCGGGCGAGAGCAACGCGTTGCTGTTGGCCGCCCGAAAGCTGCGCCGGACGACGGCTGGCATAGGCCTCCATCTGCATCAGCTTCAGCATGTCGAGTGCCTTGGCGCGGCGCTCCTCCTTGCCCACGCCTTTCATCTTCAGGCTGAACGCGACATTGTCGATCAGGTCGAGATGCGGAAACAGTGCGTAGGACTGGAACATCATGGCAGTGCCGCGCCTGGCCGGCGGCAGGTCGGTAACCACTGTGTTGCCGAGCCGCACATCGCCGCTCGATATGCTCTCGTGCCCGGCGATCATGCGCAGCGTCGAGGTCTTGCCACAGCCGGACGGACCGAGCAGGCAGCAATAGGTCCCCGCAGGGATTTTCAGGCTGATGCCTTCGACGGCAGTCGTCGCGCCATAGACTTTCGAAACGGACACAATGTCGATTTCGGCGGCTTTGGACATCCAGCTTCCCCTTTGGTCGGATTAGCCAAAGCATCATGCGTGCCAGTTGCGCGCCGCCGCACCAACCGACTGAATCCTCGAAGAAATCGGGGCTGTATCTACGTGGCTGCCGATACGGCATCCTTGTGCAATGCACAAATTATAGGCGATTGCCGCCGATCCTCGCAGAAATCGTATGCAATCTTTTTAATCCCTGTATTCACTTTGTCTCTCGTCCAAGCGATGCGATTCAGGGTAGAAGTACGCAGGATCACCGCCATGAACATTGCCGACCAGACTTTCCCTGCTATCGAGGCCGTCAACGAGGATCGCGCGCAGGCGATCCGCGACCAGTTGCGCGACGCGATCGTCGATCGCCGGTTGGCGCCGGGAACCAAGCTTTCCGAAGGCGAAGTCGGCACGCTGTTCGATGTCAGCCGCACCGTGGCGCGCGCCGCACTGCAGATGCTTTCCTTCGAGGGATTGGTGCGCACCGAGCGCAACCGCGGCGCCTTCGTCGCCAATCCGTCGCCGGAGGAGGCGCGGCAGGTTTTTGCTTCGCGCCGCCTCATCGAACCAGGCATCGCGATTGCCGCCGCCGGACGGATGACGCCGGTGCATGTCGCCGCGTTCAAGGCTCAGCTCGACGAAGAAGGCCGTTTCATCGCCGAGCGCGGACCGAACGCAAGGCGATCGGAGATCAAGGCGTCGGGGGATTTTCACCTGCTTCTGGCGTCGGTCGCGGGAAACGTCATCCTGCAGCGCTTCATGGAGGAGCTGGTCGCTCGTTCATCGCTGGTGATCGCACTCTATGGCCGCTCGGGTATCTCGAGCTGCGGCCACAACGAACACACGCAGATCCTCGAGGCGCTGGAAAACGGCAATACCGAACGCGCCAGCGCGCTGATGCTGCACCACATCGACCATATCGAGGCCGACCTCGATTTGCGCGTCAGGAGCGGCCCGGCACTCAGGCAGGCGCTCGAGTTCTGAGATCACGTCAACGCACGATCCTCACGCACATCGGCGTGCCAATGTCGATGGATCGGCTGGTGTCGGTCAGCCGGCCGGTTGCGGCATCACGGGCGAAAATCGAGATGCGGTCGGCATTCTGGTTGGCCGAGAACAGATGGCCGCCCGAGGGTGTCAGGGCCAGATTGCGCGGCGTGGCGCCGCCGCAAGGCGTATAGCCCACAAGGGCAAGGCTGCCGGCTTGCTGGTCCACCGAAAACACGGCGATGCTGTCATGGCCGCGGTTGGAGCCGTAGAGGAAGCGGCCGTCGGGCGAGATCTGGATGTCGGCGCAGTGATTGCCGTCGCGTGCCTCGGGCGGCACGGCCGGTTTGCTGTCGATCACCGTAAGCTTGCCTGATGCTTCATCCAGCGCCAGCGAGACGACTGTCGAATCCAGCTCGTTCATGACGAACACGAAGCGGCCGCCCGGATGCAGCGCCAAATGGCGCGGACCGGCGCCCGGCGCGAGCGCCGACGCCGCGAGCTTCGTCAGGCTGCCGTCTGAGCCGATGCGATAAGACACCAGCCGGTCGATGCCGAGGTCGGCGACGATCGCCATGCCGCCGGCAACCGTCTCGGTTACGCTATGGGCATGCGGCCGCTCCTGGCGGGCAGGATCTGGTCCGGTCCCGCTATGCGCGACGCTCGACAACGGCGCTGTCAGGCCGCCATCCTCGCGCAGCCCCAAGACCACGACCGAGCGATCGGGGCCGCCCTCGCCCATGCCGTAATTGGCGACCAGCAGCTTTGTCCGGTCGCGCGTGATGGTGTTGTGCGCCGTGATACTGCCCAGCGTCGGCTGCTTGTTGATGTAGGACAGCGTGGCGGTCTGCCTGTCGAAACGGTAGGCCGAGACCACGCCTTCGCGCCAGGTGAACACTTCGGAGTTGGCGTAAACGTGGGAGCCGTCCGGCGTCACCGACAGGAAGGTCGGATTGTCGATGTCCTCCGTCTCGGCCAGTTTCTTTGTCTCCAGCGTCCCCTCGTCGAAACTGTAGACGCCCAACCCGACACCGCGCGCGCCCTGAAAATACGGGGCGTCGCGATTGAGGCTGCCGACGAAAACCAGACAGGCATTCTGCATCGCTTCCTCCCTTGTTCCGCCGGCATTGGCCGCGACGGAGCAGGCAAAATTTCGCCGAGACTCGCTTGCAACACAACCCCATATGTGAAAATACTATTCACAAAAGAAGATTGACGGGAGGATCGATCATGCATTTCGCTGGTCTGCGGCGCGCCCTGATGGACGATTCCCGCTGCCCGGGGAAGCCGTCATGAGCGGTTTCGCGCCAACCGTGGGCGTGGCATCGACACACCCCGCCAATATGCCTAGGGATCATGCCGACCTTCCTGTCTGGAATGCGGAGAACTGGTTCTACGAAGACTGGCCGGTCGGCCAGAAGATCCGCTCGCTGCGCCGGACCATTGCCGAGGGCGACAGCCATCTCTTCAACACGCTGGTACTCGATATCCATCCATACGTGCAGGACCAGATGTTCGCCGAAACGGAAGGCATTTTCGGCAAGCGGCTGGTCGCCGGCGCTTTCGTGTTCTCGGCCGGGCTCGGGCTGGTCGCCACCAACTGCATCAACGCCTTTTCTTATGGCTACGACAAATTGCGCTTCATCAAGCCGGTGTTCATCGGCGACACGATTTATTCGATCCGCTCCAACCTCGACAAGAAGCCAAAATACAAGGAAATGGGGCTGATCCGCGCCAGCTACGAAGTTTTCAAGGGTGAAGGCGAGCTCGTGCTTTATTGCGAGCACCTGCAGACGGTGAAGTACCGCAATCCGGCCGATTTCGCCGGCAAGACGGAGAAATAGGCAATGGCGGCCATTGCCGAACTGCCGCTGACCGGGCTCATCGTTGTCGATATGAGCCAGTTCTTGTCCGGGCCCTACTGCTCGCTCAGACTGCTCGACCTCGGTGCTCGCGTCATCAAGATCGAACGGCCGGATGGCGGCGACCTGTCGCGCCGGCTCTATCTCAGTGACACCGAGATCGGCGGCGATTCCACTATTTTCCACGCGATCAACCGCGCCAAGGAAAGCTTTGCAATCGACTTGAAGGACGAGGCTGACCTTGCGGCGCTGCGCGGCCTGCTGGCCAAGGCCGACGTGCTGATCCAGAATTTCAGGCCCGGCGTCATCGAACGCCTGGGCTTCGATTACGAGGCGGTGCGCAAGATCAATCCGCGCCTGGTCTATGCCTCGATCAGCGGCTATGGCGAGGAAGGCCCGTGGGTCAAACGGCCCGGGCAGGATCTGCTGGCGCAGGCCCGCTCCGGCGTGATGTGGCTGAACGGCGACGAGGACCAGGGGCCGGTGCCCTTCGGGCTGGCGATCGCCGACATGCTGGCGGGCTCCGCCGCCGCGCAAGGCATTCTTGCGGCACTGGTGCGGCGCGGCATGACCGGCAAGGGCAGCCACGTCGAGACCAGCCTGCTCGAAGCGCTGGTCGACTTCCAGTTCGAGGTGCTGACCACGCATCTCAATGACGGGCGCCGGCTACCGCGGCGGTCGAGCTTCCGCAGCGCGCACGCCTATCTGTCGGCGCCCTACGGCGTCTATCCGGCCAAGGACGGCTATCTGGCGATCGCGATGACACCGATCTCGAAACTCGCCGATCTCCTCGGGCTCGAGGAACTTGCGCCCTACCGCGACCAGCCGTCGACCTGGTTCACCGCCCGCGACGAGATCAAGGCGGTCATCGCGCAAAAGATCGCGACCAGGACGGTCGACGAGTGGCTCGGCATTCTCGAGCCTGCCGACATCTGGTGCGCTAAGGTTTTGACATGGCCGGAGATGATGGCCAGCGAAGGCTTCCAGGTCCTCGACATGCTGCAGACGGTGACGCGCGAGGATGACGTTTCGATCCTCACCACGCGCTCGCCGCTCAGGGTCGACGGCATCCGCGCCAAGGTCGAGCGGGCCGCGCCGCGCATCGGCGAGCACAGCGCAAAGATCCGCGCGGAGTTCGGGCTGTGAGCGACCTAACGCTCAAAGGCATGACCTGGAGCCATCCGCGCGGCTATGACCCGTTGGTCGCCTGTTCGGCGCTATGGACGGAACGGACCGGCGTCGTAATCGAATGGGGCAAGCGCTCGCTGCAGGATTTCGAATCCTTCCCGGTCGAGGAACTGGCTCGTGGCTATGATCTGATCGTCATCGACCATCCGCATGTCGGCCAGATCACCGCCGAGAGCTGCCTGACGCCGCTCGATGTCGCCGGCCGGGAAGCCGAACGCGCGGCACTTGCGGCGGGCAGTGTCGGCCGGTCCTTTCCGAGCTACAACTGGCAAGGCCGGCAGTGGGCGTTTCCGATCGACGCGGCGAGCCAGGTGCAGGCCTGGCGGCCCGACATGCTTTCGGCCGCGCCGGCGAGCTGGGCCGACGCGCTCGATCTGGCGCGGCAAGGCCACGTGTTGTTGCCGCTGAGGCCGCCGCATTCGCTGATGACGTTCTACACGATTGCCGGCAATCTCGGCCGGCCCGCCGGCGAAGGCCCTGGCGACCATGTGGATCCGGCAACGGGCAAGCAGGTCTTCGAGATGATGCGCGAGATCGCAGCCCTCGTCGACCCGGCCTGTCTTGGCATGGATCCGATCGCGGTTCTGGACCAAATGGCCGGATCCGGCTCGCGGATCGCCTGCGCGCCGCTGATCTATGGCTACGTCTCCTATGCCATTGCAGGGTTTCGACCCAACCGCCTGGCTTTCGCGGATATCCCGGTCGCAGGCAATGCCGGCCCCAAAGGCTCGGCGCTCGGCGGGACCGGCCTCGCCGTGTCGGCCTTCTCGAAGGCCAGGCAGGCAGCCATCGACTTCGCCTACTGGATCGCCAGCGGCGAGGTGCAGCGCGGCCTCTACGCCGCGGCCGGCGGCCAGCCCGGCCACGCCGCGGCCTGGGAGGATGCCGCCGTCAATGCCGCCGCCGGCAATTTCTACAAGGACACGCGGGCCACGCTCGAAGGTGCCTGGGTCAGGCCGCGGCATGACGGCTACATGGCGTTCCAGCAGGCGGCGTCCGATCGCATCAATCTCGGCCTGAGCGAAAGGCACAATGCGGCTCGCGTCGTTGCCGATCTCAATCGCCTGTTTCGGGAGAGCCTTTCGACGCAGGTGTCCGGCGTTGCCGGCGGAGGAGCCTGAAAACAAGCGAACGGAGGAGAACATGAACAGCCTGATCCGCGGCCTTATGGCCGCAACCGCACTTGCATCGGTCACGACCATAGCCTGCGCTCAAGACGTTTCGGGCGTGATTGCTGGATTGCCGACCGAACTGAAGGCGCAATATGACGGCGCGCCTCAGAAGGTGCTGCCGTCGGCCTGGGATAATTTCACGCCGCCGCCAAAGCCGTGGAAATGGTGCCACTCTGAGTCCTACCAGGGCAATCCGTGGCGCGTCACCGTCACCAAGGAGTTGAAGCGGCTGGTCGACGGCCTGATCGCCGACGGCACCGTGGCGAGCTTCGAGGTGTCGGATTCCAACAACGACGCCAGTCAGCAGATCAACCAGATCCGCGCCTTCATCGACAAGAAATGCTCGATCATCACCTCGATCCCCGGCTCGGCCACGGCGCTGGACGATGCCATCGATGCCGCAGCCAAAGCCGGCATCCCCTTCATCACGGCAGCTGGGTCAGTGACCAGCCCGAATGCGATCAACGTCGATTCCAACTATGCGCGCTGGGGCTATGACATGATGACGGCGATCGGCAAAGCGATGCCGGACGGCGGCAGCGTGCTTCTGGTCGAGGGCATTGCCGGTCACCCGATCGTCGTGCAGGAGCGCCAGGGCGCCGACAAGGCGCTGGCCGAAAATTCAAAGCTCAAGGTCTCGCGCAGCGTCAACGGCAATTGGACCGCTAACGTCACCAAGACGGCGGTGCTGCAGGCGATCGCCACCAATCCGGCGCCGATCGATGCGGTGTGGACGACCGGCAGCGAAAGCCGCGTCGTTGCCGAGGCCTTTGCCGAGGCCGGCCGCCCTGCCCCGCTGATCACAGGCTCGATCACCGGAGATGCGCTCGGCTACTGGAAGGCCAATCCCGACAAATACCGCTTCGAAGGCCATGCGGTTCTGCCGCACTGGACGGCCGAGACGCTGTTTCGTGTCGGGACGCGCATGCTGGATGGGCAGAAGCCCAAGCTCAACACGCTGCTGATCCCGATTCCGCCGGTGCACAATGCCGACCTCGGCACCTGGTACAAGGACTGCATGACGCCGGACGCCGTCTCGATCTTCCCGGTCCCGCCGAAGGATCCGATGCCGGAGGAATGGCTCGATGCCTACTTCGCCAATCCGGCACCGACCAAGGGCTGGGATTATTCGAAGGTGCCGGACGCCTGCGCCAAGTAGCATTTATGAAAGCCGGCTCCGCACCAGCGGTGCCGGCTTTCTCCATCAGGATTGCTCATGCTGGAAGTCCAGGCCATCTCGAAGCGCTACGGCGAAACGATTGCGCTGGCCAATGCCTCCATTGCGTTCCGTGCCGGCACGATCCACACCATCCTGGGCGAGAATGGTTCGGGCAAGAGCACGCTGGTCAAGCTGCTGTCGGGGATCGTCCAGCCGGACAGCGGCGCGATCCTGCTCGACGGAGCGCCCTTCACCGGCCTCTCGCCGGCGGCCTTCCAGGGCGCCGGGTTCGCCACCGTGTTCCAGGAAGTGCTGATCGCGCCTGACCGTTCGGTGACCGACAACATCCTGCTCGGCCTCGACGGCCTGCTGACGCGCACGGTGCCCCGCGCCGAGCGGCGGCAACGCGCGCAAGCGGTGCTGAAGCGCTTCGCAGTGACCGAGATCCCGCTCGACCAGTTGGCCGGGCAATTGCCGCTGGCGGTTCAGCAATTGGTGGTGCTCGCCCGCGCCGTGGTACGCAGCCCGCGCATTCTCATCCTCGACGAGGTCACAGCGGCGCTAGACTTTGCCGATCGCGAGGCGGTTTTCGCCATGATGCGCAAGCTTGCCTCGGAAGGCTGCCTGATCCTGTTCATCACCCATCGCATGGACGAGGTGATGGCGCTTTCGGACCGGATTTCCGTGCTGCGCGGCGGCAGCGTGGTGACGACTGAGGAACGCGGCACGTCCACCGCATCCGAACTTCTCAGGGCGATGGCGCCACGCACGGCGGCGGAACTGGCGCATGGCTGATCGCGCCAGCCTTTCGGTGCGCGGCCTGGTGATCGCGCCGGGCGCAAGCCCCGTGACGCAAACCATTGCGCCGGGCGAGATCGTCGGCCTTGCCGGCCTCGACGGCCACGGCCAGGAGCGGTTCCTGAAAGTGCTGGCCGGCCTGGAACGCCCGGCTGGCGGCGAGGTGACCGTCGAGGCGCCAACCGGAGCGCGCGCGATCATCAATTTCCGCAAGGCAGTCGCCGGCGGCATCGCCTATTTGCCGCGCGACCGGCGCACCACCGGCATTTTCCCGACGCAATCGGTGCTCGACAATTTTGCCGTCTCGACGCTGTCGCGCGATATACGTTTCGGCCTGCTCAGCTTCGCCGCACGGCGGCGGCGCTATGACGCTTATCGCGAAAAACTCTCCATCGTCGCGCCACAGCCGGACGCCCCGATCACAACGCTCTCCGGCGGCAATCAGCAGAAGGTGCTGCTGGCCCGTGCACTGGCGCTGGAACCGGCGATCCTGCTGCTCAACGATCCGACGCGCGGTGTCGACGTGGCGACGCGCCATGTCCTCTACGATGTGTTTCGTGGACTGGCGGCGGACGGCATGGCTCTGGTCATCCTGTCGAGCGAGATCGAGGAGATCCTGCTGCTTTGCCATCGCGTGCTGGTGTTCCGCGAACAGCAGGTGGCGGCTGAAATCACCGGAGACGCAATGAAAAGCGATGCGGTGATCGCCGCCATGTTCGGGCGCGCCGCATGAGCGGCTTGCGGCGCATGGCGGCGCGATGGCGCGGCGCGGGCTTTGCGGCAGTGCTGTTGGTGATCCTGATCGCGGTCAATCTGCTGCTCAATCCGGCGCGCTTCCATCCTGCCGCCTGGGGCGCGCTGATCGGGCTCGCCGCGCCGCTGGTTGGCGCAGCGCTCGCCTCGGCTCCAGTGATCCTCGCCGGGCGCGGCGGCATCGACATTTCCGTCGGGCCATTGATGGGCTTCGTCAATGCAATGGTGATCCAGCTGCTGTTCCTCAGGCTTGGGATGTCTTCGCCGCTGGTCATTGTGCCGGCGGCGCTTTTGATCGGCGCGATCGTCGGCGCCGCCAACGGCTTTCTGGCGACCATCGTCCGCATCCAGCCGATCGTTGCGACGCTCGGCACCTACCTGATCCTCACCGGCATGACGCTGACTGTCCTGCCGGCGCCGATCGGGCCGGCGCCGGGCTGGCTGAAGGCAATGGCCGGACCCTGGTCGGCGCTGCCGCTAGCGCTGATCTTCCTGTTCTGGTGGCTGGTGCGGCAGACGCCTTACTACAACCAGCTGATGGCGGTGGGCAGCGACGACCGCGCCGCCTACACGGCGGGCGTTCCGGTGACGAAAGTGCGTTTCATCGCCTATGTCATGACCGGCATTCTCGCCGCCTGTGCCGGCCTGATGCTGACCGCGCTGATCGGCTCGGCCGACCCCAATATCGGGCCAACCTACACGCTGATCGCGATCGCCGCGGTGGCGCTCGGCGGCGTCAGCCTTGCCGGCGGGCGCGGCGGGCTCGCCGGGGCCGCGATCGGCGCCATCGACATCTTCCTGCTGCAGAGCGTGCTGACCGCCTTCAACGTCTCCACCTATGTGCTGCAGATCGCCTATGGTGCGATCCTGGTTGTGGCCGTGATCATGACGGCGCTGCAGGAGCGGCTATCAGGGCGGAAAGGCTGAGAAGCATGCGCCAGACCTGGTTCCAATCCACCAATGCCCGCGTCGCCGGTGCCTTTGCCGTCGCTGTCGCCTTGCATCTCCTTGGCACCTTGCTCATTCCGGGCTACTCCCAGCCCTTCGCCATCCGGGCACTGTTGGTGATCGCCTCGCTGCTGGCGGTGGCATCGATCGGCCAGACCCTCGTCGTCATCTTGGGCGGCATCGATCTGTCGATCCCCTTCATCATCGGCTTTGCCAATGTCGTTGCCGCACAGCTCTACGGCAGCGGTTGGAATTTTGCTCTTGTCTGCGCGGTCGTCGTCGCGCTCGCCATACTGATCGGGGCGCTGAACGGCCTGATCTCGCGCGGGCTCGACATCCACCCGCTGATTGTCACGCTCGGCGTCGGCATGATCGTGCAAGGTGCCGTGCTGTTGTGGACCGGCGGCTTTCCATCCGGATCGGCGCCTGCTGCGGTTTCCGCCTTCGTTTCGATCGGCGGTTCGGTCGGACCGCTGCCGGTGCCGGGGCTGGTGCCATGCGTCGTGGTGCTGACCTTGCTGGTAGCGCTGGTACTGGCGCGTACGCCATATGGCCGCCGTCTCTATGCCCTCGGCAGCAACCCAGGTGCTGCGCCGCTGGCGCTGATCGATCCAGTCCGCATGTGGACGGTCACCTATGCCGCGAGCGCCTTCTTTGCCGCCGCGGCCGGCGTGCTGCTGCTCGGCTTCACCGGCTCTGCCTATGGCGATGTCGGCCAGCCCTATCTGTTCCAGACGATCGCGGCAGTGGTGGTCGGCGGCGCCGCCCTTGTCGGCGGCCGCGGCAGCTATTTCGGCACCATCGCCGGCGTGCTGGTGCTGACGGAGATCAACACGCTGCTGATCGGCCTCGGCTTCAGGCCGTCAACGGTGCAGGCGGCACTTGGCCTGGTCATCGTGCTCCTGGTTTCGCTCTACGGCCGCGAGCGGCACGTGTCGGCGACAATCTGAGGCGCCTACAAACTCCACAGCCGCTTCGCATTAGCGGACAGCAGCTTTTGCCGTTCGTCAGCGCTAGCGCCGCTGAGCAGCGCGTGCGTTGTCGCAATCCAGGTCGCAAGCCCGCCGCCAAGCGTGCAGACCGGCCAGTCGCTGCCCCAGACGACACGGTCCCAGCCGAAGCATTCGATGGTGTGCTCGACATAGGAACGCAGCGTTTCGACAGTCCAGGATCCGGCATCCGCATAGGCGACCACACCGGAAATTTTGCCGACGACGTTCGGGCGCCGCGCGATCTCCGCCATGTGCTCGCGCCAGGGGTGCTCGGCACCGCCCTTGATATCGGGCACGCCGCAATGGTCGAGCACGAACTGCACATCCGGCGCGAGGTCGGCGAGTGCAATCGCCTTGGGGATCTGGTGCGGCAGAACGACAAGGTCGAAGGTCAGGCCGCTGCCGGCAAGCCGCTTGATGTTTTCGCGGAACAGCGCGCCTTCCGAAAGCTCGTCCGGCATGACGTGCAGCACGCGGCGAAAGCCTTTGACGAAAGGATCGGCACGCTGGCGCTCGAGATAGGCGGCAAAGCCGGGCTCTTCCGGACGGCAGGAGGCGATTGCCCCGCGTAGCAAGCTGTTCTTCTGCTGCGACAGCGCTTTGACACGGCTGGTTTCGGCCTCGATGTCGGCTGGATCGACATCGACCTCCATATGCAATGCGCCCTCGATGCCGGCCCGGCGCGCCTGGAGTGCATATTCGTCGTAGGAGAAATCGCGGTTGAGCGCCGGCACGCCGGAGAGCCAGGGGTAGCGCAGCGCGAACTGGTCGATCAGGTGCAGATGGGTGTCGAAGATCATGGTGGCGCGCTCCTCCTTGGCGACTTCGAGATCATCTCACGGAGAAATTCTTCATTCAAATAAGAATTCATCGCGATTGCTTGACGGTCGATCCCGCCAGTTGCGACAGCTTTTCGGTCGCCGTCAGCAACAGCTCGATCGTCCTGGTAATGTCGGGCGCCTTGGGTGCGTTGACCAGGGTAATGTAGGGGATCGACAGTGCGGCGATCGCCTTGCCGTCCGAGCCGAGAACGGGCGTCGACAGGTTGAACACGCCGGCCGTCTGCAGCGATGCCATCATCTCGTAGCCGCGTTCCCTAATCTGGTCGAGGCGGGCAAAGAATTCCGGCGACTGCGGTGGCTTGTCGGTGCTGCGCAGATGTTCTGAGATCATCATCTGCCGCTCTTCCGGCGGGCGGAACGCCAGCAACACGTGGCCGGAGCCGGTGTCGAACAGGCTGATATGCGAGCCGACGCGGATGGAGATGCCCCAGTAATCCGGCGCCTCCTGCTGTGCGATCACCACGGCGGAACCGCGATCGAAGACGACCAGCTGGTTTGCCTGCTGTGTGGTTTCGGCCAGTTCGCGCATCAGCGGCGTCGCATAGGAGGCTAGCCGGCGCACCGGCGCGTGCAGCTGCGCCAGGCCAAACAGCTTGAGCGTCAGCGAATAACGGTCGCCATCCGGCCGCGTGACATAGCCGCGCCGCACCAGCCGATCCAGCATGCGATAGAACTCGTTCGGGCTGCGGTCGAGTTTCTTGGCGATTTCCGCCTGCGTCAGGCCGCCATCGACGCCGGCCAGCAGCTCGAGGATGTCGAGCCCCTTGTCCAACGCCGGGGCTCGATAGCGCTCGTC
This sequence comes from Mesorhizobium sp. WSM4828, assembly GCF_055811175.1. Classification (NCBI taxonomy): domain Bacteria; kingdom Pseudomonadati; phylum Pseudomonadota; class Alphaproteobacteria; order Hyphomicrobiales; family Phyllobacteriaceae; genus Mesorhizobium; species Mesorhizobium sp. WSM4828. The sequence continues at coordinate 104,741 of NZ_JBVVQK010000001.1, read as the reverse complement.
TTCCTCGTCCTCTGCCATTGGGCTTCTCCAGTGAATTTCACATTTCATATACGCATAACGGTTGCTTCCGGAAGAACTTTCGGCTTGACGATCCTATAAATATTTTGTTTGTATATGAATGAAGCTGCCGATCAGCCCTCGCTATGGATCGACGCAGACTCTTGGGAGGATACCAATGACTAAACTGTTTTGCGGCCTGTCGGCCGGCGTAACGCTGCTCGCAATGGGTGCGAGTGCCCTTGCTGCCGAACTGCCCGGCAAATTCGACGGCGTCACCATCGACGCCAAGCTGATCGGCGGCCAGCAATATGAAGGGCTGTACGCGCGCATCGGCGAATGGGAAAAACTGACCGGCGCCAAGGTCAACGTGATCTCGAAGAAGAACCACTTCGAGCTCGACAAGGAGATCAAGTCGGACATCGCCTCCGGCAGCATTAACTGGTGCGTCGGCTCGAACCACTCGTCCTTCGCGCCGCAATATCCTGATATCTACACCGACCTCAACAAGCTGCTGCCGAAGGAGGAGATCGACGCCTTCGTGCCGTCGACGATCAAGGCCTCGACGCTCGAGGGCAAGCTGGTGATGCTGCCGCGCGCACAATTCGACGTCTCGGCGCTCTATTACCAGAAGAGCCTCTATCAGGATGAAGCCAAGAAGGCCGCCTACAAGGCCAAGTACGGCAAGGAGCTGACACCGCCCGACACCTGGGACGAGGTCGCCCAGCAGGCGGAATTCTTCGCCAGCCCGCCGGATTTCTACGGCACCCAGTTCGCCGGCAAGGAAGAGGCGATCAACGGCCGCTTTTACGAGATGCTCATCGCCGACGGCGGCGAATACCTCGACAAGGACGGCAAGCCGGCCTTCAACTCGGAAGCCGGCGTGCACGCGCTCGACTGGTTCGTCAATCTCTACAAGGCCAAGGCGGTGCCGGCCGGCACCACCAACTATCTCTGGGACGATCTCGGCCAGGGCTTTGCCTCGGGTACCGTCGCCATCAACCTCGACTGGCCAGGCTGGGCAGGCTTCTTCAATGATCCAAAGTCGTCGAAGGTCGCCGGCAATGTCGGGGTGAAGGTAGCGCCGAAGGGATCGGCCGGCATTCGCACCGGCTGGTCGGGGCACCACGGATTTTCGGTCACCGAGAACTGCGCCAGCAAGGAGGCTGCGGCGTCGCTGGTCTGGTTCCTGACCAATGAGGACAGCCAGAAGCTCGAGGCGGCAAGCGGCCCACTGCCGACCCGTACGGCGGTGTGGGACTGGGATATCCAGCAGGCGGCCAGCGATCCTTACAAGAAGGAAGTGCTGGCGGCTTTCCAGGAGGAGGCAAAGCACGCTTTTGCCGTGCCGCAGACACCCGAATGGATCGAAATCTCCAACGCCGTCTATCCCGAATTGCAGGCCGCCATCCTCGGCGACAAGACCTCCAAGCAGGCGCTGGACGACGCTGCCGCCAAGGCTACCCAGATTCTTGAAGACGCCGGCAAGCTTTGACCATTCTCCCAAGGGGCGCCGCGCTCATCGAAGAGCGGCGCCCCCGAACTTTTTACGAACCATGCGCAACACGCTTTGTCTTGATCCCGGCTCGCCAATGGCGGCCTACGGTGTCCGGGCACCAACCAGAACCGGATCGCCATGAAAGGCTGGAGACCTTCGCCGCCATTGCTGCTCCTGCTGCCGGCTGTGATCGTGCTGGCGGCTGTGGTGGTAGTGCCGTTGCTGCTATCGCTCTACTCCAGCTTCACGCCGTTCCGGCTGACCAGGCCGGAGACGTTCTGGGTCTTCATCGGCGCGCGCAACTACGTCGCCATCCTGACCAGCCGCGCTTTCTGGGTCGCCTTTGCCCGCACCGTGGTGCTGCTGACGGTGGCGCTCAACCTGGAAATGCTGATCGGGCTCGGGCTTGCACTGCTGGTGGAGAAGGCATCGCGCGGCCAGCGGATCCTGCGGACCATCATGATGTTTCCGATGATGTTTTCGCCGATCCTCGTCGGCTTCCAGTTCAAATTCATGTTCAACGACAATATCGGACTGGTGAACAACGCCCTGCAGGGGCTCGGCCTGACCGACCGCGCCATCCCGTGGCTGATCGACGGCAATCTCGCCTTCATCGCTATCCTGATCGCCGAGATCTGGTCGTCGACTTCGGTGTTCGCGATCCTGATCCTTGCCGGGCTGCTGGCGATGCCGCGCGAACCGGTCGAGGCCGCCCGCGTCGACGGCTGTACGCCTTGGCAGACATTCCGCTATGTCACCTGGCCGTTCATCATGCCGTTTGCCTTCATCGCCATGACCATCCGCTCGCTCGACGTCGCGCGCGCCTATGACATCGTCAAGATCATGACCGACGGCGGCCCTGCCGGCCGCACCGAACTGGTCTGGACGCTGATCGCCCGCACCGCCTACAGCGACGCCAGGATGGGAATGGCCAATGCCATGGCCTATTTCTCGATCCTGCTGTCCATCCTGTTCACCGTCTATTTCTACCGCAAGCTCGCCGCGGCGCGCACGCAGATCGCGGCGGAGTGGTGAGGATGGACCAGAACAGCCTGCATCGCGTCGGCAACAAAGCGCTCGGCATCGTTCACGGCATCGGACTGTTCCTGGCCATGCTGGTCATCTGCCTGCCCGGCATCTGGATCGTGCTGTCGTCGCTCAGGCCGACTGTCGAGATCATGGCCAAGCCGCCGGTGTGGATCCCGCAGCAACTCTCGCTCGACGCCTACATCGCCATGTTCAGCGGCGTCGGCCAGGGCGGCATTCCGGTGCTCGACTACTTCCGCAATTCGCTGATCATCTCGGTGACCTCGACGGTGATCGCCATCGTCATCGGTATGGCCGGCGGCTATGCCTTTGCGCGCTACCGCTTCCGCGCCAAGTCGGCGATGTTCCTCGGCCTGATGCTGACGCGCACCGTGCCCGGCATCGCGCTGTCGCTGCCGCTGTTCTTCGTCTTTGCGCGGCTCGGCATCATCGATACGCATTTCGGGCTGATCCTGGTCTATGTCGCGCTCAACGTGCCGTTCACCGTCTGGCTGATCGACGGCTTTTTCCGCCAGGTGCCAAAGGACCTCGCCGAAGCCGCGCAGATCGACGGCTGCACGCGCTGGCAGGCCTTCTGGCAGGTCGAGTTTCCGCTCGCCGGCCCCGGCATTGCCTCGGCCGGCATCTTTGCCTTCCTCACCTCCTGGAACGAATTCGCGCTCGCCTCGCAGCTGACACGCTCGATCAACTCCAAGACCCTGCCGGTCGGCCTGCTCGACTATACGGCCGAATTCACCATCGACTGGCGCGGCATGTGCGCGCTGGCCGTGGTCATGATCATACCGGCGCTCACGCTTACCTTCATCGTCCAGAAACACCTCGTCGGCGGCCTCACTTCCGGCGCGGTGAAAGGCTGACATGGCAACTGTATCGCTCAAGAAACTCACCAAGAGCTACGGTCCGGTGGCGGTGGTGCACGGCATCGACCTGGAGGTCGCCGACCGCGAGTTCATCGCGCTGGTCGGGCCGTCCGGCTGCGGCAAGTCGACAACCCTGCGAATGATCGCCGGCCTCGAGGCGATCAGCGACGGGGTCATCGAGATCGGCGGCCGCATGGTAAACGACCTGCCGCCGCGGTCGCGCAACATCTCGATGGTGTTCCAGTCCTACGCGCTCTATCCGCACATGACGGTGCGCGAAAACCTCGGCTTCTCGCTGAAGATTGCCGGCGCCGCGAAAGAGGAAATGGACCGCCGTGTCGCAGAGGCATCGGGCATTCTCGGCCTTGACCAATTGCTCGACCGCCGGCCGTCGCAGCTGTCCGGCGGACAGCGCCAGCGCGTCGCCATGGGCCGCGCCATCGTGCGCGATCCCGACGTCTTCCTGTTCGACGAGCCGCTTTCCAATCTCGACGCCAAGCTTCGGACGCAGATGCGCACCGAGATCAAGAAACTGCACGCCAAGGTCCGGTCGACGGTGATCTACGTCACCCACGACCAGGTCGAAGCGATGACATTGGCCGACCGCATCGTCATCATGCGCGACGGGTTCATCGAGCAGGTCGGCACGCCCGACGAGGTCTTCCGCCGGCCGCAGACCCGCTTCGTGGCGGGCTTCATCGGCTCGCCGCCGATGAATTTGCATGAGGCTGACGTCGACGACGGACAGCTGCTGTTCGCCAGCGGCGAGAGGCTGCCCCTGCCCAGCCAGTTCAAGGCAAATGTCGGAACCGGCGACAAAGTCGTGTTCGGCCTCAGGCCCGACGACATCTATCCGACGGGGCACGGCATCAGCTCCGGCGAAGAGGTCGACGTGCACCAGGTGGAACTGCCGGTGACGGTTACAGAACCGCTCGGCAACGAAACGCTGGTGTTCGCCGAATTCAACGGCAGCGACTGGGTATCGCGGATGCTCAATCCAAAGCCGCTCAAAGCCGGCGACCGGGTCAAGATGAGCCTGGACCTGTCGCAGGCCCATCTGTTTTCTGCCGAAACAGGCAAGACATTGCGAGGTTAAAATCATGGCAAAGATCGAGAAAATCGAACTGCGGATGGTCGACCTGGTGCCTAAGGTCAAGCGCACCGATGCCATCCAGAGTTTTGTCAGCCAGGAAACACCGATCGTCACCATCACCGACGCCGACGGCGCGGTCGGCACCGGCTACAGCTATACGATCGGCACCGGCGGCTCCTCGGTGATGCGACTGCTGGCCGACCACCTTGCGCCGCGGCTGATCGGCCGCGACGCCGACATGATCGAGGCGATCTGGCACGAGCTGGAATTCGCCACCCACGCCACGACGATCGGCGCGATCACGGCAATCGCGCTCGCGGCCATCGACACTGCCCTTTGGGACCTGCGGGCGAAGAAGCAGGGCCTGCCGCTGTGGAAACTGGCCGGTGGCGCCAAGGACCGCTGCCCGCTCTACACGACAGAAGGCGGCTGGCTGCATATCGAAACCGAGGCGCTGGTCGAGGATGCGCTGGCCGCCAAGGCCAAGGGTTTTCGCGGCTCGAAGGTCAAGATCGGCAAGCCGCACGGTTCCGAGGATCTTGCCCGGCTGACGGCGGTGCGCCGGGCGGTTGGAGACTCCTACGAGATCATGACCGATTGCAACCAGGGCTTTTCGGTCGACGAGGCAATCCGCCGGGCCGAGCGCCTGCGGGAACTCGACCTCGCCTGGATCGAGGAGCCGCTGCCGGCCGACGACATTGACGGCCATGTGCGGCTGTCGAGTGCCACATCGACGCCGATCGCCGTCGGCGAGTCGCTCTATTCGATCCGGCATTTCCGCGAATATATGCAAAAGGGCGCATGTTCGATCGTGCAGGTCGATGTCGGTCGCATCGGCGGTATCACGCCGTGGCTGAAGGTGGCGCATGCAGCCGAGGCGTTCGACATACCGGTCTGCCCGCATTTCCTGATGGAACTGCATGTCAGCCTGACATGCGCCGTTCAGAACGGCAGATATGCCGAGTATATTCCCCAGCTCGACGAGCTGACCGGCAAGAAAATGCGTATCGAGGACGGGCACGCATTGGCGCCGGACGAGCCCGGCATCGGCATCGACTGGGACTGGGATGCGATCAAGGCGAAGAGCATCGCGGAATTCACCACGACGATAGTGAAATAGGAGGCGGACATGCAGCGAATGGGAATGGTGCTCGGCCTCAAGCCGGAGAAAGTCGCCGAGTATGTGCGGCTTCACGCTGCCGTGTGGCCGGACGTCCTCAAGATGATTTCCGCCTGCAACATCAAGAATTATTCGATTTATCTGAGGGAGCCGGAGCACCTTTTGTTCAGCACCTTCGAGTACCACGGCACCGACTATGCCGCCGACATGGCCAAGATGGCTGCCGATCCCACGACGCAGGAATGGTGGGCGCTGTGCATGCCGTGCCAGGAGCCACTGCCGACCCGCAAGGAGGGCGAGTGGTGGGCGTCGATGGACGAAGTCTTCCACTATGACTGATGACATTTTCGATCCTTCCTCGCTCTCCCAGGCCTGGGCACAGCCGTCAAAGCCCAGGCCGATCGTGATTTTCGGCGCCGGCTCGATCGTCGGCGATGCGCATTTCCCGGCCTATGGGAAAGCCGGTTTCCCGGTTGCCGGGCTTTTCGACCCCGACCTGGCCAAGGCGGAAAAACTGGCGCAGAAATGGGGCGTCACCGCTTACCGGTCGGTCGGGGAAGCCGCTGCAATCAAGGACGCCATCTTCGATCTGGCGACGCCGCCGGCCTATCATGCCGGCGTGCTCAGCGCGCTGCCCGATGGTGCGGTGGCGCTGATCCAGAAGCCAATGGGCAGCAATCTCACCGAGGCGACCGAGATCCTCGAAATCTGCCGCTCCAAAGACCTCAAGGCGGCGGTGAATTTCCAGCTGCGCTTCGCACCGATGATGCTGGCGCTCAGGGATGCGATCGCCAAGGGCTGGCTGGGCGACGTGGTCGATTTCGACGCATGGCTGGCGCTGGCGACACCCTGGCAGCTCTGGGAATTCCTGTTGCAGGCGCCGCGCGTCGAGATCGCCATGCATTCGATCCATTATCTCGACCTGATCCGGCAATTGCTCGGCGACCCCAAGGGGGTTCACGCCAAGACGCTCGGCCACCCCGGCCATAAGGTTGCGCAAACGCGCACCAGCGCGATCCTCGACTATGGCGACACGGTGCGCTGTGCGCTGTCGATCAACCACGATCACAAGTTCGGTCGAAAACACCAGGCCTGCGAATTCCGCATCTGCGGCACCGAAGGCGCCGCCTACCTCAAACTGGGCGTCAACCTCGACTATCCGCGCGGCGAGCCGGACATTCTCGAAATCTACCCCAAAGGCGGCACGGACTGGATTACGGTTCCGCTCGTCGGCGCATGGTTTCCGGACGCCTTTGCCGGCCGCATGGCCAATGTCCAGCGCTACGCGTCAGGCGAGGACGCCGAGCTTGTCAGTTCCGTCGAGGACGGCTGGAACACCATGGCGCTGGTCGAAGCCGCCTATCAATCGAGCGCGGCGCCGGCAACACCGATCGCGGCGAGGCCCTGACATGGAGCAGACTGTTTATTTCGAGGACTACCGGATCGGCTCGTCGCGCATGACCAGCGGGCGCACCATCACCGAGACCGACTTCGTCGTCCATGCCGGCCATACCGGCGATTTCTTTCCCCACCACATGGACGCCGAGTTCATGAAGACGACGCCGTTCGGCCAGCGCATTGCCCACGGCACGCTGGTCTTTTCGGTCGGCGTCGGGCTGACGGCAAGCGTCGTCAACCCGGTTGCTTTCTCCTATGGCTACGACCGGCTGCGCTTCATCAAGCCGGTGTTCATCGGCGATACGATCAGGACCCGCACCACCATCTCGGCCAAGGAGGACGACCCGAAGCGACCCGATTCAGGCCGGGTCGTCGAGCGCTGCGAGGTGATCAACCAGCATGGCGACGTGGTGCTGGTCGCCGACCACATCTACATTGTCGAGCGCCGCGACAAGCCGAGCAGAGCCTCGACGGATGGCGCCGAAACCTAAAGACAAAAAACCGCCTTGCGGCGGGTCCTCGGTCCGAATCAGCACCATACCCAAATTAGTAGCATAGCTGCCGGCACAAAGCAAGAACAAAATGTGGCAATCCGGACAATCTTGATAGGTTTGCGCCGCCCCTCATCGCCTTGCGAACGCCGGCTTGCAGGACTTGGGTTCCTCGCCCGCGGAGCGGGAGAGAGCAGGCGGATGAGGGGCGGCGCCGACATCGGGAATTGGTCATACCCGGTTGACCGGATAGACCGGCTTGCCGCCGCGCAGGACCGATGCGACATCGGCAAACACCTTGTTGCGAACCTCCGCGTAAGACTGGGTCGAGTAGTGCGCCGCGTGTGGACTGACCAGGACGGTGTCCAGCGCCAGCAGCGGATTGTCGGGCGAAGGCGGCTCCCGCTCGAACGTGTCGATGCCGGCGCCTGCCAGATGGCCGCTCCGGATCAAATCCGCCAAGGCGACCTCGTCGACCAGGCCGCCGCGCGACACGTTGATGAGTATCGCCCCTTGCTTCATCCGCGACAGGGCTTGTGCCGACATGATGTTTCTGGTTTCCGGTGTCGCTGGAACGTGCAGCGAGACGATGTCGGCCCTGGCCAGCAGCTCGTCGAAGCCGACCGGTTCGGCACCGCCGGCCGCGATGCGCTCTGCCGGCATGTGCGGGTCGTAGGCGATGATGTGGTAGCCGAAGACCCGCGCCCGCTCGGCAGTCAGCCGCCCGATCTGGCCGAAGCCGATCAGGCCGAGGATCTGCCTGTCGGGCCGCATGATGCCGGCGCCGTCGGTCATTGCAGCCCAGCGGCCGGCGCGCACCGCGCTGTCGAACTGCTTCAGCCTGCGCGTCAAGGCCAGGATCAGGGCCATGGCGTGGGTGCTGACTTCAACCAGATTGGCGTCCGGCACGTAGGTCACCTGAACACCGGCACAGCTGGCGGCCTCGACGTCGATCGAGTCGAGCCCTACGCCGAACCGGCCGATGACCTTGAGCCTCTTCAGTTCCGCCAAAACGCGAGCCGTGATCGGCTCCCGCAATACCATCAATGCGTCGGCGTCGCGGCAGTGTTCGATCAGGGCATCTTCTGTGAGCAGCGTCTTTTCGACAAACTCGGCGCTCAAGCCGTCGAGGTAGCGCAGCTGCTCTTCCTCGACTGACAATACGCCGTCGGTCTTGATGATCTTCATGGCAAACTCTTGCTATGAGGCGCTGCGCGCCGAGACGACACCGGCGGCAAGGCCGGCGCCGAGAAACATCGTGTCGCTGGCGAGCATGTAGAAGCTGATGCCGTGCCGCGACCATTTGCCGACATCATCCGCCGAAGGACGAAAGATGCCGACGGCCTTGCGGGCTGCGCGCACTGCGGCCGCGATCCTGACGATAGCGGCATTGAGCTTGTCCTGGCCGGCCGGCCCCATGGCGTCGATCGAGACCGAGAGGTCGCCGGGGCCAATGAAGATCACGTCGACGCCGTCGACCTGGACGATGTCGTCGATATTGGCGAGGCCCTCGGCCGTCTCGACCTGGATGGCGACCGTCAGGACCTCGTTGGCCGATTTGAGGTAGTCCGGAATCATATAGCCATAACCGGCGGCGCGGCCTGGGCCGACACCGCGTGCGCCGACCGGCGGGTAACGGCAGGCCGTGACCGCCATGCGGGCCTGCTCGGCCGTCGAGACGCGCGGTACCAGGACGCCCGACGCGCCCGCGTCGAGCGCGGCCGCCATCCACTCCGGCGTGTGGCCGGGAACGCGCACCATCGCGGGAACCTTGTGGACATCGGCGGCGCGGACCAGATCCTCGAGCCGTTCGCGGCCGATCTGCGAATGCTCCCAGTCGATGCACAGGAAATCGACCCCGCTCGCGGCCGCCACTTCTACCGCCACAGGGTGCGGGATGGCGCAGAAGGTGCCGATGAGGCGATCGAGAGAAACACATTTCTTGCGAAAGTCGTACATGAAATCTCCAGAAATTTTTCGGCGTCGGCAAAACCTGTTTGCGCTATGTGGCCCTTGACGAAGGATGCACGGCTTCCGTCGACATCGGGAAATGCCGGCTGCCGCCTGAAAACGGCGGGAATGTCTTGTAGTCGGCGCGCATCTCCAGCCTCGCCGGCGATTGCAGCGCGTGCGTCAATGCCGCGGGACTGTCGAACATGACGCGATTGCGCTGCATATGGTCGATCCGCGGCCAGGGCAGCGAACCGCACCAATCCAGTCGCGACAGAACCTCGATGTGGCGAATGCCGGGGAAGCCCCGCATCAATTGCGGATGGTGCGTCACGTAGTGGTGGAGCCAGACATTCATGTCTTCGGCCGGCCCGGGATAGTGGACAAGATAGCTGCAGGGCAGCCCGGACGTCTTGACGCCAGCGTCGTCGACGGGAAACGGACGCACGCACATTGCCTGTTGCGTCGGCCTCGAACCGGCGATGCTCGACAGCATACCCGGTCCGGCAAGCGCCTGCAGATGGCCGGACGGCGCCAGCGCCGCCTCCATGTCCGCCAATTCGTCGAAATAGAGCTGGAAGCCAAAGACCGGCGGTGGACCATCGTTGTTGAACATGTCCGTCGCCACTTCGGGCAGATAGATGTTTGCAAGCGCAAGGCCCGGCGTCGATGCGATCACACGGCGCACAGCGTCAACATCTTCACCGGCGATGGCCAAATTTGCCTCGCGGTCATCATGGAAGAAGGCAAGATAGGCAAAGCGCATGTGGAACCTCTGGATCGAGTTCGACTAGATCAAATTCGGAAGAAAGAGAGCGATCTGCGGAAAGAGGACAATCAGCAGGATCAGCAAAAGCGTCAGCGCGATGTAAGGCGCCGCTGACATGGCAACCGTCTTGAGCGATGTGCCTTTCGGCGCAACGCCGATCATGATGAACAGCAGCAGACCAAAGGGCGGCGTGGTGAAGCCGACCTCATAGGCGAGCAGCAGGATCAGCCCGAACCATACGGGCTCGTAGCCGAATTGCTGGGCGATCGGCAGGAAGATCGGCAGCGTGATCAGCATCATCGAGACCTGATCCATGAACATGCCGAGCAGCAGGATGACGAGCACCATCATGAGCAGCATGGGATACGGTCCAAGATCGTAGCCCACGATGAACTGGATAAAGCCGTTGGAGGCGCCGGAGAAGGCGAATATCTGCGAGAACGTCGTCGAAGCCGAGATGATCAGGAAGGTCATGCCGGTGACCTTCATCGCATCGTCCAGCGACTTCCAGACAACCGACCAGCTGAACCGCCGGTAGACGAACAACAAGGCGACGACGGCTGCACAGCCGAGTCCCGCCGATTCCGTCGGCGTCGCTATCCCAAGGATGATCGTGCCGACCACCATGAACACGATGACGCTCATCGGAATGATGTTGACGGCGACCGCCCTCACCTTCTCGGCCGCGGGGACGGCGGGCACCGGATAGTGGGGAGCGGCGTCCGGATCGATCTTGGTCTGTGCGAAGATCAGGGCCGCGTACATGACAACGAGCAGCAGCCCGGGCAAAGCCCCCGCTATGAGCAGCGCGCCGACGTCGATCTGGGCCAGCGAGCCGAGCAAGACGGCGAGCGAGGATGGCGGGATGATGACGGCAAGGCTTCCGGCGCCAAGCACCGGGCCGTAGGCCATATGCGGCTTGTAGCCCCGCTTCAGCATCTCGGGCACCATCAGCGAGCCCATCATGCCGGTATTGGCGAGGCTCGAGCCCGACAGCGCGGAAAAGATCGTGCCGGCGGCGAGGACGACATAGGCAAGGCGTCCGCGCAGATTGCCGACGCACAGGTCGAGCGCGTAGATGACTTTCTCGCCCAGGCCGGAGCGGAAGAACAGGCTGCCCATGACGAGAAACATCGGCAGCGGAGCAAGCGCATAGGTCGAGACGGCGTCGGAGAAGTTGGCGACCATCTGCGTCACGCCGATCGAACCGCCGAAGAACAGGTACAGCCCGATCACGTTGGTGACGAAGAACGCGAAGGCGACCGGCAGCCCAAGCCCCATCAACACCAGGATGGTGCCAACGAGCACGGCGAATGGAAACAGCCAGGCCACCGGTCAGAGCCCTTCCATTTCCAGCGGATCGAGCGTGTACAGCGTGTCACGGCCGAGCAGATATCTGAGCCATTCCAGCGCCGAGAGGTAGAAGGCGAGCATGATGGGCAGAAACACCAGCCATTTCGGCATATCGAAACTGCGCGTTTCATATTCGCCGCCCGCAACGGCACTTGTCAGGGACGACAGAGCGACGCTGCCAAGGTAGAGGCTGACGCCGATGCAGGCGAGGTAGACCAGCTTTTCAAGCACCGACCGTGCCCGCACCGGCAGCGCCTTGCGCAGGAACTCGACGAAGACATGGCCCTTGCTGTGGACCAGCCAGGGCATCGGCAGGAATGCCGCGTAGAGCAGGCCGTATTCCGTCGCCGACACCGCCCAGGCAAGCGGCCTCAGGCCCAGATTGCGGACGCATACATCAGCAACCACCGCGACGATGATGAGGCCAAGCACCACTTTTGCCGCCGCCGCCAACGCCAGGCTCAGCCTCCCAATCGCTGCAAACAATCTATCCATGCCCGACGACCCTCATGTCCACCTTCGTCCCCTTGGCCCAGCTTTGATGGAGGCACACAAGGCACCCTCGGCTTGGGCTACTGAAAGAATTTCTTCAACTGATCGATGTTGGTGGGATCGCGTTTGGCCATTCTCGCCCAGCTCGCCTGCGTGGCAGCCGCCAGGAATTTGTCGCGGCCGGCGCCGGTCAAGCTGATCACCTTCTGCCCGCCGGCGATCATCGCCTGTGCCTGCTTTTCGGACTCGGCAAGGTTGGCGTCATAGCTCGCGCGCTCGTACTCGACGGCCGTTTCGGCAAGCAGCTTCTGCGCCTCGGGCGACAGCGTGTCCCATTTCGCCTTGTTGATCGAGATCAGCACGTCGGTTTTGAAGAATTGCGGATCGACGCGGTATTTGGTGAATTTGTCCCAGCCGAAGGACGCATAACCAAATACGGTATAGGCGTTGGCATTGACGACGCCGCGCTCGAGCGAGGTATAGACATCCCCCGGCGCTTGCACGATGACCGTCGCGCCCAGGGATTCGAGGAAATCGCGATAGAGCGGCGACGAGCGGATCTTCAGGCTGCTCCAGTCGATGCTGCCTTCGCTGTTGAGCTTGGGTTCATCGATGGTGAAGACGTTGAAGCCCGAGCCCGCGTCGACATGCGCCAGCAGATGGGCATTGGCCTTCTTCTCGAAAATCCCGCTGATGAAGTCCCAGCCGCCATTCTCGCGAACCTCCCACGGCGTCTTCGTCGATGCGGAGAACACCTCGCCTTCGGGCACGAGCTCGAGGAACTGCCCTGCCGGTGTGTCGATCACATCGATCAGGCCGCTCCTGAGCGCCGCGCCCTGCTGGATCGGTGGAATGACCTCCGGCCCGCCACGCACGTTGATCTGGACCACGCCCTTGCACTTTTCGTTCACCTTCTGAACGAACTTCAGGAAGCTCTGGGCGTAGCCGTTCTGCGTCGGCGTAAAATGCACGGCATTGAGGACGACCTCTTCGGCCGTGGCGATACCCGCTACACCCGACATGACTGCCGCCAGAACAAGGGATTTCCAAATGCGCATTGCCGTACTCCCTCTGATAGATTCACTTCGCCGGGGCCCATCATCGGGCCGATCTGAAATTGCACGCTGCGCCGCCACACGAACGGCGGTTAGTTGACATCATCTCCTACTGTCAGGAACCGCCCACGCGCGTAGAAGACCGGCGATCGGTGAGCGCGATCCAGCGCGACGCCTGAGACGATGCCGATGACGATCATGTGCGACGCCCGCACGATGATTTCGGCGACCCGGCATTCGAACATTGCCCGCGCGCCGACAAGCAAGGGCGCGCCGGTTTCGCCGCGCACCCATGATCCGGACGAGAACCGCGCGGCGCCCCTGGCTTTGGTCAAGCCGCCAAAGGCACGCACAACGTTCTCCTGGTCGCCGGCGGGCAGATTGACGGAAAAGGGCAAGCCTTCGCGAATGGCCGAGGCAAAGGTGCTGCTGCGGTTGACGCAGGCCAGCAGGGACGGCGGCTCGGCACTCAACGAGCAGAGGGCCGTCGCCGTGATACCGCAGAAGCCGATCTCGTCATGCTCCGAGGCGAGGATGGCGACGGAGCCCGCCACGGCCCGCATCGCCTGCTTGAAGGCGCGCGGATTGATGGCGTCGTGCCCATGCACCCACGGCGTCGGAATGGCGGCCGCCGGCATCAATTTACTCGAAGCCCGGCCTGGCGCATCAGCGGCAGCACGCGGTCGCAGAAGAAGGGCAGTTCGTAGGTGTAGTTGACGAATGTGAGGGCGGCGCCGGAATAACCCTGTTCCATGATCGCAGTGAGGTCGTCGACGATCTTTTCCGGCGTGCCGATGAGCGGGAAGGTTCCAGCACCGCCGGCGAACCTCTGCCGATATTCGGTGAAGGCCTTCGCGTCGTGCGAGTTCGCGAATTCCTTCTTCTTGCGCATATGCTCGTCGACAGCGCCTTCGTCCGCGCATTCCAGCGCGTAGTGCCGGTAATAATCCTCGGCTTCCTGCTGGGTCTCCCGGCAGACGACATGACAGACCGTATAGACGCCGACTTCGCGTCCGACTTCGGCCGCTCGGTTGGTGATGTCGACCACATGCGCACGGCCGTCGGCGATTTCGGAAAAAGTCGAAAACAGATAGTCGCAGTGGCGCGCCGCATAGTTGCGCCCCGGCGCGCCGAAGGCGGCGTTCATGGTCACCGGTCGCGGCGCCTGCAGGCTCGGCGGCCGGCTGACGACACCCTTCAGATCATAGAACTCGCCGCTGAAGTCGAACGGCTCCCTCGATTGATAGGCACGCACGATGATGTTGATCCATTCCTCGGCCTGATCGTAGGTTCGATCGCCGACCGTCTGCCCGAACATGGCGAACTCGTCCGGGTTCCAGCCGCAGACGATGTTCAAGCCGGCACGCCCGTTGGAGATGTGGTCAACCGTCGCCAGCGCTTTTGCAGCCTGCAGCGGATGAACCAGCGGCACATGCACCGTCATGAACAGGCCGATGTTTTCCGTGGCGACAGCAAGACCCGCCGCCCAGGTGAAAGTCTCGAACGACCATTCCCGCACATGCGTCAAACCGCCGAAGCCGCGCCAGCGGGCGATCGGCAGCAGAAACTCGAGGCCGGCGCGATCGGCGATGCAGGCAGAATTGAGATTGTCCTCCCAGCGGGCGCGCCAGCGCTCGGGGACGGTGGTCATTGCCAGGCCGCCATCGGCGTTCATGGAAAAGACGCCGAGCTTGAACCGGTTCGGCCCTTTCAGCGGGTGCTGCTTCCTGATCATGATTTCCCCCGCTGCGACATGCTCTCACCTTCACCGCTGGAACGTTGAGCCGGTGGGCTCAGCTTCATGAAACGCTCCTCGGCGTTCTGAATGAAGTGCGTCATGCGGTCGTAGGCGGCGACGGCGTCGCGCTTGACGAATGCCTCGTAGATGGCGCGCATCCCGGCCACGACGACGGCCTGTGTCGGCTGGTGCGACAGCGTCCTTAAACGGACGACGAGCACGTGGTCGGCGAAGCGGGCAATCGTTTGTGAAAGGCGCTCGTTCTCGACGGCACCGAGCCAACAATTCCTGAATGCCGAATTGGCCTGGAAAAAGCGGTCGGCATCGCCGGCTGCGGCCGCAGCCTCCGCCTCCCGAAGCGCGGCTGCCAGCGTCTTGAGGCCAGCGGCGTCAAGTGTCCGCGCAGCGTGTGCGGCGGCACGCGGCTCGAGCAAGCGGCGGACCTCAAAGATGTCGGCGACATCCGTTGCGGTAAGTGTGGGTAGCGTGAAGCCGCGTGTGGTGCCGACGAGGTAGCCCTCATGCACCAACTGCATCAAGGCGTCGCGGACAGGCATTCTGGAAATACCGAGCTGGGCGGCAATGTCGACATCTACGAGCTTCTGGCCAGGCGCCAAATCGCCATGCTGAATGGTCAGCCGGATTTGTTGATAGACCTGGGCACGCAGATTGCCATCGCCAACCCGTTTGAGCTCTATCGTTTCCGTCATCCACGCCTTCCCATGCGAAGATTTCGTATATCGTTTGAGGCTGGTCTTCCCGCAGTGATCCGTTGAAATGCAGCCACATGTCGATAGAATTCGATCTGCAGGCCACGTTCCAATGCGAAGTGGAGCACAGGCTGGATCGCCTGGCAAGATGTTTTAAGTTTATAGTGTATACTGTTTGAGTTCGCTGTCCGGAGGGCAGAGGATCGCGCCATCCGTGCTGCCACGCCGCGCGACGGCGGGACAGCTGACGATCGGCGCGGTTCGGTAAAAAACGTACAGACGTTTTCCCGTGACACATCGAAGCTGGCGGATTTAACTAAAATTACTTGCGATCTGCGCGCGCCGGCACGCCCACCCGATCCCCTCGCCGGTGCGCACTACTGGATCGCCCGCCGTATCGAAAGGTGCGGCGGGCTTTTCGTTTCGTTTGGCGGGGAGGCGCTTGTGCGAGACTTGCCCAGGAATATCGACGCTGACGTCGTGATAGAGATCAGCAAGCTGCTCGACGACCGGGCGAAGTCGGTGCCGGTGCCGGTCCATAAGCTTGCAGCGATGATCCGGCGGAGCATCGAGACCCGCCTGACCGATCAATCCATCGAGGAGCTGATCGTGGAAATGGCCGCGACGCGGGGGCTTGCGATGCTGTTCGACTTGCCGATGGTCCCGGTAGTAAATGTCGACAATGTCGTGCCGATTGCTTTGGCGCGACGTCCCCGCTGACATTTCGCTCGAACTCTACCGATCTCCGCCTCGCTGCCCGACTTCACTTGTCCTGATCCGCGGGCCGGGTGTCGCCTTTCTTTTCGGGGTCGTGGGTATGGTGGCTGTCGCGTTCGCCGCCGCCGCCGGAGACCTTGCTGTGGCTGCGACGGTCGGGCGCGGCGGGCGGCTTTTCGACGCTCAGCGGCTTCTTGGCGTTTTCGTGCGCGGCGCCAGGACCGCCCTGGCGGA
Organism: Mesorhizobium sp. WSM4828; assembly: GCF_055811175.1. Taxonomy (NCBI): domain Bacteria; kingdom Pseudomonadati; phylum Pseudomonadota; class Alphaproteobacteria; order Hyphomicrobiales; family Phyllobacteriaceae; genus Mesorhizobium; species Mesorhizobium sp. WSM4828. The sequence goes on along the minus strand of NZ_JBVVQK010000001.1, from coordinate 88,219 downwards.
TGCTGGCAGGCGTTTTTTTCGACGTGGACATGGCCTAGCGATCTTGGACGTTGCCTTGATGGGTGGTGTTTACCTTCGTATTGCCTTGCTGGCCCTGCTTGTCGGGATCCGGAACGGTGGATTGCAGTGCCTGGTCGGCCGCTACCGATTTTTTGTCGCCGGCGCCCTTCGGGCTCAGATTCTTCGGCGGCACAGGGGGAGGTTTTGTGCTCATGGCGTGTCTCCTTCCGCAACCCAAACAAGCGGCTCGGGAGAAAGGTTCCCGAGGGTCCGATACGAAGGGCGGTTGCCGCAACGAGTCGGGTCCACAGGCCGTGGCTTGGCCGGCGGGAGGCCGGCACAATCCAGGACTATTTCTTGATGATGTTTCCGTTGTTCAGATCGAAGGCCTGGGCGCCGAAAGCCTGCCTGAAGAAATCCTCCTGCAGATCGCCCCATTCGCCGAGATAGGCGCCGCAATTGCTGCAATAGATCGGCGTCGAATCCTTCGGTTGTCGGGAATCTCCATCAGGATCGTCCCGCACGCCTTGCAATCGAGCTTGTGATCCAAACGGCGGCCCATCGGCCGATAATTGCGCGTTTTCGGCCGCGCGCCAATCGTCGTTTTCGTACGCAAGCCCGAATGGCACGTTTTCCAACCAGCGAGGGGATCGAAAGCTAGCGGTCTGCCGGATTTCCGAACGCCGGGTCGCGCTGCCTCGAATACGTCCTGACCCGCGGCAGCTCGTCTGGAAACTCGACCCAGGGAAGCCTCATGTTCCAATATGCGTGGGCCTGTGGCGGAAACCGTTCGGGGTGATCGAGAAAGCCGATCGCCAGATAGAGTTCGTCGGGCAGGCCCTGGTCGACATAGCCGATCGATGTTCCGCAATCCGCGCAGAAGGACCGGAGCACGCCGGGGGTTTTCGAAAAGGTCTTCGGTGTGCCGGTGAGCAATGTGAATTCAGAAGGCCGATAACCGACCCACACCGTTAGCGGGCTTCCTATCGCCTTGCGACAGTCGTCATCATGATCGGAGCAAACCCAGAACGGCTCGCCGCGCATTTGCGCCGTTATGGCGCCGCAAAAACAGGAACCCGTCTCAGTTCGTAGCATTGGCTAACTTCATTGCTGGACCGGCCTTCATTGCTGGCCCGGCATTTCGGTATTTTCCTTGGGGTTCTTCTTGATGCCGGCGGCAGGCGAGGTGTCGGCTGGAGCATTGCCACCCTGGTTCTGCTCAGGGGCTCTTTTGAGCGGCGAGGTTTGCCAGCCCATATCGCCGTACAAAAAGCCTATGAGAAAGCCGACGATGATGATGGCCGAAATCACCATTGCAATTAACGCGTTACGTCGCTCCATTCGCACGGCTCCTTTCTCCGAGCCGAACAAACGATGGCAGAAATGGTTCCGGTAAGACGGACGGCGTGACGGGACGGAGCCGGCCGGGAACATTCAGCCTCACCGCGGGTTCGTATGAGTGCTCTTCTACAGGGAGTGGCTTGCATGAGACCCGCCGTAACCGATCGCATCGAAACCAAGAAATACGACCACCCGACAGGCGGCTGGGGATCGCTCAAATCCCTGGTCCGCAAGGCGCGAGGCGAAGGCCTGCTATTGTCCGGGATATGGAGCACGCTGCTCAAGCAGAACAAGGCCGACGGCTATATGTGCGTGTCTTGCTCATGGGCAAAGCCAGCCCAGCCCAGGCCTTTCGAGTTCTGTGAAAACGGCGCCAAGGCGACGATGTGGGACCAGACCAAACTGCGCTGCGAACCCGCATTCTTCGCCGAGCACTCGGTGGCGGACTTGCTCGATTGGCCGGACCACGATCTGGAGAAGCAGGGCAGGCTTACCGCGCCCATGCGCTACAATGCCGCCGTCGACCGTTACGAGCCGGTTTCCTGGGACGATGCATTCCGCGACATAGCTGCCGAATTGCGGCGGCTCGATCCGAAATCGGTGGTGTTCTACACCTCCGGCCGCGCCTCGCTCGAGGCCTCGTTCATGTACCAGCTTTTTGCGCGGATCTATGGGTCTTCGAACCTGCCCGATTCGTCCAACATGTGCCATGAATCGACCTCGGTCGGCTTGCCGGAATCGATCGGCTCGCCGGTCGGGACCGTGCAGCTCGAAGACTTTGCGAAATGCGACATGATGTTCTTCTTCGGGCACAACACCGGGGTGACGGCGCCGCGCCTGCTGCATCCGCTGCAGGAGGCACGTCAACGCAACGTGCCCGTCTTCACTTTCAATCCGTTGCCCGAGCGGGGACTGAAGCGCTTCAAGAACCCGCAAAACCCCATCGACATGCTGTCGCCCGGGCCGGGCACCAAAATGTCCAGCGATTACTTCCAGGTTCGTTCCGGTGGCGACATCGCCGCGATGACGGGCATCGCCAAAGCGTTGCTGGCGCTCGACGATGCCGCCCGCGAAAGCGGCAGGACGCGTGTCCTCGATACGGCTTTCATCGCCGAGCACACGCATGGCTTCGCCGAGTTCGAAGCTTTCCTGCGCAACACCCAGTGGAGCGATATCGTCGCACGATCGGGCATCGCACAGGCCGATCTGGAGCATGTCGCCGAGGTCTACAGCCATGCCAACGCGGTGATCGGCAATTACGGCATGGGCCTGACCCAGCATCGGCACGGCACCGAGAACGTCCAGATGCTGTGCAACCTTTTGATGATGCGCGGCAATATCGGAAAACCCGGCGCCGGCATTTCGCCGCTGCGCGGCCATTCCAATGTCCAGGGGCAGCGCACGGTCGGCATATCGGAAAAACCCGAGCTCGTCCCGCTCGACAAGTTCGCCGAATTCTACGCCTTTGAACCGCCGCGCGAAAAAGGTCTCGATACGGTCGAGACCTGCGAAGGCGTCATCGACGGATCGGTCAAGGGCTTCGTCGGGCTGGGCGGCAATTTCGTGCGGGCCGTTCCGGAAACCGGCCTGGTCGAAAAAGCCTGGCGTGGGCTCGACCTGCATGTCGAGATCGCGACCAAGCTCAACCGCAGCCACCTGATCGCCGGCCGGACAACCTATTTGCTGCCTTGCCTGTCGCGGCTGGAAAGAGACCATCAGGCGAGCGGCGATCAGAGGGTGTCGGTAGAGGATTCCACCGCCTGCATCCACGGCTCGTTCGGATCGCGACCTCCGGCTTCGCCGCATCTGCTTTCAGAGCCCAGGATCGTCGCCGAGCTCGCCAAGGCGACAGTGCCGGGCAGGAGTTCGATCCCATGGGATGAGTGGGTTGGGGATTATTCGCGCATCCGCGACGAGATCGAGCGCTGCTATCCCCAACATTTCCGCGACTTCAACAAGCGCTTCCTGACGCCCGGCGGCTTCCATCGCGACATCAAGGCGAGCAAGCGGGTGTGGGAGACGCCGAACAAGAAGGCCAATTTCAAGCTGCCAAGCGGCCTTGAAACCGACCCTGACATCGATGTCGCCGGCCGCGATGTGCTGACACTGATCACGGTGCGCTCCAACGATCAGTTCAACACGACCGTCTATGGCTACAACGACCGGCTGCGCGGCATCAGCGGCACACGTATGGTGCTGTTAATGAATGAAAAGGATATCCAGCGCCTCGGTTTGAGCGCCGGACAGGAGGTCGATCTCGAAGCCAATGCGCATGATGGCGTGGAGCGCCGCGTGCACGGGCTGCGCATCACGCCTTTCTCGGTGCCGGAGGGAAATTGCGCCGGTTACTATCCCGAGCTCAACCCATTGGTTCCTTTGTGGCACAGAGCCGAGAAGGCTCATGTTCCGGCAGTCAAATCGGTACCTGTGCGGATCTTGCCATAGGCGTTCGTTGTTCGCGGCAGGCACGCACCACGCCGATGTGACCCGGCGCGACTTTCAAATCGCGACCTCAGCAGGCTCGCGCGAGTTCATCCACGGCATTCAGGATCGCACTCTGGCTCGCCGGCTTCTGCACGATCCTGCAAGTGCGGAAACCTGCCGGAATTTCGCGTTCGCCATACCCGGAGAGGAAGGCGAACGGAACACCGCGCGTCCGTAACGCTTCCGCGATCGGATAGCTGGTCTCGTCGTTCAACTGAATATCCAGCAGCGCCGCGTCGATGCCGCCTTCGCCGACGAGCCGGAGGGCTGCCGTTACCGACGAAACCGGTCCAACCACCTGATGGCCGGCTTTGCGCAGGTAGGCCGCCGCGTCGTCGGCAATCAGCCATTCGTCCTCGACGATCAGCACGCGCATCTGTCCGGTCACGACGAGCCCTCGCGGGTCAGAGGGAATGCAATATGCGCCTCCAAACCATTTGAGTGGAAAGTTGTTTCAACCTTTCCGCCCAGCCTGTAGCCAATTTCTCCGCGCAGGAGGGTTAGGCCGAAGCCGATGTCGGTTGGCTCCTTGATCCGGGGACCGCCCTTCTCGCGCCAGGTGAGCTTGAAGGTCCCGTCGACCACCGACCATTTAACAACTATCCGCCCGGCTGGCTTCGACAGTGCACCATATTTGGCGGCATTGGTCGCCAGCTCATGGATCGCCATGCCGAAAGAAAGCCCTTGTGCTGGCTTGAGGCTCACTCTCTCGCCATCAAGCTTAAACCGTTCAGGCCCGAAAGGATCGAGTTCCTGGTGCAGCAATTCCTCGACAGAGGCTTCCGTCCAGCTCTCACGCGAGAGCAGACTGTAGGCTCGTGACATTGCCTGCAGGCGACCGATCAAGGCTTCGGCGAACTCGTCTTTCGACGCCGAGTATTCACGCGTCCGGTTGGTGATGCTGGCGACAACCGCCAGCATGTTCTTGACCCGGTGGTTCAGCTCGGAGATGAGCACCTGCTGACGCTCTTCCGCCTGCGCCAGCGTCGTCACGTCGATCAGCGTCACGACCACGCCCTGAATGCTGCCGCTCTTGTCCCGGTAGGGATTGATGCGAACCAGGTGAGACCGGCCGTTGTGGTCGCGCGCAAGATGATGGTTCAGGGTCTCTCCGGTCTCGAACACCGCCTCGATGTGCCGTTTCAGCTCGGGGTAGTCGAGTTGACTCGAAAGATCGGTCAGTGGCCGGCCGACATCGGAAAGACGCAAATTGAAGAAGGATGATGCGGCGGGAGTGAAGGTCCGCACCACAAGGTTGCGGTCGAGAAAGATGGTGGCGATTTCCGTACTTTCGAACAGGTTTCTGAGGTCGCTGTTGGCGCGGTCGAGCTCCTCTATCTTGCCGGTGAGCTCCGCGTTGATGGTGTTGAGCTCTTCATTGAGCGACTGCATCTCCTCCTTCGAGGCCTCAAGCTCCTCGTTGGTCGACTGCGCCTCTTCATTGACGGAGACGAGTTCCTCGTTCGAAGACTTTACCTCCTCCAGCGCGGTTTCGTATTCTTCGATGGTCGACTGCAGCCGTTCGCGCGTGTCGCGCAACTCCCGTTCGAGATCGGCTGCGTCGTCGGCGCCGCGGTTTTCGCGTGCCGGCTCGGAACGCATCCGGGGCTGTGCCACCGAATTGAACAGGACGAGGTAGAGGGGCTCGCCCTTGCCGCGTTCCGTGTAGGGCTCGACTGTCAGCGTAATGAACTGAAGCTGTCCGTCGTCTTCCTCGACCGCTATGTTTTCCCGAACGACCGTGCGGCGCGTCGTGGCTGCTTCCCGCAATGCGGCGCGCAGCTCAAGTCTCAGCCCGCGGCGGGCCAGGGTCAGCAACTGCCGGCTCGGGGCGCCTTGCGGCGCTTCCAGATATTTGCCCGTGCGCGCCGAATAGTAGACGATGTCGCCATCGCCATTGACCAGAACGTGAGGCGGGGCGAACCGCTCCAGCACCTGAGCCTCGATCGCCTGACGCAGTGAATGGCTGGCGGCGTCCTTCTTCGAGCCGCCGCTTCCGACCGGAAGGGCACCCGTGCGGCCATTGCCGATCAGGACCAGCGGCCGCGGCGTGGCATGTTCCCGCGCCTGGAATATCCGCTGCTTCTTGTCGACCGTGGCGAACAGGTCGCCGTGCTGACCGACGCTCTCCGACGTGCCGAGGAACAGATAACCGCCCGGCCGCAGCGCATAATGGAAGATCGGGATGACCCGGTTCTGGATCTGCGGGCCGAAATAGATCAACAGGTTGCGGCACGAAATCATGTCCATGCGCGAGAAAGGAGGATCGCGGATAACGCTGTGCGGGGAAAAAATGCACAGTTCGCGCACCTCTTTGCCGAGCACATAGCTCTCGCCGTCGCTGTGGAAAAACCGTTGCCTGCGCTTTGCCGATAGCCCGTGCAGCAGCGCTTCGGGATAACGCGCCGCACGCGCCACGGCGAGAGCCCGCTCATCGATGTCGGTCGCGAATATCTGGACGCGCGGCGGCGCGGAAAGCTTTTCCATGCGCTCGCGCATCAGCATGCCGATCGAGAACACCTCCTCGCCGGTGGCGCAGCCGGGCACCCAGACACGCACCGAATCGGAGGCGTTCCTGCCTTCAAAAATCTGCGGTATGATCTTTTCCTCCAGCAATTTGAACGCTTCGGCGTCGCGAAAAAAGCTGGTGACGTTGATGAGCAGGTCGCGAAACAGCTTCGCCACCTCGTCGGTGTCCCTCTTCAGCCGTTCTATGTAGGTGGTGATCGACTGCAGCTGCGTGATCTGCATGCGCCGCTTTACGCGACGCAGGAACGTCTTGGTCTTGTAGCCGGAGAAGTCGTGACCGGAATGGCTGCGCAAAATGGCGTAGATTTCATCGCGGGCCCGATCCAGGTCGGCCTTGTGCTCGTCATCCGCTTCGGCCAGTCCACTCAGCACATCGAAGCCGCGGACAAACGCCTGAAGCTTTGCACCGATCTGCTCGGCGGGCGCCGCTATGTCGATCAGGCCGCTCGAAATCGCACTCTGCGGCATGTCCGGGTTGCGGGGGCCGTACCCGTTGGACGCCTGGGCAATCGTCAGCCCGCCATGCTCCTTGATTGCCCTGGCGCCGAGCGTGCCGTCCGAATCGCCACCCGACAAGATAATGCCGACGGCATACTCGCCCTGGTCCTCGGCCAATGCGCTGAAGAAGATGTCGATTGGCTTGCGCTCCCGGTTGAGCGTATTCGGCCGGCGCAGCGAAAGCGCACCCTTACGGATGGTGAGGACGACGTTTTGCGGCATCACATAGACCTGGTCGGGTTGGACCGTCACGCCCTCCTCGGCCACGACGACCGGCATTTCGGTGTAACGCCGGATGACCTCGTGCAGCAGGCTCTCCCGTTCCGGGCTGAGATGGGTGACGACGACAAACGCCATGCCGGTGCCGTCGGTCAGCCCTTTGAACAGGCCCTCCATCGCGGGAATGCCGCCGGCCGATGCACCGACGCCGACAATTGGAAATCTTCCATTCTGGGATGCCACGCCAAGCCCCTGGTAACAGCCGCAAACACAAAGCCGTCAAATCGGGCCTTAGACCCAAATCGCGCCTCAGATTAAGACCGGGCCGGGCCTGAGGCCAGTAAATAGTCCACCAACGGAACAAAGTACCGCCGGTGGGCATTAACATTTGACTTTGGAGGCGGTTCCAATGGCAAAACGATCACCTGAAATAAAGCCGGCAAAGCGAATCCTGCTGCCTTCGCCGGATCTGACCAAGTTCCCGGTTTCTGAAAATATTCCGCCTCGCCTGCTCGCGCTCGCGGAACGGTTGCAAGAGGTACTGGCTCGCCACTTTGCAGAAGTCCGCGCCGACAGCCGTAAATCCCGCAGGAAGAAGGAACAATGAGGTGCGCGACCTGCAAGGCTTGCATATCCTGATCGTCGAAGACGAATGGATGCTGGCGGGCGATCTTGCACGTTATTTCAGCAAGATGGGCGCCGTCGTGCTTGGCCCGGTGGCGACAGTCGAACAGGCATCGAAACATACGGACGAGGCGGAGGCCGCGATCCTGGACGTCAATCTCAACGGACGACGGGTATTCCCGATCGCCGACGAACTGATGCGCCGTGGCGTGCCGTTCGTGTTTTTCAGCGGCGATGAAGACATCGTTATTCCCGAGCGCCTTCGGTATGCCAGCAGCCTCCGAAAATCCTCGGACGGCCAGGCTGTTTTCGATGCTCTCTTCCCAGCCGAGACGTCGTCGTCGAAAGGAGCTCGAGCGTCGGAGCCCTCGGATGACGTATTTTCGCTGCTTCCCAAGCTCAGGCTCGCGGCGCGTCTGCTGCTGGGAGATGTGGAGGCCTCCGACCGGCTGGTCGAGCGAACGCTCGAACAGGCCATCGGCGAAATCGACAAGAGACGATCCGGCTCCTCCACCGAGGACTGGCTCAACGGCATCATGCGAAGCATCGTCAGGGCACGCGGGCCAAACCTGCTGCACTGACCGCAGCCGCTGTTGGCCGCGACCTTACTTCCGGCTGCGTTCGACGAATTTGTTGAAGCGGCTGGTTTTTCCGCCGCTGGTCTCATCCTGGTAGAGGAAGGCCAGTTCGTTCTCATCGAATATCCTGAAGAACTCATCCCATTCGACGGGGTCGAACGTCTCTTCAGGCTCGCCGAAGTCGATGCGCAGTATGCCGCCCTCGCCCTTGGTGCGCACCACCGCCGGCCGGCCGTCGCGATCCTCGGCCCAACGGCGGATTTCATCATGATCGGTGGTCGTCTTCGATTCAGACATTCCAATCTCCCTTCGATTCCACCGCACACCGCGAGATCCCGGTCCGCCTTCCTGCAACCAGCAGATGCATCGCCGGCCGGCATGTGCGCGCGGTTGGTCGACTATGGCTCCTAACACCAAGCGCGCTTCGATGTTCCCGTGCCCAAGGCAACGATGCTTTTCGCGAGCGCGGCGCTCCGGGAACTTTGTTGAAGCAAGGGAACAAACCTTTCGCCCGGAAGTTTGGGGCGGCAAAGCCATTCATATGAGGAGTTGTCGTGAAACGTATACTGGTCACGGGAGGCTGCGGTTTTATCGGCCGCCACGTCGCCCAGGAACTCGTTGAACATGCTTATGGAGTTTCAATTCTCGATGTGCTGCTGGACCAGGTGCATGGCGGCGAGGCAATCAGCCTGCCGGCGGGCGCCAAGCTGATCAAAGGCGACGTTCGCGATCGCGACGCCATCACAGAGGCGGTCGAGGATGTCGACGCGATCATTCACCTGGCGGCTGAAGTGGGCGTCGGCCAGTCCATGTACGAGATCGCCCGCTATGTCGGCGCCAACGACCTCGGCACCGCCACGTTGCTGGAGGCACTGATCAAACGGCCGATCGAACGGATCGTCGTTGCTTCCTCGATGAGCGTCTATGGCGAGGGTCTCTACGCCACGCCAGACGGCCGGCGCATCGACAATGCAAGACGGCAGCCGGACGACATCCGCAGCGGCCAATGGAATCCCCTGTCGCCGGAAGGTGAAGTCCTGTCGCCGCTGCCCACCGACGAGCAGAAACCGGTCGACCTCGCCTCGATCTACGCACTGACAAAATACGCCCAGGAACGCGCCGTACTGATCTTCGGCGAAGCCTATGGCGTCGACGCGGTGGCGCTGCGCCTGTTCAATGTCTTCGGCGCCGGACAGGCGCTCTCGAACCCGTATACCGGCGTGTTGGCGAACTTCGCCTCGCGCATCGCCAATGGCCAGCGGCCGCTGATTTTCGAGGATGGCGAGCAGCAGCGCGATTTCGTGCATGTGCGCGACGTTGCCCGCGCCTTCCGGCTGGCGCTGGAACAGCCCCAGGCACGCAGCCACGTCATCAACATCGGCAGCGGGCGAGCCTACGCGGTCAGCGACGTCGCCCGGCTGCTCGCCGAAGCAATGGGCGTGCCTGGCCGCCAGCCGGAAATCCTCGGCAAGGCACGCTCCGGCGATATCCGCAACTGCTTTGCCGACATCTCCAAGGCGCGCGAACTGCTCGGCTTCCAGCCGCAGTACCGGTTGGAGCATTCGCTCGGCGATTTCGTCGCATGGGTGCGCAACACCGTCGCCATCGATCGCAGCGCCGAGATGAAGCGGGAACTTGAAGCGCGAGGGCTGGTGTCATGAGACCGGATTCACACAATTTTCGCGAAGCGCCCGTCGCCATTATCGGCGGCAGCGGCTTTATCGGCTCCAATCTCGCCGACAGCCTATTGTCGGACGGTGAGCCGGTGCTGGTCATCGACAATCTGAGCCGTCCCGGCGTCGAGCAGAACTTGCAATGGCTGACGCAAAGGCACGGCAGCCGCCTCACCGTCGAAATAGCCGACATCCGCGACGCCGAGGCGCTGATGCCGCTGGTGGCTGGTTCGAAGGCGGTTTTCCACTTTGCCGCGCAGACCGCCGTCACCACGAGCCTGGTTCGGCCGGACGAGGATTTCGACATCAACCTGCGCGGAACGTTCAACGTCCTGGAAGCCGCTCGCCGCACCGGCAAGCGCATCCCCGTCGTTTTCGCCAGCACCAACAAGGTCTACGGCCGCCTCGCCGATCTCGCCATGCGCGAAGAGGACGCCAAATACGTGCCTCGCGACGCGGCCATCCGTGCGCACGGCATCGACGAGACGCGCGGCCTCGATTTCTGCACGCCCTATGGCTGCTCCAAGGGCGCGGCGGACCAATATGTCCTCGACTACGCCAAGTCATACGATTTGCCGACGGCGGTGCTGCGCATGAGCTGCATCTATGGCCCGCGCCAGTTCGGGACGGAGGATCAGGGCTGGGTCGCCCATTTCCTGCTTAGCGCCTTCTCCGACCGGCCGATCACCATTTATGGCGACGGCAAGCAGGTGCGCGACATCCTCCACGTTGCCGACGCGGTCGCGGCTTACCGCGCCGTGCTCGACCGGATCGAGGCGGTCAAGGGCCAGGCATTCAATCTCGGCGGCGGACCGGAAAACGCCGTCAGCCTGCGCATGCTGCTGAAGGAGATTCGCGACGTAACGAAACGGGACGTTCCGATTCGTTACGACCGCGAACGCACTGGCGATCAACCGTTCTTCGTCGCCGACACGCGCGCGATCGAGGCGGCGCTGGGATGGAAAGCGCACGTCTCGTGGCAAAACGGCATTCGCGACCTCGCCGACTGGCTGCAGCGTCATCGCCTCGACCCGCATCCCGAACCGGCGAGGTACGTGGCATGAAGGTCGCTCTGGTCAATCCGTCCTGGACGTACCAGGACAGCATCTATTTCGGCTGCCGCCAGCCGCATCTGCCGCTCGAACTCGGCTATTCGAAAGCGCTGCTCGAAGCCGCCGGCCACGATGCGCTGATGCTGGACGGGCAGATCCAGAAGCTCGACAACGCCGCGCTAGCCGATCGCGTCGCCGCCTTCGAGCCTGACATGACCGTCGTCAGCACCGCGCCGACCTACCTGTTCTGGCGCTGCGCACCGCCCGAGTTGCGCGTGCCGGCCGATTTCCTCAACCATCTTGCCGGGCGCGGCGGCCGCACCGTCGCCGTCGGGCCGCATGGTTCGGCGACGCCGACGCCGACTTTGCGCAAGCTCGGCGTTGACATCGTCGTGCGCGGCGAATGCGAGGAAGTTGTCGCGGAACTTGCCCGGCGCGAAGACTGGAGCGCTGTGCCGTCCACCGCCCATTTCAAGGATGGAGAACTGGTCTCGAACGGCGGCGTCCATGCCAGCTCGTTCATCGATCACCCAGCGCTCAAATGGCCGTCGGACTGGATTGCCGCGCATCAGCATCATCATCACCGCTTCGACGACGACCAGGTCGGTTTCGGGGCCGAGGTCGAGGCGTCGCGCGGCTGCCCGTATAATTGCAGCTTCTGCGCCAAGATCGATTTCCGCGATGCCTACCGCCGCAGGAACCACGAGGCGGTGATCGCAGAGATCGACCGGCTGATCGCACAGGGCGTCGGCTACATCTACTTCATCGACGAGATCTTCCTGCCGCAAAAGGCATTGCTGGAAGCGTTGGTCGATCGTGATGTGAAATTCGGCGTGCAGACGCGTATCGACCTCTGGAAGCCGGAACTGCTGAAACTGCTCGGCGCCGCCGGCTGCGTCTCGATCGAAGCGGGGCTCGAAAGCCTGACGGTGGAGGGCCGCGCCATGCTGGCAAAACGCTGCCGGCTGGGCACCGAGGAACTGGCCGCGTTGCTGGTCGACGCAAGGCGCCACGTGCCGTTCGTGCAGGCCAATCTGATCGGCGTGGTCGAGGACGACCCCGCGCTGGTCGACTATTGGCGAAAGCACCTGATCGACAACGGCGTTTGGGCCAACGAGCCGGTGCCGCTTTATCCCTATCCGAGTTCGCCGAGCTACCGCGAACTTTGGGGCGAGCCCGACGACCTCGCCTGGGAGCGCGCGCATGAACATTATCTCGCATCCTTCCGAACGTTCAGCGACATCCAGGAGAAGCGTCCGCGTCCGCTGGCCGAATTGGAGGCAACATGTTGCGGACACTGAGCCCGCCGCGGCGTATCCTGATGACTGTCGATGCCGTTGGCGGCGTCTGGCGCTATGCGCTCGATCTGGCCAGGCAACTGGTCGCCGGCGGCGACAGCGTCGTGCTTGCCGGGCTTGGTCCGCAACCGTCCACGCAGCAGGCCGAAGAAGCCCAGTCGTTCGCGGCGCTGACATGGCTCAACACGCCGCCCGATTGGATGACCCGCAACGAGCACGACCTCGACGCATTGCAGCAGGAGCTGCATCCACTCATCCGTGACTACGCTATCGACGTCGTCCATCTCAACGCGCCGACGCAGGCGGCGGGGCTCGATGTGCCCTGCCCGGTCGTGGCGGTGTCGCATTCCTGCGTGGTGACATGGTTCCACGCCGTCAAAGGACAGGCGGCGGACGGCGAATGGGCCTGGCAGAAGGACCGCAACCGGCGCGGTTTCGACAAAGCAGGCATTGTCGTTGCACCGAGCCGCAGCCATGCCGACATGCTGGAAACCTGCTATGGGCCGATCACGCGGCTGAGCGTCGTCGGCAACGGCGCGCGGCCCGGCCCCAAGAGCGAAAGACCAGAATCGGTCGTTTTCGCCGCCGCGCGCTGGTGGGACGAAGGAAAGAATGCGGCGGTACTGGACCAGGCCGCCTCCCTGACGCAGTGGCCGATCTTCGTTGCCGGCTCCTTGCAAGGCCCGGACGGCCAGCATGTTGGCTTCAGCCACGCCGTTCCCGTCGGGCCGGTGCCACACGAGGAAGTGCGCTTGCTGATGGCGCGGGCTGGCATTTTCGTATCGCCGTCGCTCTACGAACCGTTCGGCCTGGCCACGCTGGAAGCCGCGATGTCGAAAACGCCTTTGGTGCTCGCCGATATCTCGACCTATCGCGAATTGTGGGGCGGCGCGGCCATGTTCTACGACGCCCGCGATTCGGACGATCTCGCCAGATGCATCAACAGCCTTTGCAGCGACGCGCAGCGCCGCCGAGAACTCGGTGAGGCAGCGGCCCGCCGAAGCCGCAGATTTTCATTGGCAAGACAGGCGACCGCCATGCGCGGCGTCTACGACAAGGCGGCCCTGGCCACCATGGCGGATAGTTGATCATGCGGTTTTTATTCTACACCCATTCGATCGTTTCCGACTGGAACCACGGCAACGCACATTTCCTGCGCGGCATCATGCGCGAGCTGGTCGCGCGCGGGCACCAGGCGATTGCGCTGGAGCCCGCCGACGGCTGGAGCCGGTCGAACCTGCTGGCCGAGAAAGGGTCCTTCGCGATCGAGCGATTCCGGAAGGATTTTCCCGAGTTGATGCCGGTCACCTATGACGCCGCCTTCGACCACGAAGCCTGGATCTCCGATGCCGATGTGGTGATCGTGCATGAGTGGACCGCGCCGGACCTTGTCGCGCGGCTGGGCAGGGCGAAAGCAATTGGGGGGCGTTTCACGCTGCTGTTCCACGACACGCACCATCGCGCCATCTCGGCCACGCAAGCGATTTCCGCCTTGCGGCTTGAACACTATGACGGCGTGCTCGCCTTCGGCGAGGCGCTGCGGGAAAGTTATCTCCGCGCCGGATGGGGCAAGCGGGTCTTCACCTGGCACGAGGCAGCCGATGACCACCTGTTCCAGCCCTATCCTGAAATCGAGCGTAGTTCCGACCTTATCTGGATCGGCAATTGGGGCGACGACGAGCGCACTGCCGAAATCAGCGAGTTCCTGGTCGACCCGGTGCGTGAGCTCGGCCTGAGCGGAACCGTCCACGGCGTTCGCTATCCGCGCGAGGCGCTCGCCGACCTTGCGGCCGCCGGACTGCGCTACGAAGGCTGGATCGCCAATGCCGACGTGCCGAAGGCATTCGCGGCGAACCGCATCACAGTTCACATCCCGCGGCGTCCATATCGCGAAAGCCTGCCCGGCATCCCGACCATCCGCATGTTCGAAGCGCTCGCCTGCGGCATCCCACTCGTTTCGGCGCCGTGGTCCGATGTCGAACGTCTGTTCAGGCCGGGCACCGATTTCCTGTTTGCAAACACCGGTTTCGAGATGCGGCATCATCTTCGCGCCGTGCTGCGTGACGCGGATCTCGCCGCTTCTCTGGCGACATCGGGCCTCGAGACTATTCGCTCACGGCACACATGCCGGCACCGGGCGGATGAGCTGTTCGGCGTGCTCGCCGAATGCGGGCACCGCGAAGCCGCCGATACGATCCTTGCAAAGGAGGCCGCCGAATGAAGATCGCATTTTACGGGTCGAGCCTGCTGTCGTCCTATTGGAACGGCGCGGCCACCTATTACCGTGGACTGCTCAAGGCCCTGGCAAGGCTGGGCTATGACATCACCTTCTACGAGCCGGACGTCTACGATCGCCAGAAGAACCGCGATATCGAGGCGCCCGACTGGTGTGCCGTCGTCGTCTACGAGGCCACTCCGCATGCCATGATGCAGGTGGCGGCGCGGGCGGCGGAGGCAGATGTCGTCGTCAAGGCGAGTGGCGTCGGTTTCGCCGACGACGCGCTGTTGCGGGCGGTGCTCGATCACGCCCGTGCCGATGCGCTCACCGTATTCTGGGATGTCGATGCGCCGGCGACGCTTGGCCAGTTGCGCGACGAGCCCGACCATCCGCTGCATCGCGCGCTGCAGGAAATCGACCTCGTGCTGACCTATGGCGGCGGCGACCCGGTGGTCTGGGCCTATCGGGCAATGGGGGCGGCCGAATGCGTGCCGATCTACAATGCGCTCGATCCGGAAACGCATCATCCGGTCGGCAAGGATAGGCGCTTCGACTGCGATCTCGCCTTTCTCGGCAACCGGCTGCCGGACCGCGAGGCGCGCGTCGAGGCCTTCTTCCTCGACCCGGCCGGCCGCTCGGCCGATCAGCGCTTCCTGCTCGGCGGATCGGGCTGGGGCGACAAGCAGATGCCCGCCAATGTCCGATGGCTCGGCCATGTCGGCACGCGCGACCACAATGCATTGAACGTCACGGCCAAGGCGGTGCTGAACATCAGCCGCGACAGCATGGCGGCCAATGGCTTTTCACCTGCGACGCGCGTTTTCGAGGCGGCGGGCGCCGGCGCATGCCTCATCACCGACGCCTGGCTCGGTGTCGACCTGTTCCTGAAACCCGGCGAGGAAATCCTGGTCGCGCGCGATGGCGACGATGTCGCCGAAATCATGCAAGGCCTTAGCGCCGAACGGGCCAAGGCGATCGGGGCGTCGGCGCTTCGGCGGGTGCTTGGCGAACATACCTATACGACACGGGCCGTTTTGGCCGACGCCATCTTCAGGCGCCATTTCGAGCGTCCGACCGTGGAGGCGGCCGAATGACGAAGCCGCTCGACATCGTCTTTCTTGGCCTGTCGCTCTCCTCATCCTGGGGAAACGGCCACGCCACCACCTTTCGGGGGCTGCTCAAAGGTCTCCACGAACTCGGCCACCGCGTCACTTTTCTCGAACGCGATGTGCCGTGGTACGCAAGTCACCGGGACCTGCGCGATCCCGAGTTCTGCGCCCTGCGCTACTACGAAACGACCGATGATCTCCGCCGCAATTTTGCGCGCTGCCTGGGCGAGGCCGATATCGTGGTCGTCGGCTCCTTCGTTCCTGAAGGCCCTGAAATCATCGACGTCGTGGCATCGCTGTGCACGGGTCAGTTCTGCTTCTACGACATCGACACGCCGGTCACGCTGGCAAAGCTTTCAACCGATGATTGCGAGTATATTGCCAGGCGGCAGGTCCCGTATTTCGACGTCTATTTCTCCTTCACCGGCGGGCCGACGCTTGCCCGTCTGACGGCGGAATTCGGCGCCAGGCGCGCCGAGCCGCTCTACTGCTCCGTCGACCCGGAGCGGCATCACGGAACCGGCGATCCAATCCGCTGGGATCTCGGCTATCTCGGCACCTACAGCCTCGACCGCCAGGCGACGCTGGAGGCCCTGCTGTTCGAACCGGCGCGTCGCATGCCGGAGCGCCGCTTCGTCGTGGCAGGTTCGCAATATCCGCGCGAAATCGCCTGGCCGGACAATGTGGATCGCATCGAACACCTGCCGCCGGCAGATCACGCCGCCTTTTACAGCCGCCAACGCTACACTTTGAACATCACGCGCAGTTCCATGATCGCGGCCGGATGGTCGCCCAGCGTGCGACTCTTCGAGGCGGCCGCCTGCGGCACGGCGATCATCAGCGATAGCTGGGCCGGACTGGACAGCCTGTTTCCAGAGCGGACGATCCACACGGCGCGCAGGACCGAGGACGTAATCGGTATCCTGTCTGGGGAATCCGACGGCGCCCGGCTTGCCATGGCCAAGCAGGCGCGCGTGCTCATCCTGGCAGCTCACACAAGCATCGCAAGAGCCCGCGAATTCGTTTCGCTGCTGGCGCAGGCCAAATCGCCACGTTCTGTTCTCGATCTGGACGTCGAGAGCGCAGCATGACCCGCAGACGGGAGAAGATAGAGATGCAGCTATCAAGAAAGGCGCAACGGACCAGGACCGTGCTTGTCGCCGGCGGCGCAGGCTTCCTCGGTTCGCATCTTTGCGAGACAATGCTCCAGGCAGGCTGGCGCGTGATCTGCGTCGACAATTTCCTTACCGGCCGCATGGACAACATAGCATCGATCGCCGATCGTCCGGATTTTCGGCTGATCAAGCAAGACATTTGCCGGCCGTTGGAGCTTGGCGAACCGGTGGACCGCATCTTCAACATGGCATGCGCCGCCTCGCCGCCGCGTTACCAGGCCGACCCGGTGCACACGACGCGGACTTGTGTCATCGGGACGCTCAATCTGCTGGAGCTCGCCGCCTGCAACGGCGCCCGCTTCCTGCAGGCGTCCACCAGCGAAATTTATGGCGATCCCGAACAGCATCCGCAGAAGGAAGACTATGTCGGCCACGTGAACTGCATCGGCCCCCGCGCCTGCTATGACGAAGGCAAGCGCACCGCCGAAACCTTGTGCTTTGATTATTTGAGAATGGGAAAGGCCGATATCCGTGTCGCGCGCATCTTCAACACCTATGGTCCCAGGATGGACCCTGCGGACGGACGGATCGTTTCCAATCTGATCATGCAGGCACTCGAGAGACGGCCGCTGACGATATTCGGCGATGGACTGCAGACCAGGTCGTTCTGCTATGTTTCCGATCTGGTCGACGGCTTGATGCGGTTGATGGAGGTCGATCCCAATCCGCGGCAGCCCGTCAATCTGGGCAATCCGGGGGAGTTCACCATCTTGCAACTGGCGAGCCTGGTGAGAGGCATGACCGCAACCAAATCGGGCTTGAAATTCCTGCCGCTGCCGCAAGACGATCCTCGTCGTCGGCAACCCGACATTTCCCGCGCGAGGAAGCTTCTCGGCTGGTCGCCAAAAGTGCCGCTCAGGCAGGGTTTGATGCGCACAATCGGCTATTTTGCCGAGCTTGAGGCGGCGCAGATGATCGACAGAAGACGTCGAATTGCCCCCGCCGTGCGTTCTGCATCAGGCCGGCTGCAAAATCTGACGGCCTGATGGCGGGGAGCGTCTGGCCGCTGCTTGGTCACGACGGAAAGCGCCCTCGTTTCGGATTTGGTCACTTTTTCTCGTCGCGGGAACAACCCGTCCAGCTTCTGGTTCTGCCAAGGTACCGGCGTGGAGACGATTGTGCATCCCAAACGATCTGCCAAAGACATCGAGCAAATGGCCGCAAGAGAGACGGCTGCCTTCCTGCGGCGCGCCTCCATCACCTATCTGGAATGTTGCGTGAGTCTGATGCTGACGCATCTTCAGCGCGAGGAGGTAGCGGCCATCCTCGAAAAGGAAGCGGATATGCTGCGCCGGCTGGACTGATCCCGCTCGAGCGGCGGCAGGTCGCCTTGGCTTTCCAAGAAGCGAAGCAGCGCGGCAGCGTAACGTCTTGCCGCGGCCGCCAGCCGGATCTGTTCCCGATCATCGCCCGATCGCTGAGCCATGCTCCACAAGCCAAGCTGGAAGGCGAGATAGCAGGGCTCGTAGTAGTGGACCAGATTGGCATCGACGGGACGAGACGTAGTCGCCTCGACAGCTTTGCACACTGCCGCAGTCGCTGCATTGGAGAGGCTGTACTCGACACGGGCGCCGGCAATGTCCCAGGCGATGTCCTGGCAGCCGATCAGATCGTGCGATCGGCAATGGTCGAGGGCGTCCGTCTTGACGAGCGTTCCACTGCGCGAAACGATGAACTCCCACGGATGAAGCCGCCCGTCGATCTCGACCCGCTGCATGGTCTTGGGTGGAACCTGTTTCGAGGACCAGTTCCGCAACTCCGTGGCACGGCCTTCGCCAAGCGCCTCACTTGTATTCTGCACGGCCATGTCGGCAAGCGCCTCCAGCGAGGCGCCCGGCTCGGAGGCGGGCAGATTGGCTGCGCGCCAGGCCAGATAATGTCCGAGATGCGCGACTACTTTTTCTTTCGAAAGCCTTGCCCGGTCCAGCGTTGTTCCGTCGATCCAGCGTTCGACGAGAAAGCCATGGCACAGCCCGGCGACTTCCGGGCCAAAGCCTGCATCATGCAGCCTCCTTGCAGTCTCGGCCTTGTGCCTGCCGATTTCACCGAGGCCGACGAATTTGACCGACCATTTTTCCCGGGCCGCAGAAGCAAGAAACTTTCGCCGCTCGAAGCCACGGTGGACGGGGGGCCAATGATCCTGCGAGCCATAGTGCAAGTGACGCCACTCCCCGGCGGATGTTTCCGTCAGCTTGACCGCTGTGCTGCCGATCGTCCTGGCCACCCAATCCCGCAGCGCCGGGACAGCGGATCCAGTGGTGAAAGTCCGCTCGAAATCCGCCGTGTGTTTTTGGCAAACAGTCCACGCCTCACGGCCGTCCGCCGATGCTTCGGGACCCGGGCCACCCAAATGGCTGGGGAACAGATGGAAGCGCCTGGCACCGATGCCCAGCGCTTGTAACCATGTGACGACGGCGTGGAACGAGCTGCCGGACAGGCCTGGGCCCTCATCGACGACAGCGAAATGGGCCGACGGCCTTGTCCTCCAGCCGCCGATCAACTCTGGATCGGCGGCAAGCCGCCGGCGAAACGGATGACCGGCCGGTCGGACGCTGACGGGTGCCGGTGCGCCGATGGCCGCCGCCACCATCGCTGCCAGCCCCAGGCCGATGCTGCGGATGCCGATCACGCATGTGTTAGCATCGAGACCCGACTGCCGTGCGGCGACGAAATAGCTCTCCGGATAGAGCGCGTAATGGGCGTAGCCCTCGGCCGTGCCGATGAGGATTTCGCCATCGCAATCGAGTTCGGCCAGCATTCGCGGCACTTCGGCATCGACCGGGCCGTCGATAGCGAATCCGGCGTCCCACGATCTGCCCACGTCCCGGGCCAAGCCGACCAGGAGGTTCGCGCCCACGATCCGCTGCGGGGAAATCCTGTCCGTGCCGTTGGCCTCGAATTCCGCGTCGGCAAGGCCCTGGACCAATTCCGAAGCCTTGATGAACAGGCCGACCAGTGCTGCGTGCCGTCCGATCCCGCTTGGCATGTCCGCAATGTGCCCGGCCGCTTCGCAGGCCGAGGCGCGAACATATCGCGCGCTCCGCATTTGCTTGTGGTCGCCATAGACGATCATTGTCGGTCCCGGTTGGCCTCACTCCCAGCTGCACAAACTCGGTGGGCGCTACTTTGATCCACCATCGGTTGCACGATTTTTGCAGCCGGCAAGGAACAATCAGCGAGGCAGGTGGTTTGGCACGAAGAACTTACCTTCAACAGCATAGGCAGCGGTTTCGTGGGATCGAAGAAAGTTCGGATCGGAATAGTAGGCGTGGGCAACTGCGCCTCCTCTCTTGTACAGGGCATCACCTATTACCGCGACGCAAGGAGCAATGAACCCATACCCGGGCTGATGCATGCCGATCTTGGCGGCTACCACGTCAAGGACATTGAGGTGGTCTGCGCTTTCGATGTCGCCAAGGGAAAGGTCGGACGCGATGTGGCAGACGCGATCTACAGCGCGCCGAACAATACTTTCCGCTTTGCCAATGTCGCGCCTGTCGGCGCTCGCGTCGAACGCGGACCGACGCTGGACGGCATCGGCAAATATCTGCGCGACGAGATCGAGGAGGCCGACGAGCCGGTCGCCAACGTCGGCAAGATCCTCGCCGAGAGCGGCGCCGAAATCCTGGTGTCCTATCTGCCAGTCGGTTCGGAGGAGGCAACGCGCTTTTACGCCGAGTGCGCGCTCGAGGCGGGCTGCGCCTTCGTCAACTGCATACCCGTCTTCATCGCCTCGCGGCCGGAGTGGCGCCGACGCTTCGAGCAGCACGGCCTGCCGCTGATCGGCGACGACATCAAGAGCCAGGTCGGTGCGACGATCGTCCACCGGCTGCTCGCCAACCTGTTCCGTGAGCGCGGCGTGCGCATCGATCGCACCTACCAGCTCAATTTCGGCGGCAACACCGACTTCCTCAACATGCTGGAGCGCGAGCGGCTGGAATCGAAGAAGATCTCAAAGACGCAATCCGTGACCAGCCAGATCGACGTTCCTCTGGAGCCCGGCAATATTCACGTCGGGCCGAGCGACCATGTCCCGTGGCTGACCGACCGCAAGTGGGCCTATATCCGGGTCGAAGGCACGACCTTCGGCGGTGTGCCGCTGAATGCCGAGCTCAAGCTGGAAGTGTGGGATTCGCCCAATTCGGCCGGCGTCGTCATCGATGCGGTGCGTTGCGCCAAGCTGGCGCTCGATCGCGGTATCGCGGGCGCGCTGACCGGTCCCTGCAGCTATTTCATGAAATCGCCGCCCGAGCAGTTCACCGACGCGGAAGCCCGCCAGCGCACGCTCTCTTTCATCGCCGGCAAGGACGAGCCGATGCTCGATGCCGCGGAATGACGACGACGTTCTTTCTGGTGCGCCACGCCGCGCACGACAATGTCGGCCGTTATCTTGCCGGACGGATGGCTGGCGTGTGCCTCGGCGAAGCCGGCAAGGCACAGGCCTCGCACCTGGCAGACCGCATGGCACGCGAGGCGATAGCGGCAATCTTCTGCAGCCCGCGCGAACGCACGCAGGAGACGGCCAATCCGATCGCGCTCGCCTGCAATGCCGGTGAAATCGTGATCCGCGAGGAACTCGATGAGATCGACTTCGGCACCTGGTCGGGAAAGACCTTCGAGGAGTTGAACCAGGATGCCGACTGGCGGGTGTGGAACGACCAGCGCCAGCAGGCGAGAACACCGAGCGGCGAGACCATGCTGGACGTGCAGCAACGCGTCGTCTCGCTGATCGAGCAGGTCCGCGGCACTTACCAGAACCAGTGCGTTGCACTGGTCAGCCATGCCGATGTCATCAAGGCCGCCGTGTGCAAAGTGCTCGGCCTGTCGCTGGGGAACTGCTTTCGCTTCGATATCGACCCAGCGTCGATCACCACGGTTGTTTGGGGAGATTGGGGGTCGAAGCTGATTAGACTCAACGAAGCTGCCTGACGAGGAATTGCCGGATGCGCATGGTCATTTTCGGTCTTACCGTGACATCGTCGTGGGGCAATGGGCACGCCACGCTGTGGCGCGGATTGATCCGGGCGATGGCCGGGCTGGGCTGGTCCATCACCTTCTTTGAACGCAACACTCCCTATTATGCCGGGACGCGCGACCTCGACCAGTTGGATGGCGGCAGCCTTGTCCTTTACCCGGACTGGGAGGACGTCCAGCACGTTGCCGAGCAGGCGATGAACGAGGCCGATGTCGTCATCGTCACCTCGTATTGCCCCGATGCCGTGAGCGCGTCGCGCCTTGCCCACCAGGCCTGTCGCGGGCTGAAGGTGTTCTACGATCTGGACACGCCGGTGACGCTGGCCCGGATCGAACAAGGTGAGCCTCCGGGTTATTTCGGGCCGGAAGGGCTTCGCGATTTCGATCTCGTGCTGAGCTACACGGGAGGAACCGCGATCGACGCATTGAGGTCGATGCTGGGTGCACGCCGCGTCATGCCGCTCTACGGCCACGTCGATCCAGAGCGACACCGGCCCGCCCCGCCCAGGCCGGAGTTTGCCGGCGACCTTTCCTATCTCGGGACCTATGCGGCAGACCGCCAGGCCGGGGTCGAAAGGCTGCTGGTCAGTCCGGCTGCGCGCCTGCCGGATCGCCGCTTCATCATTGGCGGCGCACAATATCCGCAAGAATTCCCGTGGAGCGACAATATCTTCTTCGTCCGGCATCTGCCGCCGGCCGACCACCCCGCCTTCTTTTCATCTTCACGACTGACCCTGAACGTGACCCGCGAGGCGATGGCCGAACGGGGCTGGTGTCCTTCCGGCCGGCTGTTCGAAGCCGCCGCTTGCGGTGCTGCGATGGTGAGCGACACATGGCCCGGACTGGAGGCCTTTTTCCGGCCCGGTGAAGAGATCGTCGTGGCCAACAGCACCGACGACGTGGTCGCCGCGCTCGACCTGTCCGACGCCGAGCTTGACGCGATCCGCCGCCGTGCGCGCGAGCGGGTGCTGGACGAACACACCTCGGCGCGGCGCGCGAAGGAATTCGACCGCATCCTGTCCGATGCACTGCACGGCTCCACGCATGGCGAGCCGTTGAAGGAGGCAGTTTGATGTTGGGCATCGTGCCCGCAGCCGGACGGGGAAGCCGCATCCAGCCGCTCGGCTTTTCGAAGGAGCTTCTGCCGGTCGGCAGCCGCATCGACGGCAACACCGAGCGGCCTTGCGCGGTCAGTGAATATTTGGTGCGCCGCATGGTGCGCGCGGGGGCCGACAAGATCTGCTTCGTCATCGGCTCGGGTAAGTCGGATATCCTCGAATATTATTCTGCCGGCTATGCCGACGCGACTGCACTGTTTGTGGTGCAGCCCTCTCCGGTCGGCCTTTGCGACGCCATCTTCCGCACCGCGCCGCTCGTCGCAGCCGACGAGACCGTTCTGGTCGGGCTGCCCGATACAATCTGGTTTCCCGAAGACGGTTTCCTGGCCCTCCCGGACGACGGCCTGTCCTTCCTGCTGTTTCCGGTGGACCAGCCGGAGTTCTTCGATGCCGTCGTTGTCGACCAGGACGATCGGGTGAAGCAAATCCAGGTCAAGCAGCAGAATGCCCAATCGAACTGGATCTGGGGTGCGTTCAAGATGCCCGGCCGCACCCTTCACCGGCTCGCCGCGCTGTGGCGGGAACGGGACCGGTGCGACGAATACATCGGCACGCTGGTCAACGCCTATCTCGCCGCCGGAGGCGAAGCCTATGGCATCAAGGCAGGCAACGCCTATGTCGACGTCGGCACCTTCAACGGCTACCGCACCGCACTGCGGCTGCTTGAAAGCGCCGCCGGTACCAAGGACGACCAAGCCGCCATTACGCTGCCAGGCCACCAGCACGTTCCTATCCTCGCAGGCGAAGGAGGCTAGCCATGCTGCATTCCGATGCCGAAATCCGCCGCCGTATCGACGCGCTCGGCCCATGGTTCCACAATATGGAACTGGCCGGCATCGAAACCGCTCCCGACCATTTCCTTGGCAACTATCCGCTAATCAAATGGCGCAAATTCGCCGACGCGATTCCCGCCGATCTTTCCGGCAAGGCGGTGCTCGACATAGGCTGCAATGCGGGTTTCTATTCGATCGAGATGAAACGCCGCGGCGCCGGCCGCGTGCTTGGCATCGATTTCGATGAGGCTTACCTGGCGCAGGCGCGCTTTGCCGCCGAGGTAGCGGACTGCGACATCGAATTCCGGCAGCTCTCGGTCTACGACGTTGGCGCGCTGCGCGAGCGGTTCGACATCGTGCTGTTCATGGGCGTGCTCTACCACTTGCGCCATCCTTTGCTCGCTCTCGATCTGATCCGGGAGCATGTCGCCGACGACCTGATGATCTTCCAGTCGATGCAGCGTGGCAGCACCAACGTGCCGGCGCTCGAGCAGAACTATCATTTCTGGACTCACGACCTGTTCGACCGGCCGGAGTTCCCAAAGCTGCATTTCATCGAGCATCGTTACGCCGACGACCCGACCAACTGGTGGATTCCCAATCGCGCCTGCACCGAAGCCATGCTGCGCAGCGCCGGCTTCGAGATCGTGCTGCAACCCGAGCAGGAGGTCTATTTCTGCCGCACCGCCGACGCGCCGGCCGGCGGCGGCGCCGTCTACCCGTCGAAAGGACAGATAAATGATTGAAGCCGCGATGATCTGGAACGAGCCCAACAACAAATCCCACTGGGATCCCGAGCTCGACCCCGACTGGAGCCGCTTCGCCACCACGGCAATCCTGGCCGCCGACGCGATCGCGTCGGAGAATTCCGCCTTGACCAAAGTCCTTGGCGGGATCTCGCCGATCGATGCCGGCTTCATGACACGGATGAAGGAGTTCGGCGTGCTCGATCATGTCGACGCGGTCGCCGTGCACGGCTTTCCGCTCGACTGGAACCTCTGGCAGATCCACGAATGGCCGCAGAAAATCGGCGAGATCTCGGCTGTTACCGATCTTCCGGTATGGGTCAGCGAGGTCGGCGTGTCGACCTTCGGCGCCGAGGAGGTACAGGTCTGGGGCCTGCGCCGGACCGCGGAATTGCTGATCGGCAACGCACCGCGCATCCAATGGTACAGCCTCTACGACCTGCCGCGCGAGTGGGAAGCGACGACGCGCCATCGCGAGGCGGAAGGCTCTTCCTATTATCGCCATTTCTACATGGGCCTGCTTCGCCAGGACGGCACGCCAAAGCCCGCGCTCGAGGAGTTCCTGCACCATACCCCGGCAATGGGACTGGTGCAGTGGTTCCATTTCGAAGATCACCGGCTGGACGACGCCGTTGCCTGGATGAAACGCCTCGGCGTCACCAATCTGCGCACCGGGCTTTCCTGGGCCGACAGCTTCAGGCCGAACGCGCTTGACTGGTTCGACAGGCAGATGGAGGCGTTGGCCGACTTCGACGTGACCGTTACTTTCTGCTTCACGCCGGAACACCGCGGAATGATGCCGCACCACAGCAGCCCGCCGCTGGTGCCGGAGGAATTCGCCGAGTTCTGCGCGGCAATGACGCGCCGCTATGCCGGCAGCATCGCTGCCCCTTCCGTCGGCAGGCTGCGCGCCTCCGCAGCGTGAGGAGCTTCGGCTCTCCAGCCATGACGCTCACCGTCCTCAACGTCGCCTATCCCCTCGCCCCGGTCGGGCCGGATGCGGTCGGTGGTGCCGAGCAGGTGCTTTCGATGCTCGACCAAGCGCTCGTACAGGCCGGACACCGCTCGATCGTGATCGGCTGCCAAGGCTCGAGCGCTGCGGGTGTGCTCATCGAGACGCCGGCCGAACCGGGCGTGCTCGATGAAGCGGCGAAGCGCCGGGCGCAGCGTGCTCATCGCGCCGCAATTGCTACCACGCGCGCTCGCTGGCCGATCGACGTGGTCCATTTGCACGGTATCGATTTCGACGCCTATCTGCCGGGCGACGGGCCAACTTTGGTGACCCTGCATTTGCCGCTCGACTGGTATCCGGCCGACGCTCTCAATCCGGCGCGGGAGGACCTGTGGCTGCATGCGGTATCGGCGGCTCAGGAAAGAACCGCGCCGCCGGGCGCCAGGCTCATCGAACCGATCCCAAACGGAGTGGACATCAACGCGCTGAGCGAACCGCAGGCCAAACGCGACTTTGCCCTCGTGCTCAGCCGCGTCTGCCCGGAAAAGGGCATCCATCTGGCACTGGACGCAGCCAAGAAGGCCGGTGTGCCGCTGGTGGTCGGCGGCAAAGTCTACCCCTACGAAACCCACACCGCATATCTTCGCGACGAGGTCGAACCCCGGCTGGACGGTCGGCGCCGCTTCCTAGGTCCGCTCGGCTTTGTCGCCAAGCGCCGCCTGCTGAACACAGCCCGCTGCCTGGTCATCCCGAGCCTTGCCGCGGAAACCAGTTCGCTCGTCGCCATGGAGGCGCTCGCCTGCGGCACCCCCGTGGTGGCCTTCCCGAATGGCGCACTGCCGGATGTGGTCGAGCACGGCAAGACCGGGTATCTGGTCGCGGATGTCGACGAGATGGCCGAAGCCATCGCTGCCGCACCCGGCCTGAACCCCGAGACCTGCCGGGCCGAGGCGCGGCGGCGCTTTTCACTCGACCGCATGGTTTCCTCCTACATGGACGCCTATCGGGCGCTCGCACGGCTCGGCACAGACAGCGGGCAGCTCGCGACGGCGAGGTGAGCGGGACATGCTCCGCAGTGAGATCATCGACGATCCGGCGGACCTCGAAGCCCTCGAGTCGCACTGGTGGGAACTCTGGTCGCGCAGTCCCTCGGCGACGCCGTTCCAGTCTCCCGCATGGCTACTGCCGTGGTGGCGGACATTCGCTCCCGGCGAGCTAGCGACGGTCGCCGTCTGGCGTGGCGACGATCTGGTCGGGCTGGCGCCACTCTATCTGGAACGCCACGACGCCGGCGCGCGATTGCTTCCGCTCGGCATTTCGTTGAGCGACTATCTGGATGTCCTTTGCATTCCCGAAACCGCCGAACCGGTGGGCGCCGCCATCGCCGGTGCCGTTTTCTCCGTCGGCTGGTCACAGTGGATCTTG
Organism: Mesorhizobium sp. WSM4828; assembly: GCF_055811175.1. Lineage (NCBI taxonomy): Bacteria > Pseudomonadati > Pseudomonadota > Alphaproteobacteria > Hyphomicrobiales > Phyllobacteriaceae > Mesorhizobium > Mesorhizobium sp. WSM4828. Next base: position 61,433 of record NZ_JBVVQK010000001.1, on the reverse strand, counting down.
CAGGACCTGCCTCCCGGCGGCGCCGGCCTTGCCATCAGGCATGCCGCGCTCGAATCGTGCCAAGCCATCGGTCACGCCGCTTGCCCAGTGCTCGCCCTCGCCGGCGACCAGACGCTCCAAGGCTGCGTTCCGGCGCGGCGGAGGCGCCAGTTGCGCCGCGCCCACAGGGCCGCGTCGAGACGCGGCAGGGTCTCCATCGAACCCGCTTTGTCCGATCCGCAGACATTCCTCGATCACCTGATCCACCTTCACCGCGCGCGCTGGGCCGGACACGGCGACGGCGTTCTGTCCGATACCCGCGTGGAAGCATTCCACCGTCAGGCGCTGCCGCAGCTGGTCGCACAAGTGCTTGCCCGATGCTGGCTTATCACGATCGGTGACGCGATCGTGGGCGCCTATTACGGGTTCCATCATCGTGGCAGCGCCTACGCTTATCTCGGTGGCTTCGATCCGGCCTATGCCGAGGAAAGTCCTGGCGCGCTGCTCATCGGCCAGGCGATAAGGCAGGCGATCTGCGAAGGCGCGGAAGAGTTCGATTTTCTGCGCGGACAAGAGGCTTACAAATACAGCTGGGGCGCCGTCGACCGGTGGACGATGCGCAAGATCTGGACGCGGAGCAAAGGGCGATGAGCGCGACCCAGCCGGGATCTCGGCGGTCGACATCAGCAAGGCGGGTGCTGGAGGACTGCATGGCAGACGGTGCTGGCGTCGAAGCCGTCATCGCCAGGCTGGCTCTCCGTTTCGAGACAGCAATCGAAGCCGCAGAACTAGCGAAGATTGCGCAAAACACGCACTCGGCCGATCCGCGAAAGACGGCAAAACTGCAACGGATTGCGGACCTGCTTCAGCGCAGGCCCGAGATCTTCGCCACGCTGCGCAAAACGGGTGCTGCCGTTCGGCACGAGCGCGGCGAGGGAGAGACTGACGATGCGGTCGTCAAGCGGCTGGCGGCCGGGTTTGACGCGGCGGCGGCGATCTCCCCGGCGGCGAGCGTCCAGCTGTCATCGCTGGGCGATGAGGAAAAGCTCTCGGCCGCGACGGCTGAGATCGTTGCATGGCTGGAGAGGCGGGGCTTTACCGGCACCAGCCGCGACATACTGGATATCGGCTGTGGTATCGGTCGGTTCGAACAAGCGCTCTCCGCTCTGTCGCACCGGATCGTCGGCAGCGATATATCCCCAGCGATGATCTCGATCGCCCGCCGGCGATGCGCCGGGCTCGGCAATGTAGAATTCCACCCTACTCGCGGTTTCGATCTTGCCGATTTTCGCGATGCCAGCTTCGACCGCGTGCTGGCCGTCGACAGCTTTCCCTATCTGGTGCTGGCCGGCCTCGCGGAGCACCATTTCGTGGAAATCGCGCGCGTGCTGAAGAGGCCGGGCATGGCCGTGCTTTTGAATTATTCATATCGCGGATCGCCAGCGCTGGATCGCGCCGATGTCCATGACTTCGCCAATGCAAATGGCATGCAAGTCCTCATCGACGGCGAAAAGCCGTTCCGGCACTGGGACGGCGATGCCTTCCTGCTTACGATTTCCAGCGGAACATTGCGGCCCAACGCTGGTTCGGATGCCGAACGGGATAAGCCGCTATTCGACAGTATGAAGGAGGACAAGATGGCGTCCGGCAGCAAGAAGCACATCGGTCGCGGCAGTCACGGCAAAGGCGCTGGCGCTGGCGCTGGCGCGATTACCGATCTTCCCAAGGACAAGATCGGAGAGAACGCCGTTCTGTCCAACAGAGACAAGAAGCAGCACACCAAGGAGCGTGGGCTCGACGGCAATCGGGTCAAATCTGAGCAGTACCAGGATCATTCAGCGGATCGGCGGCCTGAAGACTGATCGTTGCGGCAGGCATGTGGCTTGCAGCCAGCAATTGAAACGCAGCGAGAGCCCCCACTGCTGAGGAAGCTGTGCAAGGACCGAAGCCGGTCGCATGGATACCTGCAAATTCTTGCAAACTCGCACTGTTGCCACCAGAGTGAGGTGAAGGGACCAACATTTGCCAAGAGAACGCGATGTCTCGCTCAAGGGAAGATTCCGTCAGCACGCGTGCCGATCTGACGATAGACCGGGAAATCGCTTCCCTGCTTGCGGCCATCGAACAGGAAAGGGTTCCTGACCGGCTGACCAAACTTGCAATCGAATTGCAGCATGCGCTTGTCGAAAAGCGCTTGCGCGAGACCAGTAACTAACGTGACGTGTATTAGCGGCGCCTCTCGGCTTCGAAGTCCAGTTGTCCTTCTGACAGATAGCTGCGCCTTTCCATCAGGGTTTGCGAGGAACTTTCGCCAAGGTATTCCAGCACGCCGGCGCGTGCCCTGTTGAGCCGGCTCTTCACGGTTCCCACCGCGCAACCGCATATTTCGGCCGTTTCCTCATAGCTGACGCCCAGCACGCCTATCAGCATCAGAACCTCGCGCTGGTGCTCGGGAAGGCTCTGGATGGCCTGGTGGACTTCCTTGCCCTGTACGGACCATTCCTGCGTCGCTTCCGAGATCGGCCGCAGCGAAGCGCAGTCGAGCAGGCCGGGCGCTTCCCTCACCGCGGCCCTGACACGCGTGTAGTAGGTGTTGCGCATGATCGTGAAGAGCCATGACTTCATGCGCGTTCCGGCTTCGAACTTGTCAATGTTGGCCAGGCCCTTGGTCAGCGTCTCCTGGACCAGGTCGTCGGCATCATCGGGTGTGCGGCAGAAGGTACGGGCGAAAGCCCTCAAAGCGGGTATGAGGTCGACGATGGAAACTTCTTCGGTTTCGCGAGTCGCCAAGGCGTAGGCTGTGGGTGGCAATGGTCCAGCTCCCGTCCAGAATGAGTTCGTGAGCGCAGACCAGTTAAATGCATTGGGCGAAAGATCGTTCCGGTTGGCGAAAATCACCCGGCTCCAGAAACCGGAGAGGGCTTGGCTGGGCAATCCCGGCCGACGGCGGCATTTTTGACGGAACAACCAGCGGGATCGCCGAGTTCAAATCAAGGTCGTCCGACAAGTCGGGCGCCGCCATTTGGCGCATCGGAATGCGATCTTGCAGCGAGCCTTGGCGCCACCTCAAGGACGGCCCACCTCAAGAAACAGGAGGACTCCATGACAGGAAACAAGCACGCAAAAGGCAAAACGTCGGCCGATAGCGATCTTGCCAACGATCCCGGCATCGGCAGTTCCAGGGGCACGATCAAGGAGGGCGACCGGCTCGACCAGGGCAACAACACGTTCGAAGGCGATGTCGAGAACGACACCACGCCGCAAGGCGGTATCAATCCCCGGCAAAAGATGCGGACCAAAAAGTGACGCCAGGACCGGCTGCGCACGATCGAAAAAACCCGCTGCAACCCGTGCAGCAATCCCGCGTTAAAGAGCATGGGCCTCGTGTCCACTTTGCGCGTTGACCCGGCGGCTCTTTCGCGGAGACACAGATGACAAAAAGATCGTTTGGCCGCCCCGTTCCAATTCTCGTCGGCCTTGGTTTCCCTCGCCATGTCGAAAATATCTGGCAGGCCTATGACGTCTTAAACGAATGGCCGAGCCGCGGTCCGGCGCACAAGGCGGCGTTCGACGCCTGTCGCGCCGGGTTGGCCGATGAGGTCGATGCCGAGACGGTACGCGCGGCGTTCGACACTTTCGCGCGCAAGGCGGGTATTTTGGCCTACGATATCGCAGCCGAAACACCAGCACGCGCCACAACACCTGCGAAGGCGCACGACGTTTGGCTGAAGCGCCCATCGGACGGCCCTGTAGACCCTGGAGACACCCAGCTTACTTGAAGCGGCCAGCTTGCTTGAACCGGGAGGAATACGGTGCCGAGAATAGAGTTCGATACACCTGTTTGCATCTATTTCGGCAAGCCCGGCCGATCGCGATTGGTCAGTTCCGTTTTCGAAGCAATATATTGCCTGAAAAGCGAGAAATGGCCGGCGCGCAACGCTCCGCTGGCGCTGGTAGCCGCTGATGTATTGAACCGCGCCCGGACCGGTCAAATCACGGCCGCCGAAGCACGCCAGGCATTTGTCGACGCCACTTGGGAGGCGAACATTCTTGTCGAAGGCGAGCCGCATGACGCGCGTGCCCCGACAGCCCTCATGTCGGACAGCGGATGAACCGGCAGGGGCTGCCTTCCCGCAGTTCCGTCCAGGCCAACCCTATCACGAATGGCTCGCGCCCTCGCCCTCCTTCTCCCGCTTTTGCCTGAGGATTTCGTCCGTTCCGACCAGCTTCTTCGATCCGCCGGGGATCGCAGTGGAGACGACCGCCGGCGGGTCGCTTGCCGGGAAGGAATCTTCCAGGCCTGCCTGCAACTGGTCTTCCAGCGTTTGCGGCTCTTCCGATCGGCCGGACGTCCTGCGGGCGTCCAACTTCTCCAGCGGCTGTGTCATGTCCGGTGAAGACCTGACTTCTCGAATCCAGCCATAGAGCTGTTCGATGGCAAATTCCTTCATCGTGTCGAAATCGGCCTTTTCGTCACGCGATGCCTCGATTTGGTCGACCATAGTCTTCTCGAACCGGTCGAGGCTGTCGCTTCCGCAGGCGCGGCAGAGACGGACCAACGCCTCGCGCAATATGAGCGGCGCAAAGTGCGCCGTCGCCTCGAGCCTGAGCTGCTGCAAACGCTCCGGGGTGGCGGCTTGGAACTTCGACATGTTCGACCTCTCGCCTTGTGGAGCATGTCAACGAAAATTGTCGATGGATGTTCCATCAGTGGCGGCCGCCGCATAGCTCGATCCTCAGCGGTGCGCGCCACCACCGACTGCCATGCGGATACCGAGACCGACGACGAAGCAACCTGCCACCCGCTGCTGCCAGAGCCTTACCTTCGGCCTTTTCATGATCCAGGTCCCGAGCGTGCCGGATGCGAGTGCATAGGTGCCCAGCACCAGCACACCGGTCATTTTCTGGGTGCCACCGAGCAGCAGCAATTGCAGCGTGACCGATCCGCGAGCAGGATCGACGAACTGCGGAAGGAAAGCCACCATGAAGGTTATCGGCCAGGGATTTATCAGATTGGCGATCATTCCTTCGCGTGCGGCTACAACCGGTCTGACATTGTGCGGCTCCTCGACGGCCACGCTGGCTGACGGCAACAACACCAGACGCGATCCAAGCCAAACCAGATAGGCTGCGCCTGCCCAGCGAAGCATGGCAAAGGCAAGCGGCGATGCCTGGACGAGCGACGATATGCCGAGGGCAAGGAGCGGCAACTGGACCATGCCGGCGCCGAAGGTCATTCCCAGGACGGTGAACAGGGCAACATCACGGCCCTGCCCGATGCCGCGCGCAATCACTAGCAGACTGTCGGGCCCCGGCGGCATCTGCATCAGGATGACCGTTCCGACAAATGCCGTCCACGAAGCGGGATCCATGCCGCTACTTCGCCCCGGTTTCGTAAGATGCCTTCGCGCCGTCCTTCAACCGGCCGGCATCTCGTATCATCTTGAGCGCTTCGTCCCTCGTCAGGCCGCACCTGCGGGCAAAAAACTCGATCTCATGGGCCAACTCGGCCGGCAGGTCGTCTTTTGCATGCATTCTTCGCTTGTGTTTGCGCGCGCCCATCGAGGCTCGGTCCCGGATGCGTTAGTCCTCCCGAACTCACATCGGATCAGCCAGTTCCCACTCCCTGACCAATTTGCTTGCGCAAGTTTCTCACGCGCGGTCTGGCCGGCCGACCCTGTCCATGAGTTCGTTCAGGAATGCGAGCAGCGCGTCTTCGGGATCGTCGGCCTCTTCGGTCAGCATATCGATGCCCCAGTGGCCTAGGACAGCCTCCTGGACGATGCCCGGCTGCGGCATAAAGATGAAGGATTTCGGACGGTTCTTCTCGTAGCCGGAGCGGCGCCAGGTCTGCCAAAGCCTGTGCAACAGCAGACGAATGTTCATGTCCGACATGCTGTAGCCGATGAACAGGATGGTGCGCCCGAGCGCGTCGGCCCGAAATTTCACATCGAGCGGCGAATCGAACGAAAGCCGTTCAAAATAATCGGTCTCCGCCAGAACCAGCGATTTGTCGTCGTCGAAATCGCCGTGGAATTTTATGATCTGCGTCACCTCGCTAGTGGCCTTGGGCAAATCCTTGGCATTGGCCACCTTCACAAAAGGCCGGCCATGTATCTCGAAGGCAACCTCGAGGTTGCGATCATAATTGGTGGTGTAGATGATCGGAAAATCGAGCGATACGATGAGCTTGTGGATCGCCGACCGCAGCACTTCTTCCCGCGAGACGCTCCATTCACGATCCATCCAACTGCGCAAAGGGCCGAGGCTCCCCTGCTTCAGCCGGTAATATTCGGCAAGGGCCTGATAGCTGGCCTCAGGCGCGCCGATCATGTCCTCGTGAAGGCCGAGCTCGTTTTGCATATGTTCGATGAGCTTTTGCCAAGACGGCAAGCCGACGCTCATCGACACCCCGGCTCCAACGAACAGGATCGCTCGTCGCTCTTTTACCGATTGAGCCAGTTGCTCGACTGCAGACAGCATTCGACACAACTGTCAGAAGTGCTGCTCTGTTCCGACGGCGCCTGGACTGCCAACACCCAGATCGGCTGTTCCGAGCTCCGGTCCCTGCGGTTTGGCCGACCGAATCCGATATTTATTTCATTCTCTTTGGCACTTCTGCGCCTCCTACGCGTTGGAGAGTGTTCAACAAAGACGGCGCAGCTAATGGATCGCCAGCGGATTGCCTCAGTAGCATTATGTCTGTTCCTGCTTACGATCGGCGCCATCCAGCAAAAGGCTTGGGCCCAGGCACCCTGCCCGGCCGACCACGACAAATTGTTGGCCGCTCTCAAGGCCAACGTCAAAGCCAGCGGCGGCCCCGGCAATGGCGGTTTCGACACTAATGAATGGGCGGCAGTCGTGGCTCGCGACGGAACGGTCTGCGCCGTCGCGTTCAGCGGGCCTACCGCCGATGCCCAGTGGCCCGGCAGCCGGCTGATCGCCGCCGAAAAAGCCAATACCGCCAACGGGCTCAGCCTCGCCCAGATGGCGTTGTCGACCGCGAACCTCTATGCGCCGGTGCAGCCTGGCGGGCCTCTATTCGGCCTGCAGGCCACCACTCCGGTCAATCCAGCGGTGGCCTATGCGGGCGACCCTTCGACATTTGGAAGCTCCAGCGATCCGATGCTGGGAAAGCCGATCGGCGGTGTCGTCGTGTTTGGCGGGGGCCTGGCTCTCTACGACGGCAAGGGGATCGTCGGGGCTCTCGGGATAAGCGGCGATTCTTCCTGTGCCGACCACAATGTCGCCTGGCGCGTGCGTGCCGCACTCGGGCTTAACAAGGTACCGGCCGGCGTCAACCCAAACCGCAAGGACGCTATCATTTACGACCTCGATCCCGGCGGCAAGAGCCCTTCCGGATGGGGGCATCCATTGTGTGCCGGAACCGAAGCGGACGTGGCTGCCGAGCTCGGCGCCGGCGTCGGCGGCTCGATACGCAAATGAGGAAAGCGCGACAGGTGGCAAGAATCAGCGTGTCTAAGGAGGGAAAAAGACCAATGGCCGCGATGCTGGGATGGACGCTGCTGGCGGGCTTCGCGCTGATTACCGCGGCGGTTGCTCAGTCAACGTCAAGCCCTGCGATAAATCCGCCGGCCGCAGCCGCTCCGCCCGACGACGGCCAGTGGGCGATGCCGGCAAAGAACTACGCCTCCACCCGCTACAGCGATCTCGCGGAGATCACCGAAGACAACGTCAAGACCCTGCAGGTGGCCTTCACCTTCTCGACCGGCGTCAACAAAGGTCAGGAGGCTGCGCCCCTGGTGGTCGGCAACACGATGTACATCGTGACGCCGTTTCCCAACATCCTCTACGCGCTTGACCTTACCAAGCCCGGCGCGCCGATGAAGTGGAAGTTCGAGCCCAATCCCGAGCCTGCCGCCCAGGGCGTTGCCTGTTGCGACGTGGTCAACCGCGGTGCGGCCTTCTTCGACGGGCACATCTATTTCAACACGCTCGACGGCCACACCATCGCCGTCGATGCGGCCACCGGCAAACCGGTTTGGAACACCCATATCGGCAACATCAATATCGGCGAGACCATCACCATGGCGCCGCTGGTGGTGAAGGGCAAAGTGCTGGTCGGCAATTCCGGTGGCGAAATGGGCGTGCGCGGCTGGATCAAGGCGCTCGACGCCGGCGACGGCCACGTCGTCTGGACGGCCTACAACACCGGCCCGGACGCCGAGGTGCTGATCGGCCCGGATTTCAAGCCGCATTACGACATGGACAAGGGCAAGGATCTCGGCGTGACGTCGTGGCCGCCCGACGCCTGGAAGATCGGCGGCGGCAATGTGTGGGGCTGGATCTCCTATGATCCGGACCTCAACCTGATCTTCCATGGCACTGGAAATCCCGGCCCGTGGAATCCGGATCTGCGGCCCGGCGACAACAAATGGACCGCCGGCATCTTTGCACGCGATCCCGATACGGGCGCAGCCAAATGGTTCTACCAATGGACGCCGCACGATTTGCACGACTACGACGGCATCAACGAGCAGGTGCTGCTCGACATGACCTGGCAGGGCAAGGCCCGCAAGGTGCTGGTGCGGCCGGAACGCAACGGCTACGTCTATCTGTTGGACCGCACCACGGGCGAGGTCCTGTCGGCAGTGCCGTTCGGCCCGGTCAACTCCACCAAGGGGGTCGACCTGAAGACCGGCCGGCTGATTGTAAATCCGGATAAGGAGACCGGCACCGGCAAGGTCGTCCGCGACATCTGTCCCACCGCGTCCGGTCTCAAGGACTGGCAGCCTTCGGCGTTCTCGCCAAAGACCGGCCTACTCTACATTCCGCACAACAACATGTGCATGGACGAAGAAGGCGTCGAGGTGAATTACATCGCCGGCACGCCCTATGTCGGCATGAATGTGCGCATGATTCCCGGGCCGGGCGGCAATCGGGGTGCTTTCACCGCCTGGGATGTCGCCGCCGCCAAGCCGGCGTGGAGCCTGAAGGAGAACTTTCCCGTGTGGAGCGGCGCCGTCGCCACGGCCGGCAACGTCGTGTTCTATGGGACGATGGAAGGCTGGTTCAAGGCGGTCAGCGCCAAGACCGGCGCACTGCTTTGGCAGTTCAAGACGTCGTCCGGCATCATCGGCCAGCCGATCACCTATCGCGGCCCGGACGGGCACCAATATGTCGCGATTCTATCGGGCGTCGGCGGCTGGGCCGGCGCGATCGTATCCGGAGATCTCGACCCGCGCGACGCCACCGCCGCGCTCGGCTTCGTCAACGTCATGAAGGATCTGAAGGATGTAACCACGCCGGGAGGTACGCTGTATGTGTTCCGGCTGCCTTGAGACGATCGGTCGAGTTTCGTGCTCACGGAAGACGCGTTCGCGGCGCCTTGCCGCCGCGGTCGGCGGACTGGCGGTCTCGCTCGTCGCCACTGTTGCCGATGCGCGCGAGCTGAGGATCTGCGCCGATCCCAACAACATGCCGTTCTCCAATGCCGCCAGGCAGGGTTTTGAAAACAAGATCGCCGAACTCGTCGCGACGGAGCTTGGTGCGACGGTGTCCTACACGTGGTGGGCACAGCGCCGTGGCTTCGTCCGCAACACGCTGAAAGCCGGTTTGTGCGATCTGGTGCCCGGCACGCCCGCCAATCTCGAGATGCTGCGCACCACCGCGCCCTACTACCGGTCTTCCTATGTGTTCGTGACACGCAAGGATGCGCCGGAAATCACGTCCTTCAACGATCCTCGCCTGCGCGATCTGCGCATCGGCGTCCAGCTGATCGGCGACGACGGCGCCAACTCGCCGCCCGTCCAGGCGCTTGGCCGCCGCGGCATCGTCGGCCATCTCATCGGTTTCCCCGTCTATGGCGACTATTCGGCGCCGAACCCGCCAGCACGCATCGTCGAGGCGGTCGCGAATGGCGACATCGATATGGCCGTGGTCTGGGGACCGCTGGCCGGCTACTTCGCGTCCAGGCAGAAGGTGGCGCTGCAGATCACGCCGGTCTCGCCGCGCGTGGACGGCCCGCAACTGCCGATGATCTACGACATCTCGATGGGCGTGCGCCGTGGCGACGATACGCTGCGCAACGAGGTGAACGCCGCCCTGACCAGACACCGCGCCGAGATCGACGCGATCCTGGCGGCCTACCAGGTGCCCCGCTTCGATCCTGTCGGAGCGCCTTGAATGAAGCGCGGTCTTCCCTTGCTGGTGTTCGCAATCCTCGCGGTTGCCGGGTGCCAGCGTGAGGAACGTAACACGCGTCCGCAGTCGGCGCTCGGCTCGGGCGACCAGCCGGCAGCCGTGACGGCCCTCGAGCCGGGCGGCCAACGGCCGGCCTCGTCCGACACCAAGGCCGGCGTGTTCGAGGCCAACGCCTTCCACCTCAGCGAAGGCAAGCGTCTGTTCAACTGGTTCAACTGTTCCGGCTGCCATGCCAATGGCGGTGGCGGCATGGGTCCGGCCCTCATGGACCAGAAGTGGCTCTATGGCAGCTCGATCGAAAGCATCCACGCCACGATCAGGGACGGCCGGCCAAACGGCATGCCGAGCTTCCGTGACAAGATCCCGGACGACCAGATCTGGGAGCTTGCCGCCTTCGTCCGCGCGCTGAGCGGCAACGCATCGAAATCGGCCGCGCCGAGCCGCGACGACGACATGATGCCTCATCCATCCGAAAATCGCCTGCCGGATGCCGCCACGCTGGGGAAGTCGCCGTGAACCGCGTTGTTTGCAGGGTGTGCTGCGGCGCAGCCTGCATGCTGCTCCTCGCAGGATGCAGCGGCTGGCAATCCGCGCTCGACCCAAAGGGTCCGGCAGCTGGCGAGCTCGCATGGCTGATCTGGTTTTTCACAGCACTCTGCACGGTGGTCTGGCTTCTGGTGATGGCCGTGCTGATCGTGCCATTGGCCCGGCGCGCGGCGCCGTCGGGCGATCCGCTTGTCCTCGATGCTGCCGCCGAGCGCAGCAAGATGCGAATTGTCGTTGCCGCACTCGCTGCTACCGCCCTGATCCTGGTCGGCCTGACGCTGATGAGCTACTTCTCTAACCGGACGCTCGCCGCCATCGGCTCGGATGCGGCGCTGACGATCCGGGTGACCGGGCATCAATGGTGGTGGGAGGTGCGCTACGAAAACGATCAGCCGAACCGCATCCTGACGACCGCCAATGAAATCCACATCCCGGCGGGCGAGCCGGTGCGGCTCGTAGTGACCTCGACAGACGTCATCCATTCCTTCTGGGTGCCGAACCTCTCGGGCAAGCTGGACCTCATTCCAGGCCACGAGAACGTTCTCAACCTGAAGGCGGACAAGCCCGGCGTCTATCGCGGGCAGTGCGCCGAGTTCTGCGGCGCGCAGCATGCCAATATGAGCACCTTCATCGTCGCCGAACCAAGGCCCGTCTTCGACGCGTGGCTGAACGACCAACTGCGGCCGGCCGCCGCCCCCGTGTTGGCCGAAGCCAAAACCGGCCACGACCTGTTCCTCAAACGGCCATGCGTGATGTGCCACAAGATCGGCGGCACCATCGCGGGCGGTACGGTCGCTCCCGACCTCACCCATATCGCAAGCCGGCGGACGCTCGCTGCCGGAACGCTGGCTATGAGCCGCGGCAATCTCGGGGCCTGGATAGCCGATCCGCAAGGGATCAAGCCAGGTGCCCACATGCCCGTCGTTGGACTGAACGGGGACGAATTGAATGCGATCGTAGCCTATCTCGAGGGCCTGAAATGAGCAGCGCCGACCTGGCCCATGAGCGGAACCTCGCGCAGCAAGGCCCCGCGGCGCGAAAGGGTGACCTGGCTCCCGAGCGCGACGGACCTCGCGATACCGGCCTCGACGACGCCAGCCTTGACCGCTGGCTGGCGCGGACATGGCAGACGGCTCCGGGCGTCATCGGCGCGCTCTCGAGCGTCGACCACAAGATTGTCGCGCGGCGCTACTTGGTCACCGCTTTCCTGTTCCTGTGCCTCGGTGGCCTCAGTGCCGTTGCCATGCGCATCCAACTGTCGGGGCCGGAGCGCGGGCTGATCGGGCCCGATCGCTACAACCAGCTGTTCACCATGCATGGCGTAACGATGATGTTCCTGTTTGCGGTGCCGATCGTTCAGGCAACCGGCATCTACCTGGTCCCGCTGATGGTCGGCACCCGTAACATCGCCTTCCCGCGCCTCAATGCATTCAGCTTCTGGATTTATCTCTCGGGTGGCCTCTTCGCCTGGGTGTCGTTTGCACTCGACATGGCACCCGACGTCGGCTGGTTCTCCTACGTGCCGCTGTCCGGTCCTGAATTCGGGCCAGGCAAGCGCTCCGACGTGTGGGCGCAGATGATCACCTATACCGAAGTTTCATCGTTGGCGGTCGCGGTCGCCACCATCGTCACCGTGCTGAAGCAACGCGCGCCGGGCATGTCGCTGGATAAGATTCCGCTCTACGTCTGGGCGATGCTGGTCACCTCTTTCGTGATCGTATTCGCTATGCCGGCGGTCATGATCACGTCGACGTTCCTGATCCTCGACCGCCTGGTCGGCACCCATATCTTCAATCCCGCCGAGGGCGGCGACGTACTGCTCTTCCAGCACCTGTTCTGGTTCTTCGGCCACCCCGAAGTCTATATCATTTTCCTCCCGGCCACCGGCATGGTGTCCTCGATCATTGCCGCTTTCGCCCGGCGTCCGGTATTCGGCTATCTAGGCATGGTTCTGTCGCTGATTGCGGTCGGGTTTCTGTCGTTCGGCCTGTGGGTCCATCACATGTTCGCAACGGGCCTGCCAAAGCTCGGCGCGAGCTTCTTCACGGCATCGAGCATGCTGATTGCCATCCCGAACGGGCTGCAGATCTTCTGCTGGCTGGCGACATTGTGGGACGGAAAGCCGATAGTCAGGACGCCGCTGCTGTTCGTGTTCGGCTTCTTCTTCACGTTCGTCGCGGGCGGCCTGACCGGCGTGATGCTGGCGTCGGTGCCATTGGACCTGCAAGTGCACGACACCTATTTCGTGGTCGCGCATTTCCATTACGTGCTGATCGGCGGGTCGGTATTCCCGCTGCTCGGCGCGACCTATTTCTGGTTCCCCAAGATCACCGGCCGGATGATGAGCGAACGTCTCGGACGCTGGCACTTCTGGCTTGCCTTCATAGGCTTCAATGCGGCGTTCTTTCCGATGCACATTGTCGGTCTGTGGGGCATGCCGCGCCGGGTCTACACCTATCCGGTTGAGCTCGGCTGGGGCAACATCAACCTGTTCATCACAGCCGGCGCGGTCGTCCTGTTCCTGAGCTTCGTTCTGTTCACTATAAACCTGGTGTACAGCGCCTCGAGGGGCGCCCCGGCCGGGGACAGTCCCTGGAATGCAGGCACGCTAGAATGGGCGACGAGCTCTCCGCCGCCGAGCTATAATTTCGCTCGGATTCCGGTGGTTAGCAACGCCGAGCCGCTCTGGGCCGAACGTGACACGCTGCCTGTCGCGACCGGGCTTCGCGTCGACGCGCGCGAACTTGTTATTTCGACCGTGGCTGAGGCGCATCCCCATGTGCGCGAGAAGTCGGCGACGCCGTCGATCTGGCCATTGTTCGCTGCGCTCGCGATCGGCGCCACCTTTCTCTATTCAATCTTCAGCCCTTGGGCAGTGGTCTGGGGAGCGGGGCCGATCGCCATCACTTTGATCGGTTGGTTCTGGCCGAAAGGCGATCCGGAGGATGAGGAATGAAACAGCGTCCTGCCGCCGATCTTTCCGACCTCCCGACCTTCGGACTCGGACCGCGCAGCCCGACCTGGTGGGGCACCCTCGCCTTCATGGCGCTGGAGGGCACCGGCTTCGCGCTTGCCGCAGGCGCCTATCTTTACCTCGCCTATCTGTCGCCCGAATGGCCATTGGGCGTGCCGCCGCCCAACCATTGGCCGGGCACCATCGTCACGCTGTTGCTGCTCGCAAGCGTGGTGCCCAACCACATACTGAACCGCTACGCGGAAGCCTGTGCCATGGTGCCCGTGCGCATCGGCCTGATCGTCATGTCGCTGCTCGGTATCGCACCGCTTGTCGTGCGGTGGTTCGAATTTCCGGCCCTCAACATCTATTGGGATACCAATGCGTACGGCTCAATGCTGTGGGTGCTGCTCGGCCTTCACACAACGCATCTGATTACCGACGTCGGCGACACGCTGGTGCTGACGGCCCTGATGTTCACGCGCCATGGCTATAGCGGCCGGCGTTTCGGGGACGTTGGCGACAACGTCTTCTACTGGGATTTCGTGGTCGCAACCTGGATCCCGATCTATCTTTTGATCTACTGGATGCCGAGGCTTGACTGAGATGCGTGCGCTTCGCTTGGGCACATCATGGGGCGGGCTGTTGTCCGGGCCCTTGGCCTGGGCGGTGTCGACGCAGCTGAATTACGCGTTCGTGGAGTGGCAGTGCGCGCACGGCATTCCCCTCATACCGGTCATTGCGCTGGTGCTGACAGTGCTGGCCTTGCTTGGCGGCGTGCTGTCGTGGCGGGCGCGCCAGCAAGGCGGTGCCGCCTTTAAACCGGATCGTACGCGCGCCACGGAGGATTTCGTCGCCAATATCGGCATTCTCAGCGCGGTGCTGTTTGCACTGGTAATCATCATGCAAGGCGCCGCCTCGCTCATTCTTGACGGCTGCCTGCGATGAGCTCCGACGCGCTCTTCTCGACATCGACCTGCTACGGTGCCGGCGCCCCGCAGGCCGGCTGGACGCTGGCGTTGCCGATCACGCTGCCGCTAACCGTTGCCGTACTGCTTTACGCGGCAGGCGCCTTTCGGCTGTGGCGGCGGAGCGCCCGCAGCCGGCCGTTGCGGCTAGGGCAGGCTATGCTGTTCGCGGCCGGCTGGGCCATCTTGGCGGCCGCACTGGTCAGTCCGCTCCATGCATTGGGCGAGCGCGTCTTCACCGCCCACATGATCGAGCACGAGCTATTGATGGCGGTGGCGGCGCCCCTGCTGGTCGCCTCCCGCCCGGCGGCGGCGATGATGTGGGCATTGCCGATCAGGCTACGGCTGGCATTTGGCGCAGCCGGGCACGCGAAGGTGCTTCGAACCGTTTGGGCCGCCGTCAGCCGCCCTGTAGTCGCGACCTTCCTGCACGGCGTCGCGATATGGGCATGGCACGTTCCGGCGCTGTTCGAGGCGGCGCTTGCCGAGGGTGTCCTGCATTATGCGCAACATGCGAGCTTCTTCGGTACGGGGCTGCTGTTCTGGTGGGTGCTGCTGCCGCGCTCAGGCCGCGAACAAGCCTATGGCAGCGCAGTCATGCACCTTTTCTTCACCTCGCTGCACACCGGCCTGCTCGGGGTACTGCTGCTGGTCTCGCCCAGGCTGTGGTATCCGGCAAACGACGCCGGCGCGGAATTGTGGAACCTTAGCGCGCTGGAGGACCAGCAGCTCGCCGGCTTGGTGATGTGGGTTCCTGCCGGTCTGATTTATGGCGGAGCCGCGTTGCTGCTGGCCGGTCTGTGGATTCGCGCAAGTGGACAGAGAAGATGGGAGGTGTCGCATGCGCTCCGCGCTGTCTAAGCTGGTCATTGGTGCTGGGGCGGTAATTGCCGTGCTGGCCGCAGCTTGGGCGGCGCTGACGTTTTGGCCGGAGCGCCTCGGCCAGGTCGCTTATGAGACTGACAATGCCACCAGCAGCATTGGCGTGCGCGCCACACCGCGCTTCACTCCGTCCGGGTCCATCCTCGGCGCCGCGGCAATTGTCGTGCTCGTTGCAGTTCTGGCCGGGATCGCGTTGTACTTCGAGCAAAGCCGTCGAGTGGAGCAGAAGGCCGACAATGCAACCGGCGGTGTTGGCGCCCGCGCCATACCCATCATGATGGCCAATGGCTGTGCTGGATGCCACACGATCAGCGGCGTTCCCGGCGCGCAAGGGTTGGTCGGGCCGCGCCTGGATGCCGACTTGGCTACCCGGGTCTATATCGGCGGCGTCTTGCGCAATAAGCCGGAGAACCTGGTCCGTTGGATACGCGCCGCAAGGGAGGTCAATCCGCACACGGCAATGCCCTCGACCAGAATTTCCGAGCAGGAGGCGCGGGATATCGCGGCCTACCTCTATTCGCTGAAATGACACGATTGCAGCATTTCTTGAAGAGCAGGGTTAACTGCAACGCCTCGCCAGGAACAAATCGGCATAGCCACGGTTTGGTTCTACACGTCAAATCGCGAGGAAGTCCTATGGATACCGATGTCAATTCCGAAACCCGCTCGATCTTCATTGTCGGGCTGCGCAACGCTCACGCCATGGAGAACCAGGCACTGTCGATCATGAAACCTCAGGTCAAGCGGATCGAGAACTATCCGCAGGTCGCCGACCGCCTGCAGCAGCATATCACGGAGACCGAAGGGCAGATCGCCCGCCTGGAATCCATTCTGGATGGCCTCGGTGAGGACCATTCCACATTGAAGGATACGGCTATGTCGATGGTCGGCAGCATGGCTGCGATGGGACATTCCGTAGCCGGCGACGAAATCCTCAAGAACAGCTTCGCCAACTTTGCATTCGAAAATTACGAGATCGCCGCTTACAACTCGTTGCTCGTACTCGCCGAGGCCGGAGGGTTTAGTCAGGCAACCAACTCTCTTCAGCAGAATCTCCGCGAAGAAGAGAAAATGGCCGACTGGCTGAAGCAGAATCTGCGCGGCGTCACCTTGCAATACGCCAGGCTGCGTGAGGCGGGAGAGACCGCCAAGAGTTAGCTTCAGTCCCGGATTCGGGGCTCGAAGCAACGCTGGACCGAAGCACAAGCCGCGGCAATTGTCCGCGGCTGTCTTCACCACTCGATCGCCGGCCGCGCGATCATCAGCCAGAAAATTCCGAGCACGGCGGCGAAGGCGGGAAAGCCGAAGGCGAACCATAGCCAGAAGAGCCGATGATAGCGTGGTGGCAACGGCGCTCCGGCACCGGCGGCCTGCGCTGCCAGCTTGCGCATCTCCATTTGCATCCAGACGACCGGGAGCCAGAACATTCCGGTGAAGATATAAAGCGCGATCGAAAGTACGATCCAGCCCTCCGACAGCGAGTAGCCGGCCTGCCAGGCGAGCGCGGCTCCGGTCAAAGGTTGCGCGACCACGGCCGTCGCCGTGAAAAGGAAGTCGGCGACGACGACGATATGCGCCACCGCCGCAACCGTCGCGGCATTGCCGGTCCTGTGGGCGAGCAGCATGAAGAAAGCGATACCGGCGCCGGTGCCAAGCAGCACGGATGCGCCGATGACATGCAGAAATTTCAGCAGGAAATAGAGCATCAACGCTCCTCCAGCACTGCCAGGGCCACAAAGTGCAGCACCAGGATCGGCAACACCTTGAGGAACGGCCCAAGCGGGTCGTTCCACAGATCAGGACTCAGGAAGCTTCCGACGACCAGGTAGAAGAGCGAGAGCGCGATGCCGCCATAGAGGCCTTTTCGCGTCGCCGGCCGCCAGGCAACGAGCGTGCCGACGACGATGTCGGCAAGAGCACCGGCGATCACGGTCGGCGCCGACAAGATGCCGGCCCCCGTGCTTTTCATCAGATCGACGCCGCTGACGTAGCCGGTGGTCAGCGACACAATCCCCGTCATGATCCAGAAGACGGGCAGGACGACGAAGATCGCCGGCTTGATGAAGTACAGCCGGGAAAACCATTTTTCCTGCACCGTTGCCGGATTGAGCGCGAGGAAGCCCGCCAGGGTTTGCGGGCGTATGCCGGTCGCGGCGGTCCAGTCCGAGGGATCTCCAACCGCTCCTCGGGCGATCTCCCTGGCCGCGTTGGTGCGCATCGGTGGGCGCCAGCCGAACATCGCGGCAAGGTCGCCGAGGCGGTAGAGAAGCTTTGCAACAGCCGCCGGCAAGACAAACTTGGCTGCCGGAGCCCAACCGAGCCATCGGCGATAGCTACCGACGACCTCGTCCATGCTCAGCTGTTCGGGACCGACAAGTTCCAGCACGACGCGAGACGGACTGGCGGGATCGAGAAGGAGGACGACTGTTGAGACCACGTCGTCGAGAAGTACCACCTGGAGCCGGCCGGTGCCGGGCATGGAGGGCAGCACCGGCAGCGAGGCGAGACCCCGAAACAATGCGCTGGCCCCAAACACCGGCCGGCCGAGCACCACGGACGGGCGCAGGACCACCCAATCCAGATCAAGCGCCATAAGCGCCTGGTCGCCGGCCAGTTTCGTCGCCGAGAATGTCGAAGGCTGCGCCCGATCGACGCCTATCGCCGAGAAGTGGATCACCCGGGCAACCCCGGCCCGCGCACAGGCCAGAAAGAGTGCTGCCGCCGCATCGCGATGGACTTCGCGCGTCTTTTCGCGGGGGCTGTCCTGCAGGACGCCGGCACAATTCACGACGGCGTCGATACGCCTGAGATGCGGTAGCCAGTCTTCGGGCTGCAGCGCCACCGCCATGTCCAGCACCAGCAATTGATAATTGCCGGTCCGGTTTGCGCCGGGGCTGCGGACCACTCCGATTACCTCATGCCCTTCGGAAAGAAGGCGTGCCACGACGGAGGCACCGATCAGGCCGGTGGCACCGGTAACCAGGACTTTCACTGGACCCCATTTTCCGATGGCGGGAAAGTATCGTTCATTCCGGTTTATCGCCCTCGATGCTCCCCTTCATAGCGGAAAGTTCTTCCTTCGTGCATAACAACCGCGGCTGCGCCGGATCGGAGATGTCGAGCTTGTCCCAGGGGATGCGGTACATACTGTCGCGACTGCGCAGTCGAAAGACATCGAGGACCGCAATGCCGATGGCCGAAGCGGACAGACGCTCGAAGGCCGCGTGGATGCCGACATGGTACTCGGTAATCACCAGGTCGTCGCCATCCGGTTCGGCGCGTATCTCCTCGATACGGCCGATGCTTTTGCCGCGCTGCGAAAGTACATTCCTGCCAGCCAATTGCTCGAGATTGATAGTGGCCATCATCCAGCTCCCGGAATACGCCCAATGACACGATCGCGCAGCCAGTCCTGCCAGTCGAAAATCGCCGTTTCGCGGACGTCGATATCGAACTCGATGTCGACGCCGATGTCGCGCACCTTGTTCCAGGCGATGCGGTGCGGCTCGGCATGGCGCTTGCCGCCGAGCCTTGCCGCAAGCCGCGCCATCCAGCGGCCAGGCCGCTCGCCAAGCCGACGCGCCAGCGTGATCGAGCCGAGCTCGACCGCAACGATCTTAGGCGGCTTGCCTGGCCTGAGCTCGGCCACCAGCCCGTCAACCTTGCCGATCTTGACCTGCTCGCGGTCGACCACTTGCTTGTCCAGGATGTCGCGCAGCAACTCCATCACGTGCCTCCGAATATCTGCAAAGGAATGGTCACGATCGCGAGCACGAAACCGAGCGCGATGATGAAGATGACCGCGGCATTCGCGATCGTGCCATTGCGGTGCTCGCCGACATAACGCTCGTCATTGAGCAGGAAGAGGAACGGCACCACTGTCAACGGCAGGCTGGCGGCCGTCAGCGCCATGGAAAAGATGGTGAGCTTCAGCGGATCGAGGCCCAGCGCGATCGGAATGGCGGCGAGAAACAACGAGATCGTATAAACGGTGCTGAAACCCGGGTCGTCGCGCGGTTTCAGGTTCTCGCCCCAGGTCCAGCCAAAACCCTGCGCCACAAGATAGGCCTGCTGCAGGCCGATTTCGAGCGTGGCACCGAAGCAGGCAATGCCTAGTGAAGCAACGAACAGGACAAATCCCCAGAAACCGAAGATCGGAAGCAGCATCAGCGGCAGTTGGTGGTAGTCGTCGACCTGCTCTATGCCGTGTGCTGCCAGAACGAGCGCCGCCACAATCAATACACCGATAGCGATCGTGCCGCCAAAACTCATGCCCAGGCCGGCAATGGCCCGATTGGCTCCAAGATAGCTCTTATCCCACTCGTCCTCGATCGCTCCCGACGAATAGAACATGAACAGATAGGGCGAGATCGACGCACCAAGAATGCTGACCGCCATGAACCAGTAGTTGGCCGCGTCGTGATCCGGCAGTGTTGGCACGGCCCCGGCTGCGACCTGCCCCCAATCGGGCTTCAGCATGACTGCGCCAACCACGAAGCACAGCGTGACCAGCCCGAGGATCGCGACGCCTTTTTCGATGAATCCGAACGTGCCTTTCCACAGGAACAGCCATGCCAGAAACGCGACCGGCAGCGCCCACCATTGAAAGCCGATGCCGGTGGCGAGCTCGAGCGCAATGGCAACACCGCCGATTTCGGCTGCCATGACCAGGAAGTTGACCAGCAAGGTCGCAAGCAACGGCCACAGAAAGGCGTTGAAGCCAAACCGTTCCCGGATCCCGTCGGCGATGGTGTGATGGCTAACGGCGGCGAAGCGTCCGGCCATTTCGACCAGGAAGATGATGCAGATCGTGCCCAGGACGACGGCCCATATCAGCTGGAACCTGAACGCCGCGCCGGCCTGAGCTGCGGTCGCCATTGATCCGACCTCGAGAAAGCCGCCAACGCTGGTGACGACGCCGAGCGATATTTCGAGCAGCTTCTTCATGATTTCGGCGCGAAATATTTTGCGTTGGACGTGCTCAGATCGGCGGCGGCGGCCCGAAGATCCTGCTGCGCGTGTTCCACTTCCGAGCGGTTGCCGTTCTGCACGGCCGTCGCGGCGCGCATTGCCGCTGCCGAAAGCCGTCCAACCGCCATCGTCAGACCGGCTTGCCCGCTGGGCTCAGGCGACTTGGCGGACTGGATTTGCGCACCGGCATCGGCGAGCGCCTTGCCGACCGATTGCAAAGTGCGCGACGTGTATTCCGACGGGGCTTTCCCAGCGATCCAGCTCTCCAGGACCAGCGATGCGGTCTGTGTGGCGGAAGCCGCGGTTTTCGACTGCTGCTCGACCTGGCCGGAAGGCGAGCAGGCCATCAGTACAAACATTATCAGCAGCAAGCATGGGTGGCCTGGTCGAACACCGACGGCTGTAACGGCATTTACAATACGTGCTTGTAGCGTTGCTGCCACACGATTGTTCTCCCCGCACCGAGCGACTTCGCCGTGAAGTTTGATCTAGAGCGCTGGGTGATCACGTCAACTGAACCGCGATGAACGGCGCTGGCACCGCGGAACAAACCAGCGATCGCCGGATTAGGGGATGAGGAGGCAAAGGCCATGGACAGGGAAGAGCGTATCAGGCAGCGAGCCCATGAGATCTGGGAGCGCGAAGGCCGTCCGCAAGGGCGCGAGCGCGAGCATTGGGATCAGGCCGTGCAGGAGATCGAAGCTGAGGGTTCCGAGGCCGAACGCGGACCGGTCGTGCCCGATCCAACGGTCGAGGCCGGCGCCGATCCGGAGGCACGCGGCAGCAAGCGGCGGGGGAAGTGAGGCCCGATGCCTCGTCTCGTCGCCTGGATCGTTGTCGTACTGGTCGTGCTGTTCGCCGCCTGGCTGATGATCGGGCGCGACAGAACCGGCGGCGCAGGTCAGCCCACGCCACACGCAATTGATCAAAATGGATAGGAGCCGACATGACGGGAACCGATACTCATCCGGAACAAGACCCGGCGGAAGGATCGCGATCGGTAGTGGAAAAGCAGCTCCGCAAGGAGCAAGGCGGCGAGGGTCAAAATCGCAAAGCCGAGCCAGCTTCCGACAAATCCGGCAGCAAGACCAAGACGCCCTCGGAAGCGCGCAAGAAAGGCTCAGGCTTGGATTGAGCCAGCTGACGGCGGGCTCACACTACCGTCTGCCTCGAAGTAATGGGGATAGCGCTCCTGGACGATTTCGAGCACCTCGAAAATGCGGCGAAGATGCGTTCGCATTGCTTCTTCCGCCGCAAGCGCGTCGGCCTGCTCGAGCGCATCGACAATCCGCCGATGCTGGCCGAGGACCACCGACATGCTGTCGAGGCGCGGAAAAGACAGGAAACGGAAGCGGTCCATGTGCAGCTTCGCCGCGCTGATGTCGGCCCAGATTCCCGGAAACCCGGCATGGCTGGAGATGTGCTGGTGGAACAGCTCGTCCGACTTGAAGAAGCGCCTGTCGTCCGCGATGGAGGCGAACGTCTCCTGGACCGCTAGTTCGCCTTTGAGCGCGGCAAGCAGGTCGGCAAGGCGCGGGCTCTCGACGGCGCGTTTGATCAGGCCGACTTCGAGCGCTTCGCGCAGGAACTGCGATTTCTCGAGATCGGCAATACGCAGCGGCGCCACCATGCTGCCGCGCTGGGGATAGATGTCGATCAGGCCAAGACCGGCCAGCCGGGCGAGCGCCTCCCTGACCGGTGTGCGGCTCACGCCAAGGGCTTCCGACATCGCCTTTTCGGAAATCAGCTCGTGCGGCTTCAGGCGGAAGGTCAGAATCTGGTCGAGCAAAACCTCGAACGTTCTGGCCGCGACTGAAGCGCCGGGGCCGGTTTCGCCCAGCCGCCCCTCGGTGATGGTCCGCATTCCCAAAAGCCCTGCCATCGGCAATCCCCTTAAAGGCTCTGCAGCTTCAAGCCGTTCATGAAATGCCTGCGCAAGCAGCAGCGCCGGCGTTATTCCTTGCGCGGAGAACCGCCGATGCGCGCCAGCAGGCCGCCATCGACGCGCACGACCTCGCCGGTGACGAAAGAGGCATCGTCGGACAGCAGGAAGGCGACGACTGCGGCAATCTCTTTCGGCTGGGCGGTACGGCCGAGCGGATGCATATTGTCGAGGATACGCAGGATCTCGTCGGGCTTATCGTTGAGCTTGACCGCATCCCGCAGCATCGGTGTGTCGACCGCGCCCGGAGCGACGGCATTGACGCGCACGCCGAGCGGCGCATAGTCGACGGCCATCGACTTTACCAGGCCGATCAGGCCGTGCTTGGCCGTACTGTAGGCCAGAACCCCTTCCTGGCTGGCCAGACCCTGCACCGAGCTCATATGGACTATGGCACCGCGGCTTTGGCGGAGCAGCGGCATCGCCGCGCGGGAGAGCAGGTAGGCAGCCTTCAGGTTGACGTTCATCACCTCGTCCCAAAGCGCCTCGTCCGTGGTCTCCACCGTTCCGTAACGCTGGATGCCGGCATTGTGGGAGAGCATGTCGAGCCCGCCGAACGCGGACCGGGCAAGCTCGACGGCGCGGCCGCACGCTTCAGTGTCGGCGGTTGAGCCAAGCACGGTGCGCACGGTCACGCCGCGCGCCGAAAGCTGTGCCGCGACCTCGTCCAGCTGATCGCCCGCCCGGTCGAACAGGATCAGGTCGATGCCTTGCTCGGCCAGTCTTTCGGCGACAGCACGTCCGATGCCCATGGCTGCCCCGGTGACGAGTGCGCGTTTTTTGAATTCAGCCATTTTGTCCTCCCACGAACAGCTGCCCAGTGACTACTATGGTAGTCGATCGGCGCCACTTGACGTGCTCTTTCCACCGAGCCGGCCCAAGCGTGTTCGGCATCATGTCGATCCTTGCATGAAAGCCAGCGTTTCCGCGCGCGTCGGTGCGCCAAGACGTCCGCCAAAGCGCAGGCATTTCAGGGCGGCGGCGGCGCTGGCCACTGCTATGGCGCGCTCTTCGTCCCAACCTTCGGCCAGACCGAGAGCGAAGGTGCCGTGAAACACGTCGCCTGCCGCCAGGGTGTCGACGGCTTCGACCCGCGGCGATGGCAGATGACGGACGTTGCTGCCCGGGTGCCGGAACGCGGTGCCGTTCGCCCCATCGGTGACGGCCACGAAGGCGCCGATCCGTTCGCCGAGAATGGCGACGGCAGAACCGGCGGATATCTCCGGGCCGCACAGGATGCGTGCCGCAGGCAGTGAAGCAACGATATGCGAGGCGAGCGGCAGCAGCCGGTCGAGCACCGGTCGCGATGCGACATCGGCGTCAAGGATCGCCGGAATGCCGTATTCACGAGCTTTCGCCAGCGCCAGGGCGGCGGCTCCGGGCCAGCGGACGTCGACCAGCACGGCGTCGAAGCGGGAAAAATCCGCCGGCGGAAGACGGTCCGGATCGGCTTGCGTGACGGCATCGTAGAACGGGACAATCATACGCTCGCCGGCGGCATCAACCAGGATCGTGGCAATGGCCGAGCGGCCGCCTTCAACCCTGCGCACCAGCGAACAGTCGACCCGCTCCGCCTCCATCTGGCCGATGACATCGCGGCCGACGGCATCGTCGCCGACGCTTGCCCATAGCCAGACCTGCCCGCCCTGGCGGCTGGCCGACGCGGCGGCGCTTGCTGCCATGCCGGCCGCGATCTGCACGGCCTCGCTTGGCAGGAACTTGCCGGCGCCGGAGGGCAGGACATCGAGGCGCAAGATCGTGTCGTAGGTGAGCGCGCCGACGCAGAGCAGGCGGGGCGCCGTCATTGCAGCCGGTAGCCGCGCTGATGGGCAATCGCCGTCATCACGCCTCTCAATTCGGCAAGGCCGCGAAGACGGCCGATCACGGGGTAGCCGGGATGGGTGTGCCGCGCGGCATCATCGATCAGCTCGTGGCCATGATCCGGACGAAACGGCAGCAGCGCCGCCGGTTCGCCGGCGTCGCGGCGGCGTTGCTGCTCGTCGAGCAAGATCGAGACCACCGACACCATGTCGACATCGCCGCTCAGATGCTCGGATTCCATGAACGAGCCGTCCGGGTCCTTGCTGACGTTGCGCAGATGCACGAAGTTTATCTTGTGCGCAAAGCGCCTGGCGATGGCGGGCACGTCATTGGCCGGGTTGGCGCCCAGCGACCCCGTGCACAAGGTAAGGCCGCTATTAGCCGATGGCACTGCGTCCAGGATAAAGGCGATGTCGTCCGCGTTCTTGACGATGCGGCACAGGCCGACGAGATCGCGCGGCGGATCGTCCGGGTGAATCGCCAACGTGACGCCCGCCTCTTCGGCCGCCGGCAGCACGTTTTCGAGAAAACGGACAAGGTTCTCGCGCAGCCGGTCGTGCGACAGGCTCGACTGCTCGGCCACCACATCGCGCAATTCTGCTATGTCGTAGCGCTTGAAGGCGCCCGGCAGGCCGGCCATGATGTTGGCGAGCAGACGCTCTTTTGACGTATCCGGCGTCGTCTCGAACCATTCGCTCGCCCGCTGGAGAACATCGGACGCATAGTCGCGCTCCGATCCCTTGCGCTGCAGCATGTAGAAATCGAACGCGGCAAGCTCGTGCATGTTCATGCGGAGCGCCCGTCCGCCGCCCGCCAGCGGCGCAGCTAGGTCGGTCCGGGTCCAGTCGAGGATCAGCATGAAGTTGTAGCAGACCGTGCGCACACCGCAGGCGCCGAGATTGCGTAAGGTCTGCCTGAAATTGTCGTAGAGCCGGTCGAGATCGCCGCGGCCGAGCTTGATGTCCTCGTGCACGGGGACGCTCTCGACGACGCTCCATTTCAGGCCCATCGCCGGATCCGCCTCGATAAGCGCCTGACGCTGCCTGATGGCGTCGATCGGCCACACTTCGCCGTAAGGGATGTCGTGCAATGCCGTCACTATGCCGGTCGCGCCGGCCTGCCTCGCGTGGGCAAGCGTTGCCGCGTCGCTCGGGCCAAACCATCGCCACGTCTGCTCCATTCGACCTCCAGCTGCGGAATTTTCCGATGACCGTGGTGTATTGGATGCTACCATGGCAGTCAATTGCAGTCCAGTGCCTGTGTCGGCGTCCGGGTGGCCGCCCTTTAAAAGATTACAACGATACGTGGCGTTCAGATTGAACGGCTACGCAAGGTCCGAGTTTCGGCTGGCCCAAATCGCGCCGCGTTCGAACATCGTGCGCATTTGCGGCACGGCGAACTCGTCGGCGGTGTGGCCGAGCGCGCTGTAGAAGACGCGGCCCTTGCCGTAGCGGCGCTTCCAGACGACCGGCATGACGACGCCGGCGATGAAATCGAGATGTTCGCCGGTGAAAGTAGTCGTCGCCAGCACCTCGTTGGTCGGATCGACATGCATGTAATACTGCTCCGAACGGTAGGCGAAGCCGTCGATGCCCTGCATGACCCGATCGTCTGGCCTGGTGATGTCGACGCGATAGTCGATGATGTTGCCGGGGTGGGCGACCCACTGGCCGCCGGTCATGAATTGATATTCCGGTTCGTTGCGGAAGCTGTCGCACATGGTGCCGTGAAAGCCCGCAAGGCCGGTGCCGGCCCCGACGGCGCTGGTCAGGTTTTGCAGCTCCGGCTTTTCGATGGTCGACATGGTGATCACCGGGACAATGAGATCGAGCTTACCCAGCTGCGGATCGGCAAGCGCTGAAGTCCCCCGCTCCAGCTGCACGTCGAAGCCGTTGCCGGCCAGCATCTCCTTGACGATTTCGGCGCTTCGGGCCGGGGTGTGACCTTCCCAGCCGCCCCAGAAAATCAGTGCCGTCTTGCTCATTGCATTATTCCCTATCCCAGAATTCCGAAAGGCAGGTCGGCGCGCATCGGTGCCGGCCGGGCGCAGCCATATCTGAGATCGACACGCTGCCCTGTCTCTGCTGAAGAGATGATCGATTCCATGATTTCCAGGACATGGAGGGAAAGATCGAGACTGGCGCGGTGTTGCCTGCCGGAGACGATCGCCTGCGCCATGTCGGCAAGGCCGAGGCCCCGGTAGTTGCCGTCGCCATAGGAATGGATCTGATCGGCCACCGTCCAGTCGCCCTTGCGCTGGCTGGTCCTGATGTCGCCCTGGAACTGGTTGGGATCGGAGACGATCATCGAGCCCGTGGTTCCGTAAAGTTCGATGTGATTGTGTTCATGCTTCCAGACGTCGAAGCTGGTGGTGATCGAGACCGCGGCGCCATTCTCGAATGCGAGCAGGCCGGAAATATGGGTCGGCATCTCGACCCGGATGGTTTCGCCCTGGCGCGGTCCAGAACCGATGGTGCGGGTGGCGTAGGATGACTTCGCCTGCCCGGTCACCGATTTTACCGGACCCAGGAGATTGACCAGGCAGGTCAGATAGTACGGTCCCATGTCGAGCATTGGCCCACCGCCAGGCTGATAGTAGAAATCCGGATTGGGATGCCAGAGTTCGTGGCCGGGCACCTGCATGAAGGCAGAGCCGGCGACGATGGTCCCAACCGTATCCTCATCGACCAGCCGCCGCGCCGTCTGGTGGGAGCCCCAAGAAAGGTGTCGGGTGCGCAGCCGATGCGCACGCCCTGTTGGCGCGCGGCCGCGACCAGCCGCTCGGCGTCACTGAGCGTCGTCGCCAGCGGTTTCTCGGAGTAAACGTGCTTGCCTTGCCCGACAGCTTGCAAGCCGACCGGCACATGATGCTGCGGCGTCGTCAGGTTGAGCACGATCTCGACGCGCGGATCGGCCAACAGCGCGTCGACCGGCATGGCAGCCAGGCCGTAGGCCGCTGCCTTGGCCTCGGCCGCCGTAGGGTTGATGTCGGCAACGCCGACAATATCGAGCACCGGGAATTGTGGCGATGCCTTCAGGTAGGCATCCGAAATGTTGCCGCAGCCGATAATGCCGACACCGATCCTCCGCATGGGCTTCTCCTCAAAAGGCGGCATTGATGAAACAGCAGAACTCGTTTGTCACCCCCCTTTCGGCCGGACGAGGTTCTCCCGTGACAAGGATTTACCTCGAGAGCCTCAGAACCGCCGCCCGATCACAATCGCGCGCCTATGCGCGAGCCGCTTGCTTTCGAGGCCGAACGGCCGGTACTCAGCAACATTGCTTCATGTAGCTTGCTCGACATTCTTGATGCCGGCTTTGAGCACAGCACCGATTTTCACCCGTAGAAGGACGCACATGATCCGCCCACAAGGAACCATCGCACCGATCCTGACGCCGTTTGAAAACGACGGCCGTATTGCCCGCGACCTCTGGATATCACACGCCAAGTGGGTGCTGGATCAGGGAGCGCATTTCCTGTCGCCGTTCGGCACCACGGGCGAGGCCTTGTCCGTCTCGTTGCGCGAGCGCATGCAAGCGCTGGAGTGGCTGGTCGAGGCCGGTATTTCGCCAAGCCGTCTGATGCCCGGCACCGGTGTCACAGCACTTGCCGAAACCGTCGAGCTGACGGCGCATGCGGTCGGTCTCGGCTGTGCCGGGGTGATGGTGCTGCCGTCGTTCTTCTATACGGCCGCCGGCGACAACGGCCAGGCCCGCTACTATGGCGAGCTGATCGAACGGGTGGCGAAGCCGGCGATGAGGATGATCCTCTACCACATCCCGCAGAATTCCGGCGTACCGGTGAGCCCGGCGCTGACCGCCCGGCTGAGCGAAGCGTTTCCGCATGTCGTGGTAGCTTACAAGGACAGCGCCGGCGATTGGAACAACACCGCGGCGGTCATTGCGGCAGCCCCAAGGGTCGCGGTGTTTCCGAGCTCGGAAGCACAGCTGACGAAAGGCCTCGCCAACGGTGCTGCGGGGTGCATCTCGGCGACGGTCAATCTGAATGCGGCAGCGATCCGGGCCCTCTACGACGCAACGCTGGCGGGAGAGGACATTACTGACGCGGATGCCGCCATCAAGGCGTTCCGCAAAATCATCCAGGACGCCGGCCTCATCGCTGCGATGAAGGCAGTGCTGGCGGTACGGTCCGGCGACAGACGCTGGCTGAACCTGCGCGCGCCGCATGAGAACGCGACGCAAGCCACCGGCGAAGCTTTGCTCGCCGCTCTCGGCCCGCTAGCCGACCATATCGGCCGGAGCTGACTATCGGGCCGTGTTCAGGGCGGCAGCAGCGCGTATCAGCGCCTTGAACGCATTCTCATCTATGTCTTCGCCCTCACGGATATCGATGGCGCGCCTGGTGTTGCCTTCGAGGCTGGAGTTGAACAGGCCTGAAGGGTCCGGCAGCGAGGCGCCCTTTGCGAAGGTCACTTTCACGACGCTCTTGTAGGTCTCGCCGGTGCAGATTATTCCGGCGTGCGACCACACCGGAACGCCTCGCCACTTCCACTCCTCGACCACTTCCGGGTCAGCCTGCTTGACGAGAGCGCGGACATGGGAAAGCGTCTTGCCTCGCCAATCGCCCAGCTCACTGATCCTCGCATCGATCAGCTGAGAGGGAGAGCTCTCTGCATTTCCTTCCATCGAGCCACTCTTCATCATCATTGTCGCTTTCCCTAGGGTTGTTGCCGCTCGCCCGTCACATGAATACCGCTAGTCGGCACCGGGTTTGCCGGGATGACTGGCATTCCCACTCACATTCGCTCGCCAGGCAACTGGCTGGCTTGCTTTACCCAGTCGGTGAGTTGAGCTTCGTCGAGCTGGTCGTCCTCGCGGATGTCGAGGTAGCGTACGTCCTTGTGCTTGGACTCGCCGGGTGGGACGGGACGCAGCGACGCGCCGCGGAGGAAAGCCAGCTTGATGTACTTTGTGAAGCAATGGAAGCTGAGGAACCAGCCTTGACCCTCTACGCCATAGAAGGGCGAGTTCCATTCGACGGCCTTGCGCAGGTTGGGAACGTTGCGCTCGACGAGTGCGTCGAGGCGGCGCCCGACGTCGCGTTTCCAGCCCGGCATGGCCGCGATGTAGGCCTGCACAGGAGCGTCACCATCACCCTTCGGGATCTGCGGGTTGCCGCCTGCGAGGAGGACCGGCTTGGCGGCTGCAGGCTTGGCCGCTGTAGGCTTTGCGGCGGGCTTCTTCACGACCGCCGCTGACTTGATGGACGTCTTGTCGGCCATGCATTCACTCCAATGCGCCGGTGCCCCCGGCGTGGCGCCACTTGGGAGCGTAAGGCAGCACGAACATGTACAGACCGGTAAGCAGGAGCAAGCCGAGTGGAAACAGCGGCAAGAGGTACACCCAGTAGGCGGGTTCCTTGCCTACTCCCAGGCTGATGAAGATGGCGGCGACGACCGCCGCAAAGATAATCGACAGCCAGCGGTGGATCTGCCGAACCCATTTGTTCCAATCCATTGAGACCTCCTCTGAAGACGAACCGAGCGGATCGGGCGGCCCGTTTGGCGGCTCTCGCCAGGGAGCCACGCCACTGAACGCTTGCCTTACCAGCGCGCCAGCTGGGTGATTTGAACGAGATTGCCGCAGTTGTCGTTCAGCTGGGCGATGATCGAGCCGGTTACTTCGGTCGGCGGCATCGTGAACTCGGCGCCGCGCGCTTTGATGCGCTCGTAATCGCTCTTGACGTTTTCGGTGAAGAACATGACCGCGGGCTGGCCCTGCTGGAAAATGGCTTGCTGGTAGGCTTTTGCAGCCGGGTTGTCATTGAGCGCGAGTTGCAGCTCGGTCCCGTCCGGCTCGTCGGGTGATGCGACGGTCAGCCAGCGAAACGGCCCATTGCTGAAATCGGCCCTTTTTGTAAAGCCGAGCGTTTCGGTGTAGAAATCCAGAGCCTTTTCCTGGTCATCCACGTATACTTTGGTCAACTTGATCTTCATTGGCTTGCCTCCATTATCGCCCGCCATCTGCCGCTCTGTAACAGAGCCCCCTGCTTGAATAGCGCCCGCGGATCTCAGTCCGTCCGCGCCAGAACCTGCTCCAGATCGTCAAAGAACCTCGGCCAGCCGACTTTGGCACCCCGGAAGTAAGGCTGCTGATCCGGCCGGAAGCCCGACTGTTCCATGCGCAAGCGGGCTCCGGTGCTCGTGGGGGTGAGGGTCCAGGAGACGACACTCTTGAGATCCTTGGTATCCCATGTGTAAGTCAGCGTTCTGTTCGGCTCGACCGTCTGCACCTGACACTCGACGGAGCCCCAGGCTGCGTGAAGATTGAAGCGGTGGTTCGCGACAGGTTTGAAGTCATTTTTCATGAGCCACTCCTCGATCAAGTGTGGTTGCGTGAGTGCGCGCCAGATCTTCTCGGGCGGATAAGCGATTTCCCTTTCGACAACGACGGAGAGTGTTTCGGTCGACGTTCGGTTCACTGGTCCATCCTTTTGAGCAGGTCTTCGAGGTCGTCGAACCGGCTCTGCCAGAATCCGGTCATCTGGCTCGTCCAGTCGAGCAAGGGGGCAAGCGCAGCAAGTTGCGCACTATAATGGGTCTGCCGTCCTGCATGGCGGTCGCGCACTAGCCCCGCCTGCCTCAAAACGCCGAGATGCTTCGACACGGCCGGTTGCGAGATCCCGGCCTGAGCCGTCAGAGCCCCGACCGTCTGCTCTCCTTCGCGACACAGTCGCTCAAAAATAGCGCGCCGAGTCGGATCGGCAAGCGTTCTGAACAGCACATCGTGAGCGTTTGGCATTGAGATCGATAACCCTTCGGCTATTGATCGATGTATAACCACCGGGATATGTATGAGTCAAGCGCGAAGCGGCATAATTCTCGTTAGTCACCTGGTTCGCTCACGCAGCCAGTTGCTTATTCGCTGTGCTCTGCACTGGAATTGTCACGTGTTATGCGCTACATGACCATCTACATGGTCAGGAGCGTGACATGGACGCGGTCAATCTGGCGGACGCCAAGGCACATCTGAGTGAGCTCGTCGACCGGGTCGAGGCTGGAGACTCGATCGACATAACCCGGCGTGGCAAGCCGGTCGCCAGGCTCACGGCCGTGGCCCGCCCTCGCAAACGGATCGACGCCGTCCTGCTCCAATCCCTGACCGCAACCATGCCTCTGCAGGCCCAGGCTGCCGCCGATCTGGTGCGATCGATGCGAGATGGCGATCGCTATTGATGTTCTATCTCGATACTTCGCTGATCGTCGCGGCGCTATCCAACGAAGCCATGACCGCGCGCGTTCAGGGCTGGCTGGCGGAGCAGGACCCAGCGCAACTTGTGATCAGCGATTGGACCATGACCGAGATGTCATCCGCCATGGCGATCAAGCTTCGGACCGGACAGATCGACCTGGAGCAGCGCGCAGCAGCGCTCGCGATGTTCAATAAGCTGGTCGCTGAGAGCTTCACCATGCTGCCGGTGACGGGCGGGCATTTTCGGGTCGCCGCGAAATTCGCCGATCAGCATATCCTCGCGCTTCGTGCTGGCGACGCCCTGCACCTCGCGACGGCATCGGAGCATGGCGCCACGGTGTGGACCCTCGACCAGCGGCTCGCCGAGGCAGGACCGATACTCGGCGTGCCGACGCAGTTGCTGGCATGATCAAGGCTCCTCCTTCAAAATGAATAAACCGATTGCTGCAATTCTTGACGTTGACGACTTCTGGATATACATTTCTTGCAGCGTATATCTAATGGAGGAAGTGGCATGCAGGTCGCCAAATGGGGAAACAGTCTTGCGGTCCGCCTTCCCGCCGCTGTGGTCGAAGCGCTTGAACTCAGGGAAGGCGATGAGATCGAAATCCATGTCGCTGACACCCGCCAGCTTGGCGTCGCGCGAAAGCCCGGGCGCGAAGAGTTGCTGAAGCGTCTCCGCGCCTTCCGCGGTCGGCTTCCCGCTGACTTCAAATTCGATCGAGACGAGGCAAATGCCCGTTAGTTTTTTCGATACCAATGTCCTTCTTTACATCGCGTCAGGCGATACGGCGAAGGCGGATCGGGCCGAGGCGGTCATCGCTACTGGCGGGGCGATCAGCGTGCAGGTTCTCAACGAACTCACCAATGTCGCGCGTCGGAAGATGCAAATGTCATGGGACGACACGCATGCGCTGCTGACCATGCTGCGCGGCCTGTTGACGGTTCATCCGGTTACCCTCGAGACCCACGAAACAGGATTGAGGCTCGCCGAGCGGTACGGCCTTTCCACCTATGACGCTATGATCGCTTCCGCAGCGATTCACGCTGGCTGCGACACACTTTGGTCAGAGGACATGCAGCACGCAATGGTGCTCGACGACGGCTTGCGCATCATTAATCCCTTTCGCGTTGCGAGTTGATCACGCTCACTGAAGGGAGCTGGCCGGGAGCGAATGGCGGCTTCCGGCCTTGCCGAGCGGCGCTTCGGGCACAGAGAGCGATGCTGTCAACCACAAGCGTCTGCGCGGGCGAGGAGAAAGGCCGCCTCGCGCACGTTGCGGGTGAGCTTGGCCGCAGCCTCGAATTCGGCGCGGGCCTCGGCCAGCCGGCCGGCCCGAAAAAGAAAATCGCCCCTCGCTGCCGGCAATGGCGCATAATTGCGCAATGCGGCGGCGTCGGCAATCTCGTCTACCAGCTGCAGGCCCGCTTCGGGCCCGAAAGCCATGCTGTGGGCGACCGCTCGATTGAGATCGACCACCGGCGAGGGCATCACTGCACGCAGCCGGTCGTAGAGCGCTGCGATGCGGGGCCAATCGGTATCGCCCGGACTGCGCGCCCGCGCGTGACAGGCTGCAAGCGCGGCCTGCAACACGTAGGGGCCCTCGCCCCCGAGAGCGTCGGCGCAGGCCAGCGCGTCAAGGCCTCGCCGGATCAGCAGTTGGTCCCAGCGTGCGCGGTTTTGCTCGGTCAGGGTCAAGAGGGCGCCGTCCGGCCCGATGCGTGCCGGCAATCGCGATGCCTGGATTTCCATCAGAGCCAGCAGGCCGAACACCTCGGCATTCTCGGGCATCAGACCCGCCAGCATGCGGCCCAGCCGTTGTGCCTCCAGGCACAGGCTCGGCCGAACAAGGTCGTCGCCTGCCGTGGCGGCATAGCCTTCATTGAAGATAAGATAGATGACCTCCAGCACCGAGGACAGACGCACCGCACGCTCGGCGCCGCGCGGCACCTCGAAGCTGAGCCCGGCCTTTCCGATCGTCCTCTTTGCGCGGACGATGCGCTGGGCGATCGTCACCTCGCTCGACAGGAAAGCGCGGGCGATCTCGTCCGTCGTCAGGCCGCCGATGACACGCAGCGTGAGCGCCGCGCGGGCGTCGGCCGAAAGTATGGGGTGGCAGGCTGTGAAGATGAGGCCCAGCAGCTCGTCGCCAAGATCTTCGTTCATCGCCATTTCGTTTCCCTCGGCCGTACCGTCGCACTCGCCGTCCAGCTCCCGCGCGATCTCCTCATGCTTGCGCTCGCGCATCTTGTCGCGACGGATCGCGTCGATGGCGCGGTGTTTGGCGACTGTCATCAGCCAAGCGCCGGGATTGGCCGGAACGCCGGTCCTGGGCCACTCGGACAGGGCAATGACCAGGGCGTCCTGCGCCAGTTCCTCCGCAAGGTCGACATTGCGCACGAGACGGACCAGACCCGCGATGAGCCGGGCCCGTTCAATGCGAAAAGTCGCTTCGATCGCCTGGTGTGTCTCGCCTGCAGTCATGCTGCCTTGTCGGCCAAAGCCATAAGGGAGGCAAGCAGGTTGCGGCCGACAGGTTCAGTTGCCGCTGCGCTTCTCGCGCTCCCGGTCATGGATTTCCGTGACCTCCGGCGTCAGATTCCCATTGCCAATCAGCCATCTCGTACAGCGGCCGGATCTCAATCTCGCTCGGTCCCGGCATGGGATTGGGGCAGCGCTTCACCCAGGCGACCGCCTCGTCCATGTCCTTGACTTCCCAGAGCCAAAAGCCGGCGACCAGTTCGCGGGTCTCGGCGAAAGGCCCGTCGATGACTGTCCGGCGTGGACCATCGAACGCAACGCGCTTGCCCTGCGAGGAGGGCTTGAGGCCGTCGGCGTCGAGCAAGATGCCGGCATTGCGCAGCTCGTCGTTAAACCTGCCCATCGCCTCCATCGCCTCCTTCGCCTCGGGCGTGGGGACAAAGCCCTTTTCGCTATCCTCGGTAGCCTTCACGAGCACCATCACACGCATCGTCTGTCTCCTTGTTGAGCCGGCCTCACCGGCCGGCATCGAAACGACGAACAGAGTTTAGGAAATCGACATTGTCCTGCAAATTTTTTCGAGGTTGAGGAGAAAGACGCCGATCGCGGCTGCCCTGGTCAGGGATCGCGATGGCGCGATATCGGGATTGGCGCAACGCAGGTCGCCAATTGTAAGTAAATTGAATGGCGCCTAAACCATTTCGGGACGTTTTGAGGCCTCGCGGATCGCCTTGTGCACGCTGCGCTGCAAATCCATGAAGGCCCGGGTTTCCATGACCTCCTCCCGGCGCGGGCGCTCAATGTCGACATTGAAGGTCTGCATGATGCGTCCCGGGCCGATCCCCATCACGACGATGCGGTCCGACAGGTAGACGGCTTCTTCCACATCATGGGTGACGAAGAGCACGGTGAGCCTGTGCTCCTCCCAGATCTGCGTCAGGAGTTCCTGCATCTGATGCCTGGTCAAGGCATCGAGCGCGCCAAAGGGCTCGTCCATCAGAAGCATTTTGGGTCGATAGGAAAGGGCACGCGCTATGGCCACCCGTTGCTTCATGCCGCCCGAAAGCTCCGACGGATAGCGATTGGCGCTGTGAGGGAGCTTGACCAAATCGAGATGCTCGCGTGCTATCCTGCGGCAGGTCGCGCGATCATGACCCGCGGCCTTGAGCGCGAACTCGATATTCTGCTGCGCCGTCAGCCAGGGAAGCAGGGTGTAGGACTGGAAGACGACGCCGCGGTCGAGGCCCGGCTGCAGGATCGGCGCGCCATCGATGGCAAGATCTCCCGCGTCGAAATCCTGCAGTCCGGCAACGATCGACAGCAGCGTGCTCTTGCCGCAACCCGACGTGCCCACCAGCGAGACGAACTCGTTGTCGGCAAGATCGAGATTGATATCGCGCAGCACTTCCGTGCGCCGCGCGCCCGTGCCGAAGCTCTTGTGGAGACCCTCGATCCGCAGTTTGGGCAAACTCATCGGCCCGGCCTCATTGCACGTGACCCTCCTGCCGGAACAGCACTTTTCCCAGTGCCTTCATGACCTGGTCGGTGATGAGGCCAAGCACGCCCAGCAACAGGATGTAGCCGATGATGGTGTTTGTCTGGAAATAGCGCTGGGACACGGTGATGCGGTAGCCGAGGCCTGATGTCGCCGCGACAAGTTCCGCCAACACCAGCCAGGTCCATGCCCAGCCGAGACTGATGCGCAACGTATCCCAGATGCCTGGCAAGGCGCTGGGAACCACGATGCGCGTCAGGATCCTGCGATCCGGCAGGCCGAGCGTCCTGCCAAGGCCGATGAAATCAGCGGGAACCCGTTTTACATTGTCCATGATCATCAGCACCTGCTGGAAGAAGGTGCCGATGAAGATGATCAGGAACTTCTGGGCATCGCCCGTCCCCGACCACAGGATGGAGAGGGGCACGAAAGCGACCACCGGCATGTAGCGGATGAAATCCACAAGCGGCTCGATCGCCGCTTCCCAGGTCCTGAAGCTGCCGATCAGCACGCCGATCGGAATCGCCAATGCCGAGGCGATGAGGAAGCCAACAGAAATACGGTATATCGAGGTCCTGAGATCCAGCCACAGCGTGCCGTCAGCCGAGAGCTTGCCGAGCTGGGTCACCACGCTCCCCGGCGAGGGCAGGAAAATCGGCTTTACCAGCCCCAGCCCCGTTGCCGCCCACCAGGCAAGGCCGAGGCCGGCAAAAACCGCCACTGCTATCATCAGGAAGCGCGAGCGTGCGATGGGCGCGACGATCCCGGAGGATCGGCGACGGCGCATCGGCTGTTTGATTACCGGCCCCGGCACTGCGTGAGACGGGCTTGGCTTGGTCGCACGCTGCTCGGACATTTGCGTCACCACCGCGAGCCGGCCCTCGTCATTTCGCGGCCTTGACGAATGACGGGTCGATCATCTGCTCCGGCGTCACGTCCGCCTGAAGCAGCCCGGCGTTCTTGGCGGCCGCCTCGACGTCGGCGAATATCTTGGTGGAGAATTCGCCCGTCAGCGCATCCTTGTTTTCGGCGAGAGTATAGTAACGCACGCCATCAAAGGCGGTGTTGAGGTCTTCGACGCTCGAACCGACCGCCTTGGAGATGATCGCCCGGCCGTCGGGCGTGTCGGCATTGTAAGCCTTCAGGGCCGCATCCCAGGTCTTGATCATGGCAAGCACCTGGCCGGGACGCGACTTGATCACCTCATCGCGCACCACAAACACGTCGCTGATCAGGCCGGGATCTTCGCCTGCGGTGAAGAGCAGCTTGACATCCTTGTTCTGTGCCCTGGCCGCGGTGAGATAGGGCTCATAGGTCACCGCGACCGGAACCTGGCCGGCGATCAACGCACTGCCGGCATCCGCCGCCGGCATTGGAACCGGCTGGACATCGGCGATGGACATGCCGTTCTTGGCGAGCGCGTATTTGAGCAGGATGTCGCTCGTCGTGCCTTCCTCGAAAGCGACCTGTTTGCCCTTGAGGTCGGCGACGGAGGCGATGTC
The DNA here is from genome assembly GCF_055811175.1 of Mesorhizobium sp. WSM4828. Classification (NCBI taxonomy): domain Bacteria; kingdom Pseudomonadati; phylum Pseudomonadota; class Alphaproteobacteria; order Hyphomicrobiales; family Phyllobacteriaceae; genus Mesorhizobium; species Mesorhizobium sp. WSM4828. The sequence goes on along the minus strand of NZ_JBVVQK010000001.1, from coordinate 24,516 downwards.
CTTGCCGGCGATCATGGCGTCTGCAGTCATGCTGACGTCGAGCAGAAGCACGATCTTCACCGGCAGGCCGGCCGCAACCATGCCCATAGCCGTGTGGGTCGCGATATTGGCGGCATCGAGTTGGCCGCTGGCCAGGGCCGCGTTGATGTCCTTGTCCTCGGCGAAGTTCACGATCTGCACGTCCGACAGCCCGCTTGCCTTGAACAGGCCCTTGGCCTCGGCGACGTGCCACTGGCCATAGCCAAGCCATGGCTCGATGCCGATCTTGAATGTTCCTGCCTCGGGCGTCGCCGGAATCGTCGTGTCGGCCGCGTAGGCCGCCGGGGCAAACCCGACGGCAGCGGCCATAACGAGTGCCCGAAATTGTCCTGCTAGGTTACGCATCATCTTGTTCCCCTTGATGATCAGGCCGCTTTTTTGAACCAAACATCCGGCCTGGTGAGAATGCGGGCTTCTGCTCTTGCGGCACCGTGCCTCGGCATCTTAGCTGTCCGTTCAACGAAAGTGCGACGACACTTCAACGTCAGCAACGGCGGATGTCAAGGCTAAATACATACATGCATATACAAGTTAGACCCCTCCTTCCGACTCTGATTCGCTTCACTGCGATCAGGTTTTTTTGGACGGAGAATACCGACTGCCAAGCGAGTAGCGGCTGCCAACGTAAGTCAGCTTGCTGATCGTGGCAACGACGGCGCCGGTCCATGTCCGGCGATGCAGGAACAGGCAGCAGCTGCCGACGTCGATGCCCAGATACCGCGCCGTCTCGGCATCGGCAGGGGTCGCCGAGATGATGTGCTCGACCTCCGTCACCGGGGTTTTCTGCATGAGATAGTCGTAGGTCGCTGTCCTGGAAAAGTCCTGCTTGTCATAGTCGGGTATCAGGCCCGGGTTGACGAAGCGCTCTTCCAGTTGCACAGGCAGGTCGTTCTCGAAGTTGACGACGATGGAATGATAGACCGACGCGCGTTTTGCGAACTCGAAAGAAAGCGCGAGCTCCTTTGTCGGCGTGATCTTTTCGAGGACGATAACCTCGGAACGATGCCTGTTTCCCCGCGCGACAATTTCCGCCGCGATGTTGTTGATCTCGATCAGTGCGGATTGCGGTCGAGGTGGCGCGATGAATGTGCCGACGCCCTGGAGCCGGATCAGAAAACCCGCAGAGGTCAACTCCCGCAAGGCACGATGGACCGTCATCCGAGACACGCCGAGTGTCGCCACGAATTCATTTTCGGACGGCAGCTTGCGGTCCTTGCTCCATCGCCCGGTTCCGATGTTCGTCAGGATGTAGTCCTTGACCTTCTCGTAAAGAGGGCTGGCGGTGTCGGGCAAAGTGATCATTTCAAAATCCTTTCCGGCAACGTTCGGAAATCACACGCGCCCGGCAGACCGCATCCGGATGATTGTTTTCAAACCGTCGCCCTGCCCCGCCAACAGCCGCTCATAGGCCGCGGGAACATCATCCAGGCCGATCTCGCGGTCGATCAGTTCGACCATGGGCTCGGTCAATTCGCCGAGCATCCGGATGGCGTCGGGAAGCTCATCGGCGAAGGCGTGGCATCCCAGCAATGCGATTTCGCGTTCAACCAGGATGTTGGGATCGATATCGAGGCGGCCGTGGAATATGCCGACCATCGCAACAGTGCCGCCGGCATCGAGAACGCCGAGCAACTGGCTGAGTGCTGCGACGCTGCCGGTCGCTTCGACGGCAGCAAGCAAGGGGGCACCCGCAGTGGCGGCGGCAATGGTGTCCCGGTTCAAATCGACGATGCTGGCGCCGGTCACCCGCGCCACCCGGGCGCAGCGGCCCTGATTGCGGTCGGCGACGAGCACGGTACCGGCGAATGTCCGGGAAAGCAGCAGTGCGGCAAGCCCGCCGATAGTCCCACAGCCGACGACAAGAACGGAGCCGGCCGTTTTCGGCAGACGCCGCACTGCGTGCAACGCGACAGCCAGCGGCTCGGCCATCGCCGCGACCCGTTCGTCAAGCGCGGCATCGATGATATGCAGCAGGCGTGCGGGCAGGACCGCCTGTTCGGCAAATCCGCCGTCGCATATCTCGCCGACGAAGCCCAGCGACGTGCAAAGATGCCGCCTGCCTGCATGGCATTGCGCGCACTCTCCACACCAGAAACGGGAATCGGCGACCACTCGGTCGCCAACGGTGACGGTGTCCACGCCCTCGCCGATGGCGATCACCGTGCCTGTCAGCTCATGGCCAGCCGTCGAAGGCGATCGGCTTATCCATTGGCCCGTGCGGAAGTTGTGAAGATCGGAACCGCAAATACCTGCGGCATCGACCCTCAGCTTCACCCAGCCTGGCTCGGGAGCTCCCGGCACGGCGATATCCTCGACGCGCAGGTCGCCGGGTCCATGGAGTCGCGCCGCCCTCATCGTCATCGTTCCGCTCAGCCGGCGAGATAGCGATCGCGGATCTCCGAAACCGCGTTCTCATGCGAGCTGAACCCTTCGTAGCGCGCGAGCCTGCGGGCATGCAGGGCGAGTTCCGGATAGGCCACCGAGGTCACATAGCCGACCGACGATCTCTTGACGAAATCCGTCACGGAAAGCGGTCCAAAGGTTCGCGCCCACCGGCTGGTCGGCAGCACCGCATTGGGTCCGAGGACGAAGTTGGCGAGGGTCACCGGCGTATGCGGTCCCATGAGGATCTCGGCGGCTTCTGTGATGCGTCCGAGATGCGCAAATGGCTCCGTTGACAGAATCTCGAGGTGCTCCGGCGCATAGTCGTTGATGAAGCGGTAGCTGTCCTCCAGCGACTCGGTCAGGACGATGCCGCCGCGCTTTCCAGTCAGCACCGCGCGTGAGAACTCCACACGCTGTTCGCTCATCCGGGACCAGTGTTCCGGTATCGCAATCAACGCGGCTTTGGCGACCTTGCGGCTGTGCGTCACCAGGTAGGCCGAGGAATCCGGCCCGTGCTCGGCCTCGATCAACAGGTCAAGAGCAGCCAGGCCGCCGTCGACGCTGTCATCGGCAAAGATGATCGCTTCGGATGGACCGGCGGGGAGACCTGTGTTGATGATCGGGGACAACACGCTCTTTGCCGCCACCACCCACGGGCTCCCCGGCCCGACGATCTTGACGGCAGGCTTCACGGTCTCGGTTCCATAGGCGACGGCGGCGACCGCATGGGCGCCGCCGCATTTGTACACGGTCTCCACGCCGGCAATGCGGGCAGCAACCAGCGTCGCGGCGTCGACGGAACCGTCCGAAGTCGCAGGCGTCACGATCGCGATCTGGGGAACCCCGGCAATCACCGCCGGAACCGACGTCATCATCGTCACCGAAGGGAAGGCGCCTTTGCCGCGCGGAACATAAAGCGCGACCGAAGCGATTGGTGTGTATCGGTCACCCGCATAGGCGCCCGGCCGAACTTCCTTGAGCCACATCGTTTCCGGGCGCTGCTCCTCGTGGAAATGCCTTATGTTCTCGATGCCGAACCGGATACTTTCCACGACATCTTTGTCGACCTTGTCGAATGCCGCGTCGAACTCCGCTTCCGAAACTTTCAGTCCACCGTCGGCAACATCGGCTTTGTCGAGCTCGCGTGCAAACCGGAGCAAGGCCGCGTCACCTTCATCCTTGACGGCCTGGATGATTGGACGGACATTTTCGATGAAGGAAGACAGATCTCCCTCGGCGCGTCTCAGTAAACTGGCCCGCTGATCGACACTGAGGGATGACAGGCGGTGGAAGCTGACGTCAGACATGGCGGCTCCTTTTCTTGAGACCCAATTACGATTAGCGCTTGTCGATCACTTCTGGGATACGTCTCCGGCCCTGAAGCCTTCAAATCGATGCGAGAAAGCCTCCATCCACGGGAATGGACTGGCCGGTTATGTAGGCTGCCGCATCCGAAGCAAGGAACACCGCGATTCCGTGCAGGTCCGAGAGATCACCAAAACGGCGCTGCGGAATCTTGGCGAGCATCGATTGCTGCCATGCCTCGTTGCTGTAGAACACGTCTGTCATCGCTGTCCTGAAATAGCCAGGCGCAATGGCGTTGACCCGGATCCCAAGATCGGCCCACTCCGCCGCAAGCGCCCGCGTCATGCCGAGGAGGCCTGATTTCGACGAGCCGTACGGCACCGCCGTGGGAACCCCGACCTCGGAGGTCAGCGAGCAGAGATTGATAATGACGCCGGGTCGTCCAGCATCTCTCATCTGCCGCGCGGCGGCCTGGGCGCAGAAGAAGGCGCCCTTGAGATTCGTATCGACAATCCTGTCCCACAAGGCCTCGTCGACATCGAGTGAAGGCCGGACCTCTTCCACCCCCGCATTGTTGACGAGAATATCGAGACCTCCGAGCAGGTTGCCGGCCTCGGCTGTCGCCGCCCGGCAGCGGTCGACATCGGTGACGTCCAGGGCGATGGCATGCGCGACCCCGCCGGCAGTGCGGATTGCGGCCATCGTCTCCTCGAGCGAGGCGACGCTGCGCGCCGTGACCGCGACGTCGGCGCCGGCCGCGCTGATCGCCTCGGCGATGCTGCGCCCGATGCCGCGGCTTGCGCCGGTTACAAGCGCCTTCCTGCCTGACAGGTCGAAGAGAGATGCGTTGCGCATGTCATCCTCCTTGGTAATGTCGCGCTTGGACCGATCGTGTCGAGACTATCCGAATGCAGCTTATCTATACAAGCATGTACATCATGGCTGTAGTGCGCCATGCGAAACTTTGCTTGTCAGAGCGGCAGCGCATTGGTCGACATCGGACCGGTCTACGCGGTTCGCCCCAGCCCATCTGGAGTTCATCGGGAGGGATAGATGAAGCGCGCAGTAGACCACGACGCGATGAGCGTGGTTGGTTATGCCACCCCCTGGAGTGCCAAAGCAGGCCAGCGGATCAGCCTCAGCCTGTCATGTGATCGGCCGATAAAGGCCACACGAATTTGCCGGCTCGACAAGCCGGCTCCGGAATTTCTCGCCTGGCCCATCGAAACGATAGGTGAAGCACGGCATCGGCATTTCGACCAGGGGTCGTTCCTGTTCATGCGAGCCGGCGAACTGGCCAAAGTACAAGCCGTCCACGGCATACGTTTTGAGCTGTTCCTCACGCGCAACGAAGGTGCGCGCACGATCCTGGAGGCAGGCGCCCTTGGGCTGCGCCTCCGCGACGGCGCATTTGTCGTGGAAATCGGCGGCGAAACCCTTGTCGAGAAGAAGGCGCCAACTGGTGTGTGGCTCACTGTCGAGTTGGATCTGCGGCAGGAGCAATCGCGTCTGCGCATCAAATCCCATGATCTTCTCGCGCCTTACGAACTCCATGAACGTTTTGGCAGCCCTGCGCGGAACCTCCAGGCGCGCAGCATCCATTTCGGCGCAGGTGCTACCCACCACCAACCTACCCTCAACGCGAAATTTGCCGCGATCCGGCTCGACACCCCACAGGGGACTGTTGCCTGGGATTTCCCGACGCTGTTGCCAACGCAGCCGATCCGGTCGTCGGGCGGAGCCGATCAGCTGCTCCTCGATGTGATGAATCAGCCAGCCTTCTGCATGACTTCGGCACGCTGGGACGGATCGAGCTTCGAGCCTCGTTTCGTGCCGTCGCACTACGACGCTATCCATTGCCACGACGACGACATCGGCCCGCTTGAGTGGCCGGCATCGCACCGCGTGACGATCCCGGAAAACGCAAGCCCAGGCGTCTACGCGTTCCAGATCGAATGGGAGGGTGGTTACGAACGCGTGGTGTTCTTCGTCACCTCTTCACAGGTTTCGTCGCCGCTGTTGTATCTCGTGCCGACGGCCACCTATCTCGCTTATGCGGACGAATATCTCCCCGATCATCTTTATGAATGGAAAGGCGACGACCGGGGACATCGCTTCGCGATCGCCAACAATCTGAAATCTCTTTACGACTACCATTCCGACCTTAGCGGTGTTTCCATCTGCTCCTACAAAAAGCCGAAAGTGACGCTCAGGGACGATTACGATTATCCGCTCTGCGGCTGCCCACACAATTTGCCGGTCGATCTGCACTTCCTCCGATTCTGCCACGACAATGGAATCGTGTTTGACGTCATGACCGATCACGATTTGCACGAATGCGGCATAGATGGTCTGCGTCGACATCAGGCCGTCGTCACCGGCAGCCACCCCGAATATATGTCGATCGAGATGGAGCAGGCACTGCGGCAGTTTGTGGCCGAAGGCGGCAGCCTCGCCTATCTCGGCGGCAACGGCTTCGCTGCCACTGTGGCTTTCAAGGATGACCTGATGGAGCTGCGGCGCTCGCCGCTGGAGGCCGGCCGCACCTGGGACGGCCCGGTCGCCGAACAGGCGCTGTCGATCACCAACGAACCAGGCGGCTATCTCCGCTCCCGCGGCCGAGGCGAATTCTCGCTGATCGGCGGCGCGATCTCACTGATGGGCTTCGAAGGCGCGCACCCCTTCACGCGCACTGAGGAAAGCCATGAAGCAGGATGCGCATGGCTGTTCGAAGGCGTTGAAAATGCAACCTTCGGCACCGACGGCATCGTGCTGGGCGGTGCCGCGGGCTACGAAGTGGATGCGACGGATCCAGCCCTCGGCACGTCCGCTGACACCGTCGTGATCGCGCGTGCGACCGGATTTCCCGACAGCTTCTTCCAGGATCCGACGCGCTGGTATGCGGGTGGGGATACCCAACGCGTCGCCCGCCGCTGCGCCGAAATGACCCTGCGAAAGCTCGCAGCAGGCGGCTTGATCTTTTCGGCAAGCTCGGTTGCCTGGTGCGGCGCGCTGCCGGCCGCAGGCGCCATGAACGACGTCGGCAGGATCACGCTCAATCTGCTCAACCGCCTCGGCGCCACGAAAGGAGAAGCCGGGCGAGAAAATCGATAAGCTGATTGGTACCGTTATGGAAAGATCCGGATCCGCTTTCGACCGGCGGCGCTATGCATGTCGAGTTCTGAGCCCCCGCTTCAACCGCTCAATGCGGCCGCAAGGAGGCTTTGCATCGAGGTGGTCGGACGACCGATCAGCCGCCCGAGGGCGCCTCCATCGTCGAACAACGCTCCGCGTGAGGCTGCGGCGTCGGTATCGGCCAGAAGCGCAGCGAAGTCGGCCGGCAGCCCGGCCCCCATCAACACGCCCTGATAGGCAGCTTGGGAACGATCGTTGTAGGCGATAACCTTGCCCGATTGCCGCGAGACCTCCGCTGCAAGGTCGGCGAGCGTAAAGGCGTGGTCTGCGGCGAGTTCGTACGTCTTCCCCGCCTGGTCGTCGGTGGTCAGAACCACTGCCGCAGCTTCGGCATAGTCCCGCCGCGCCGTGGACGAGAAGCGCCCGTCGTTCGCGGCGCCGACGAAGGCGCCGTGCTCCAGAGCCGCAGGAAGCGCCAGCAGGTGGTTTTCGATGTACCAGCCATTGCGCAGGATGACGGCAGGAAGGCCCGAGGCCGCAATGACCTCCTCCGTCTGGCGATGCTCGACCGCGAGCGTTGCGGGAGACGTGTCGGCGTGCAGCATGCTGGTGTAAGCGATCAACGAAACCCCGGCCCGTTGGGCTGCCTCGATCACGGCGCGATGCTTCGGCAGGCGGCCGCTGACTTCGGTCGAGGAAATCAGCAGCAGTTTCTGGACGCCGGCGAAGGCGGGGGCGAGCGTGTCGGGACGGTCGTAGTCCGCCTCCCTCACGATCACACCGCGCTCCGCCAGATCGCTGGCCTTTGCCGGATTACGGACCGCCGCGACGATCCGGTCGGCCGGAATGGTCTTCACCAGTGCCTCCATCACCAGGCGGCCAAGCTGTCCTGTTGCTCCAGTTATTGCGTACATCGTTCAGCCCATTTCGTGGTTGCGTGGATCGGAGAGCCTTCGAATAGCGGCCCTCGTTACCATTGGAAACCACGTATCTTGTAGTTACCGCAATTTTCCGGTAACCAACTGGAAACTCCCCGAGAAGGGTGCGCGATGGTTCTTAAAGTGCGAAAAAAGGTGAAGGGTCTCGCCGGCTGCCCCATGTCGAGGTGCATGGCGCTGCTTGGCGGCTGCTGGACACCCGAGGTGCTCTGGTCCCTGAGCGAAGGCCCGCGTCGGTTCTCGGAACTCCGCCGCGATATCCCAGCCGTTTCGGCGAAGGTACTGACAACCAGGCTGCGGGATCTCGAGGCGCGCGGCGTACTCGGTCGCAAGGTGATGGCGACATCGCCGCCGACCGTCGAATATGAGCTGACCTCGTTGGGGCGGGAGCTGCTCCCGGCCATCAGGTCTATCGTGGAGGTCGGGTCGCACCTGCTGCTCCGTGATTCTTCGGCTGGACAATCGTGAGCACATCGTTGGCGGCCAGACTGAATTCGGGCTGTCCCTGAACAAGGATGGCGTTTGATGTGCCCGTTGGTCTGGTGGTGGAGCAGTTCCGTCCGCCGGCATGTCAGCGTTCGAGATGGATGGCCAGGCTTCAGCCTCGCGCCATCATTAGCATTAGCCTGAAGCCCTTCGGCCACTTCGCCGAAGCGGGAAATCAGGAGTTGCTCCGCTCAAGCAAAGACTGGTTGAGGTGAGTTTACGGCAATCCGGCGCGCCGGAGCGATCGCCGAGGGTGAACAAGGCAGCCCCCATAAACTCGGACCTGCGCTCACCGATAGGCATCGACAGGACTGACGCAAATTGCCGGGCGGGCATTTAGAGGGTGGTAATGCGCAGTGACTTGGGCCCTCCAGGAGACTAATCTAGGACGCTTCTGCCAGCACGAAGAAAAAACCGCCGTATGCCCCGTTTTCTTGCCGTCTACACCATGAAGCCCGAAGACCTCGCCCGCTTTCGCAGCCTGCCTAAGCCCGAGCAGGATGCGATTGATGCCGTCGGCCTACAGCAGTGGGCGGACTGGGAGGAGAGAAATGCCGCATTTTTCCCCGATCGCGGCGGCATGGTCGGTAAGACGAGGCGCGTTACCAGGGACGGCATCGCCGACGCCGTGAACCCTTTCTGCGGCTATATTGTCGTCGAGGCCGATACCATCGATGCCGCCGCCCGCCTGTTCGAGAACCACCCGCATTTCACGGTCTTCCCAGGAGACGGCGTGGACATCATGCCCTTCCTCACCGACCCTGCTCCGACTTGAACATCCGCTAATCGCTTGCGGTTTACCAGAAGGGGCGACCGGCAACGCAACCAACTCGGTCTCCCCTTGCACGCCGCCCACCCGTCTGTTAATACTGAACCACATGGTTCAGTATACTCAGACCTGTCTCGATGCCTCGTTCGCCGCACTCTCGGACGCCACCCGACGCGGCGTTCTGGAGCAGCTCGGACGTACGGACGCTTCGATCACAGAGCTTGCCGAGAAGTTCCACATGACCCTCACGGGCATGAAGAAGCATGTCGGCGTCTTGGAGCAGGCGGGGCTCGTCACCACGGAGAAGATCGGGCGCGTGCGGACCTGCAAGCTCGGCCTGCGCCGACTGGAGGAAGAGGCGGCATGGATCGAAAGATACCGCCAGCTCTGGGACGCACGCTTCGACGAGTTGGACAAGGTTGTCGAGGAACTGAAACGGAAGGAGAAAGTCGATGGAGGAAAGAAGAGATAATGAGCGCACTCCCATGAAGAACCGCACGACGGTGGAACGGAAGTCCGACCGGGAGCTGGTCGTTACGCGAACCTTTGACGCCCCTGCGCGCATCGTGTTCGAGGCGTGGACCAAACCCGAGCTGTTTAAGCGGTGGTGGGCACCAAAATCGATGGGTATGTTCCTGCGTTCCTGCGAGATGGATGTTCGTGCCGGGGGCAGGTACCGTTTGGTTTTCGGCCACGATGCCACAAAACCTGACGAGTTCTTCGGTAGGTATATCGAAGTGACACCGCACTCGCGCCTCGTCTGGACCAATGACGAAGGTGGTGACGGTGGACCCGTCACCACGGTGACCTTCGAGGAAAAAGGTGGCAAGACGCTGCTGGTCATGCACGAGCTCTATCCCTCGAAGGAAGCTCTCGACGCTGCCGGCACCGGGGCGGCGGACGCGATGCCCGAGCAGTTCGAGCAGCTGGACGAGCTTCTCGTCAGCCTGGGCGCGAGCGTGCGACGGTGATGAAGTCGTCGATCTCACGGCCGGCCGCGTGGATCGTCAACTAGACGGAAGAGAATTCCGACGAGATGGCCGCCGCCGATGGGGCCAATCATCAAACCCGTTGGCAACGCGATCAACCGAGGTGGTCTCGTCGTGCCCGTCCGACTCGATCCACCTTTTTGCGCGCCATTCTACGCTGGCGCACTACCGCCTTCCGGAACCGACTTTACATCGTCCTGAAAGTGGGCGCAGACCGGCTTGCGAAAAATTGCCACCGAACGCTGTTGCCGCCGTTTCTCACTCCCACTCGATTGTGCCCGGCGGCTTTGACGTCACGTCATAGACGACGCGGTTGATGCCGCGTACCTCGTTGATGATGCGGGTGGCGGCGGCGCCCAGGAATGCCATGTCGTAATGGTAGAAGTCGGCCGTCATGCCATCGACCGAGGTGACGGCGCGCAGCGCGCAGACGAATTCGTAGGTGCGGCCGTCGCCCATCACGCCGACGGTCTGCACCGGCAGCAGCACGGCGAAGGCCTGCCAGATGGCATCGTAGAGGCCGGCCTTGCGGATTTCGTCGAGATAGATGGCGTCGGCCTCGCGCAGGATCTCCAGCTTTTCGCGGGTAATGCCGCCCGGGCAGCGGATGGCAAGACCGGGACCGGGGAACGGATGCCGGCCGATGAAGCTGTCGGGCAGGCCGAGCTCCTTGCCGAGCGCCCTCACCTCGTCCTTGAACAGTTCGCGCAGCGGCTCGACCAGCTGCATGTTCATGCGTTCGGGCAACCCGCCGACATTGTGGTGCGACTTGATGGTCACGGACGGGCCGCCGCTGAAAGAGACGCTTTCGATGACGTCGGGATAGAGGGTGCCTTGTGCCAGGAAATCGGCGCCGCCGAGCTTCTCGGCCTCCTCCTCGAACACTTCGATGAACAGCCGCCCGATGGTCTTGCGCTTCTTCTCGGGGTCCGACTCGCCCTCGAGCGCGCCGATGAAACGGTCCCAAGCGTCGACCAGGATCAGCGGCAGATTGTAATGCTGGCGAAACATCTCCACCACGCCGGCCGCCTCGTCCTTGCGCATCAGCCCGTGGTCGACAAGGATGCAGGTGAGCTGGTCGCCGACCGCCTCATGGATCAGCAAGGCCGCGACCGAGGAATCGACGCCGCCCGACAGCGCGCAGATCACCTTGCCCTTGCCGACCTGTTTGCGGATCGTCTCGACCGCGTGCTCGCGGTAGGCGCGCATCGTCCAGTCGCCTTCGATGCCGGCGATGTTGTGGACGAAGTTGCGGAGCAGTCTGGCGCCGTCCGGCGTATGCACCACTTCGGGGTGGAACATGAGGCCGTACATCTTGCGTTCGACATTGCCGAAGATGGCGAAGGGCGAGCCCTCCGATTTTCCGAGCACCTCGAACCCCTCCGGCAGGGTGATGACGCGGTCGCCATGGCTCATCCACACCTGGTGGCGCTGGCCGGGCGCCCACAAGCCCTCGAACAGCGGGCTGTCCTTGGCGATCTCGACGAAGGCGCGGCCGAATTCGCGATGATCGGAGCTTTCGGCGATGCCGCCCATCTGCACGCACATCGCCATCTGGCCATAGCAGATGCCGAGCACCGGCACGCCGGCATCGAAGACGATCTGCGGCGCGCGCGGACTGCCGATGTCGCCGGTCGAGGCCGGACCGCCGGACAGGATCACTGCCTTCGGATTGGTGCGCGTGAACGCCGCCTCGGCCGACTGGAAGGGCACGATCTCGGAAAAGACGCCGGCCTCGCGGATGCGGCGGGCGATCAACTGGGTGAACTGGCTGCCGAAATCGACAATCAGAACGGTGTCGGGATGATTGGCTGTTTTCATGGCGAGCGTTTAGAGAAAGAAACGAGTCGGCGCAATGGGTTGTGAGGTCGCGCGGTCACTCCGATTCAGGTGCGTCGTCCTGAACGCCAGAGGCTTTGTCCAATGCATCAGTTTGCGTTCTATCGAGTAACCGCAAGGCGCCTATCAGCGCTGCGAAACGCTCATTACCAAGGCGGGCAACATAGCTTCGTTCGATCTGCAGCTTGATGCGGTCGCCATCGCGGAGGGCGTCCAGGCCCTTGCGCGTGTAACGCACAAGCTTGCCGCGGCCGTCTTGCGGATCCGGCAGACGCTGCAACACACCTTCCGTCTCCAAGCCGTCGAGCAATTGCTGAACCGCCTGCTTTGAGATCGCCGAGCGCTCGATCAGCGCCGACTGGCGCATGCCGCCGCGGGGGATGTGTCCAAGCAGGCCGGCACGCGCTTCGGTGAACCATTGATGGCCGGCAGCGCGCATCGCCGCGGCGAACTCGGTCTGCCAGGCGCGGCTCGCCTGCCACAGCCGCCAACCTATGTGATCCGGCAGCGCTTCAGGTTTTTCGTCAAGTCTCTTGACCAAATTCTTCTCACCCGATACATAGTCAAGCATCTTGACTACTAGTTCACTCTAAGTGGCGATGCTGGTCAAGGCAATCGGCGACTTCAATTCAGGAGGAAATCATGGCAGCACTTCAGAAGGAAACCCTTGCAACGCTCATTCCGGGGATGACCCATGTGTTGGAGCGAAACGGCAAGGAGGCTTACGTCTTTTTTGAAAGCGAGGGTGCCGCGCACATGCTGCTCGACGATGGCGAGGCGCGAAGCGGGCGCTGGCGGATGCTCGATGACGGTTATGTCGCCGACTGGGACACCGGCGCGACCGGACGCTGGACCCTCGATCACGAGCCCGGGTCAGTCACTTACGTCAATCGCGACAACGCCGTTCGCTTCAGGATGATCGGCGTGCTGTTCGGCAACGCTAAGAACCTGCCGCCCCAACAAGCTTGAAGTCGATCGCGCGGGAGGCGATCGCCCGTTCCAGCAGTTGCACCGCCGCGGCCAGCTTCTCATCGATGACGTGCAGGTATTCGGTCCAATCGCCGACATGCCTCAGATCGGCCGCGCCGTCGGAAATGCCGCGCAGGCCGATAAGCGGCACGTCGAACAGCTGGCAGGCACGCAGGCAGGCGAAAGTCTCCATGTCGACCATGTCGGCGGCGACCGCGTCGTAAGCGGCGCCGGTGACTATTGCCGCCCCGGTCGACAGCGTCGCCGGCCTGATACCTGGTATCCTGAACGGCAGCGGCACGCTGACGGGCAGGTCGAGGAACGGCGTGGCGCCCTTCTCGAAGCCCAATGGCGAGGCGTCCATGTCGCGGTAGCCAACTGAAACGGCCTGGTAGATTTCGGTCTGCTCCAGCGTCCGGCTGCCCGCCGACCCGAGCGACACGACGAGATCCGGCAGCGCGTTTTCGGCCGCCCGCCGGGACAGTTCGGCGCTGAGCCCGACACCGGCCTCGACCGGTCCGACGCCGGTCATCAGCGGCGTGAACAGCCGCTGCAGGTGTGGACCGTATTCGGCTTCGGCCGCCATGACGAAGAGAACGGACTTGCCGGACAGGCGAGACACTTTACCGGTCACGACGATCTACTCCTTTTTCTGGCCCTGCCACCGGAGCCGGAAGGTAAGAAGGGCGACGTGCCCTCACCGGTCCCCGGCCCTTCGCTATGGCTCCGGGCGTTCGTCGCTCGAAAAGCTCATTTAGGGGCTTTTCGTCCGCTGCGCGGACCGCTCCTCACCCCTCGATACCGTCGCGGCCGAGCACTGTCATCATCGTCCCGGTCATTGTGGCGATCAGCTTGGCCTCGCCGTCGGTGGCGAACGCATAGGCTTGTCCGTCTGCGACGATGATGGTGCGGCCGGGCTTGGTCACCGAGCCGCGGAACAGGAAGCGCTCGCCCCGGCCGGGCGCCAGCAGATTGACCTTGAACTCGATAGTCAGCACACCGGAATTTTCCGGCATCAGCGAGAATGCCGCATAGCCGCAGGCCGAGTCGAGTGCCGTCGAAATGACGCCGGCATGGAGAAAGCCGTGCTGCTGCGTCAGTGCCGCCGAATAGGGCATTTCGATCTCGATGATGCCGGGCGTCACCAGCGTCAGCTCGGCGCCAATCGTCATCATCGCTTTCTGGCGCGCAAAGGATGTCCTGACGCGGTCTTCATAATCGGGAGCAGGAACGATCTTTGCTGCCATGGCCGTCGACCTTCGTTTCTCGGCAAATCTTATTGCAAAGGCATTTATCGCAGAGGGGTGGGCGGCAGGCAATCGCAAATGCTGCACTGCAGCATTCTGCCCGGCTCTGTGTCCATGGCAAAGGTTCAGCCGGCGCGGCGCAGCGCGCAGAAGTAAAAGCCGTCGGTGCCGCTCAGCAACGGCGACAGCGAAATGCCGCCCGCAGCCCCAATACGCACTGCCGCTTCGTGGCCCGCAAAACGGCTGTCCCAAAGCTGGCGGTGATCGACCGGGACAAAACCGGGATGGCGGTCCCGGAAGGCCGAAACCTGGTCGCCATTTTCCTCGTCGAACACCGAACAGGTGATGTAGACCAGCAGGCCGCCGGGTTTGACGAAGTCCCTGGCGGCATCGAGTATCGTCTCCTGCTCGCCCTTGCGGGCGTCGAGCTGCCTTTGCGTCAGCCGCCATTTGGCATCCGGCCGGCGCCGCCAGGTGCCGCTGCCGGTGCAAGGCGCATCGATCAGGACGATGTCCATATGCTTGCCGAGCGGCGCGAGCTCGGCCGGCTTGGTGACGATCTGCACATTGCGGTTTTCCGAGCGGCGTATGCGGTCGAAGATCGGCGCCAGCCTTGCCTTCTCGGCATCGTGGGCGAAGATCTGGCCGCGATTGTCCATCGCCGCCGACAGCGCCAGCGTCTTGCCGCCGGCGCCGGCGCAAAAGTCGAGCACCTGCATGCCAGGCTCGGCGCCGGCCAGTTCGGCCGCAATCTGGGAACCCTCGTCCTGAACCTCGAACCAGCCTTTCTGGAAGGCCGGCTCGGCCTGTACGTTCGGGTGCCTGCCATCGCCTTCGATCGGCGGGATTCGGATGCCGTGCGGCGCGATCCGGGCGGGCTTGGCGCCGGTCTCCGCCAATTCCGCCAGCACCTTGCCGCGATCGGCCCTCAGCGTGTTGACCCTGAGGTCGAGCGGCGGGCGAGTGCCAAGCGCGGCACCCTCTTCCACCCAGGTCGTGCCGAACGCCCGTTCGAACAGCGGCATGCACCAGTCGGGGATGTCTGCCCTGACAGCCGGCGGCGCATCGGCAAGCCGGCGAGCTGCCAGCGTTGTCAGTTCGTCGGCGGTAAGCAGCGACGGCGCGAACTTGTCGCCCTCGAGCGCCTCGTTCAGCGACTGCGCCGTCTGGCCCCATTCGAGCAGCAGCGCGCCGAAGCCGATGGCGCGCGGCGTGTCTTCGCCGAGCAGCCAGCCGGCCGAGCGCTTGCGGCGCAGCGCGTCATAGACGATGTTGCCGATCGCGGCGCGGTCGCCGCCACCGGCGAAGCGGTGCGACAGGCCCCAGTCCTTCAGCGCATCGGCCACCGGCCGGTGGCGCCGGCCGATGTCGTCAAGCACTTCGATGGCTGCAGCCAGCCGCCCGCCCAGTCTCATTGTCGTCTTCCATTACTCAGCAAACTATTTGCGGCCCTGCTCTATCGCATCGGCCCGACAATCGGAAACCGATTTTCGGAAAGCACGATGCGTGGATTCCAAAGTGGCTAAAGGGTGCTTTGTGCGCGCAAGTGAACGTATGCCGCTCTAAAGCGCGCAACTGACACGCACAAGCACGCCGGCTGGTGCAACTGCTCTGCTTTGCAACTTTTGCGGTTGCGAATACTCTTTGCGCGGTGATTCGCGTCGCAGAAAAAGGCGAAGCCGCGGGTCGATACGAGGAGAGGGCAATGAAAACTTATCTGGCGGAAGTTCTAGGCACGTTTCTATTGGTGTTCATCGGCACGGCTTCGGTGGTGACGGGCGGCTTCGGCGGCGCGCTGCCGCTTGGCCAGGAAGGTATCGGTCTGGCGTTCGGCATCGGCCTCATCGCGGCGGCTTATGCGATCGGCCCGATTTCGGGCGCGCACCTCAATCCGGCGGTGACGCTCGGCGTGTTCCTCGCCGGGCGGATGCCGGCCAGGGATGTCATTCCCTATTGGATCGCACAGGTCATCGGCGCCATCATCGCCTCGCTGGCACTGTGGATCATCGTCTCCGGACAGGTCGGCGGCCACACCGGCGGCTTCGGCGCCAATGGCTGGGACGTGACGAAATGGGGCGTCAGCTCGGCCTTCCTGTGGGAGCTGATCGGCACCTTCACCTTCGTCACGGTCATCCTCGGCGTCACCAACGCCAAGCACACCACGGCCTTCGCCGGCCTCGTCATCGGCCTGACGCTGGCCGGCCTGCACTTCGCCATCATCCCGGTGACCGGCACATCGCTCAACCCGGCCCGTTCGATCGGACCGGCGCTGTTTTCGGGAACTGCGGCGATCGGCCAGCTCTGGCTGTTCATCGTCGCGCCGTTGATCGGCGGCGCCATTGCCGGCGTGGTTGCCAAGGCCGGTATCTTCGAGAAGGACTGACTTTTCGCAAGCCCAACGAAAAAGGCGCGGGTCGAGGCCCGCGCCTTTTTGTTGCGTCGAGAAGTTCGTGTGCCCGGATCAGGCCGCGAGGTCAAAACGGTCGGCGTTCATCACCTTGGCCCAGGCAGCGGCGAAATCCCGGGCGAACTTCTGCCCGGCGTCGGCCGATCCGTAAACCTCGGCAAGCGCACGCAACTGTGCGTGTGAGCCGAAGATGAGGTCCGCGCGGGTGCCGGTCCACTTGACCGCCCTGGTCTTGCGGTCGCGTGCTTCGTAGACTTCATCGGAGCCGGCGGCCGGATCCCACACCGTGTTCATGGAGAGCAGGTTGACGAAGAAATCGTTGGTCAACGTGCCCGGCCTGTCAGTGAACACCCCGTGCTTCGACTGGCCGGTGTTGGTGCCGAGCACCCGCAACCCGCCGACGAGCACCGTCATCTCCGGCGCCGTCAAGGTCAGCAGCTGCGCCCGGTCGACCAGCATCGCTTCGACCGACATCGGCGGCTTGCCCCTGACATAGTTGCGGAAGCCATCGACTTTCGGCTCGAGCGCGGCGAAGGACTCGACATCGGTCTGTTCCTGCGAGGCGTCCATGCGGCCCGGCGTGAAGGGCACCTTGACGTCATGGCCGCCGTCTTTGGCCGCCTTCTCGATCGCGGCGACGCCGCCGAGAACGATGAGGTCGGCAAGCGAGACCTTCTTGCCGCCTGTCTGCGAGGCATTGAAGCCCTTCTGGATGCCTTCGAGCGTCTCGAGCACCTTGGCCAGCTGCGCCGGCTGGTTGACCTCCCAATCCTTCTGCGGCGCCAGCCGAATGCGTGCGCCATTGGCGCCGCCGCGCTTGTCGGAGCCGCGGAAAGTCGAGGCCGAGGCCCAGGCGGTCGAGACCAGTTCGGAAACGGACAGGCCGGAGGCCAGGATCTTCGCCTTCAGCGAGGCGATATCCTGCTCGTTGACCAGTTCGTGGTCGACTGCCGGTATCGGATCCTGCCAGATCAGCTCTTCCTGCGGCACGAGCGGGCCGAGATAGCGGACGGCGGGACCCATGTCGCGATGCGTCAGCTTGAACCAGGCGCGGGCGAAGGCATCGGCGAACTGGTCCGGATTCTGGTGGAAACGCCGCGAAATCTTCTCGTAGGCCGGGTCGACGCGCAGCGCGAGGTCGGTGGTCAGCATCGCCGGCGCGCGGCGCTTGGCCGGGTCGTGCGCGTCCGGCACGGTGCCTGCACCGGCGCCGCCCTTCGGCGTCCACTGATGGGCGCCGGCCGGGCTCTTGGTCAGCTCCCATTCGTAGTTGAACAGATTGTCGAAGAAGTTGTTGCTCCATTTGGTCGGCGTCGTGGTCCAGGTCACCTCGAGGCCCGAGGTGATGGCGTCGCCGGCAATGCCGGTGGCATGCTTGCTCGACCAGCCGAGGCCCTGCGCCTCGATGCCGGCGCCTTCCGGCTCCGCCCCGACCAGCGATGCATCGCCGGCGCCGTGGGTCTTGCCGAAAGTGTGACCGCCGGCGATGAGCGCCACGGTTTCCTCGTCGTTCATGGCCATGCGGGCGAAGGTTTCGCGGATGTCGCGTGCCGAGGCCAATGGATCGGGCGTGCCGTTCGGCCCTTCCGGGTTGACGTAGATCAGCCCCATCTGCACGGCGCCGAGATGGCCGTGAAGTTCGCGGTCGCCGGAATAGCGCTCGTCGGCGAGCCACTTGGTTTCCGATCCCCAGTCGACGTCCTGCTCGGGCTCCCATACATCGGCGCGGCCGCCGGCGAAGCCGAAGGTCTTGAAGCCCATCGATTCCAAGGCGACGTTGCCTGTGAGGATCAACAGGTCGGCCCAGGAGATTTTCCTGCCGTATTTCTGCTTGATCGGCCACAGCAGCCGGCGCGCCTTGTCGAGATTGGCGTTGTCCGGCCAGCTGTTGAGCGGCGCGAAACGCTGCTGGCCGGCGCCGGCGCCACCACGGCCGTCACCGATGCGATAGGTGCCGGCGCTGTGCCAGGCCATGCGGATGAAGAGCGGGCCGTAATGGCCGAAATCGGCCGGCCACCAATCCTGCGAATCGGTCATCACCTGGTGCAGATCCCTGATCACCGCATCGAGATCGAGGCTCTTGAATTCCTTGGCGTAGTCGAAGTCCTCGTCCATCGGGTCCGAGAGGCTGGACTGCTGGTGGAGGACGCCAAGATCAAGCTGGTTCGGCCACCAGTCACGGTTGCTCCTCCTGGCCGATCCATGTGGGACCGGGCATTTGCCGGCGCTGTTGTCGTCGGTTTTCGCGTCCATCTTTGCCTCCGATTTTGTTGATTTTCCGGGATTTTGTTGATTTTCCGGGCAGGGCCAGCGGCCGCGCCATTCTGGAATGATTCCAGACTAGCCTGCCCAGCCGATAAAGACAAATTGCCTTTGCTGTTTATTCTGATAGGTTTTCCTTATGATCGGTTTGACCGTCCGGCAGATGCATTATTTCGAAGCGCTGGCGCAGACGCTGCATTTCGGCCGCGCGGCAAAACTCGCCGGCGTCAGCCAGCCGGCGCTTTCTTCGCAGATCGCCGAGATGGAGCTGCGGCTTAATTGCCGGCTGTTCGAGCGCGGCGGCAAGGCGGTGCGCATGACCGACGAGGCGCAGGCCCTGCTGCCGCGCATCGAGCGCATTCTTGCCGATATCAGCGACGTCGAGGCCACCGCCCGGCGCGGCCGCCCGGCGCTGGAAGGCCGCTTCCGGCTCGGCATCATCCCGACGGTGGCGCCTTACCTGCTGCCGCATGTGCTGCCGGAGCTGAAACGGCATTTCCCGGCCTTGCAGCTGGAGTTGCGCGAGGCGGTGACCGCTTCGCTGGTCGAGGACACCAGCTCGGGAAAGCTCGACGCCTTCGTCGCGGCGCTGCCGCTCGACTATCCCGGCCTGGTTACCGAGGAACTTTTCTCCGACCGGTTCTTCCTGGCCGTGCCTGCCGGCGATCCCGCCTTCGCCTCGCCGCCGGTGCCGCCGGAAAGCCCGGCGCTGGAGCGGCTGATGCTGCTGGAGGAAGGCCACTGCCTGCGCGAACAGGCGCTCGCCGTCTGCGGCAGCGTGCGGCCGGTGGCCATGGCAAGCTACGGCGCGACCAGCCTGACGACGCTCTTACAGATGGTGGCGCACGGGCTCGGCGTCACGCTCATCCCGGAAATGGCGGCCGGGCCGGCCAGCACCATCCCCGACTTGAAGATCGTGCCGTTCCAGGAACCAATGCCGCAACGCACGATCTGCCTGGCCTGGCGGCGCAACAAGGTCCGTCACGACGAATGCGTCGAGCTGGCCAAGATCATTCGCGGGCTGGATGCAGCGGTACTGGCTGGGTGAGGTACGCTGTACCATCTAGCGGAAGTTTGGTGTTGACCCGAAGTCGACCTTCGCAGACCTGAATGGCTGCTTTGCGCCGCATCACAGCCGTTCCGTAGGGAAGATGGTCATCCCGAAAGCCGAAAGTTCCGTTTGTTCGAATGATGACAACTAAGGAAATAGGAAACAGCCTTTGCGCGCAATTCCGTGCTTTGGCGTTGCCGAGGGTGCTTCACTAGCATTGATCTTTGATGCGGCATCCACGTTGCCGCGGCGTGCAGTAAGTGGAGAATACAATAGCGGTGAGGGCCGCGATCGGTGAGGTTCAGTGATGAATCATGCGCAGAGTACCAGGTCAAAATCCCTCCGCTGTGACTTCACCTTTATTAAACGACGGCCCTTGATTTTACTTCACGAGATACGCGGCAGGGGGTGTACCGCCATGCCGTCCCTCATTCCGTTATGCCTCGTTCTGCTGTTGGCATTTCCGGCAAATGGTCAGTTGGCGCCCGAAGCGCCAGCGGTTGCCACAGCTAACGACAGCTCGTCGGTCGTGGTTTCCGAACACACCGAGGTCGGCAAAGAACCGGGCAAGTCACAACCGAGCGCGCTCGGATCCCATACATCTAGAGAGCTGGTGCTCAGCGAAACACAGGCACTCAAGGAGGGCGCGCAAACGCCGCTCGGCGAGCATGAGGAGGCTTTACGCCGCGAATTGGCCGCAGCACGAGCGGAGCTAGAGGTTATGCAGCGCGGCGTCCGTGAGCTAAGCGCCCAGGCACACCTACTGGCAGAGACGGTGGCTCAGCAAGCACAAGCCCTGAAAGAGCAGCAGCGAACAGAGGAAGCGCTCGGGCTCGATCTGGAGACGGCGCAGCGCGTTATCGAAAGCTACAGGGCCGAAGCCAGTCTCTGGAACAGCGAGGAGGCTGCCGCGCCTGGAGCGCACCCCTCTATGGACGCCTCCCAGCTTGCTGCGAAGCGAACGCTTGATGACGAGCGGCACAAGGTCGAGCTCTTGGAGCAAGAACTTACCACGGCTCGCCAAACTATCGATGCTCTTAAGGCAGGCGCAAAGCTGGCAGCCGTCGAGCAGGCCAACGCCATAAGGGACCGACAGGTGGCCGAGGCCGCTCTAAAGCAGGCTCGAGAAACACTCGAGCTGGGACGCGAACGAGCAGATTCAGCAGTGCGTGACCTCGATATTGTTCGCCAGGAACGCGATGCTTTAAAGCAGAACTCGGCAGAATTGAGTGCGGCGCTCGAGCAAGAGCGTGAAAGGGCTGTCGGTCTAGCCCGCAGCCTCAGTGCCGCGCGTGAGGCAATTGATATCGTCAAGGGTAAGCGTCGCACTGCGGCTGTGGAGCGCTCGCCGAAAGCGCGTACCCCCGCGAGTGCACTTGCAAGTAGGTTATCGCGTTCGGACGCCCAACCAGCCCGTAAACCGGGCTTGCCGAAAAAACAGAAAATGAAGGTCCAAAAGCCGCCGCAAACCGTTCTGCTCGCAACCATACCTCTTCCCGCAGCATTGCTTCCAACACGGCCATCAAAAAGCTCGAGCCGCGCCAGTGAAGACTAGGGAGCGAAATGGATGCCGCAGGGAGACGACAATGAAGAAGTATGTCGCAGCCGCGTTGACGATCGGGATCACAATTGGGCCTGCCTCGGCTCTTGAAGCAGGGGTGGGTGGTAGGGAGGGCGGTGTCGGGGTCGGTGCTGGAGTGAGCGCCGGTTCGCAAGGCGTATCTGTGGGGGCGGGCACGAGCGTCGACGGCGTAGGCGGGGCAAATGTTGGAGCTTCGGTCGGTGCGGATGACGGATCAGTCGACGCAGGCGTTGGTGCCAGCGGCAACGTTGGTGACACAAGCACAAGTACCAGTGTGGGCGACGATCCGTCCGCCGAAAACGAAGCGGCAACCGCACCCGACAGTTCGACTGCAGCGACGGCCCCTGCCCCTGCCAAGACCGCCCGGCAATCCATCGTCCTGCCACCCGTCCTCAGGCCTTCCAAAGCCGGTGACGGCGACTCCACCAACGGGTATCCCTTTCGATCTCCGGGACCACTGACAGCGAAACCAGGTACGCCGGTTGCGGTCGTGCGAGCCTGCCGCACGGCGATCGTGGCCGCTGCGACGCCACTTGGCGCCGTCAATGTCCACGCGGTAAGCGCAGGCGCATTGCATCAAGGTCGGGGTGGACTCACGGCGCCGATCGAGGTGCGAATAGACTACGCTGGAAAAGGTGGCATCGAAGTCCGGCAGGCGCAAGTCAGTTGTCGCCTCAATGCGTCGGGCAGGGTCACTGCAATAGTATAGCACCAAGCCTGATCGCCAGCGCTGCGCACGCCGACAGCGGCACGATCCGCTTCGCCATCTATCTACAAAGCGGCCTTCTTAGTCGGGGGCGCAGTAGATGTTGGTCAAAGGTTCGGTTTGAGCCCTGAAGCCAACCCGCAGCCCCTTCGAAAAGAACGGCTTCAGTCGCTTTTCCAGGCTGCGAGCAACGGGCCTTTGGCTCCGTAGACAGGGTCCTTGCGCGGACGGCCGACCCTGGGGATCGTCACCACCGCCTTGGCATGATCGGCGGCAGTCGTACACAGGTCATAGGTGCCGGATGGAGGATAGGCGCCGACGACCAGAAAGTCGTCGGACGCGGAAAGACGCTGGTGCCCGGTGCCGGCCGGAAGCACCGCGACGTCGCCGGCCTTCAGCGACAGCGTTCGTCCCTTGTTGCCGCCAAACCGGACTTTCGCCGTGCCGCGCGCCACGCCAAGCACCTCGTGGATGCGCGAATGGTAGTGGACGTAGTCGTAGATGCCGTCGCGCCAGCTATCGGCCCAGCCATTGGCGTCAAAAAGCGTCTCCATGACCGCCGCCGGATCGAATTCCTCTGGCAGCTTCACGGCGCCGCGAAAGACGACAAGCGGCCAGGACGGATGGTTGGGCACGAGGCCATCATCGCTGAAGCGAAACTCGTTCGGTTTGCGCGGCCTGACGAGATCGGGAACCTCGCGCTTGCCCGGCCTGGCGATGCCGGTGACCTGCTCGACGGCTTTCTTCGTGGTTTGCAGGATGCTCATGGGTGTGGCCCTTGGGTTGGTGGTGAGCTTCATGCGGAGTTAACCGGCTGCGTGGCGGGTCGGTTCCGGTGGGCGCGGAGATTTGCGATCTGTGCGGTCGCCATGGTGGCGCTCGATAAACCCGGCCTAGACTGTACCCATCCGGTGAAGACCGCAGACGTGCGTATTTGGTGGCCATGAGGACCTGAGCACCGGTGTGCTGGGGTCAAGCTTTCGATGGGGAGACGCGATGATATTCTTGGAGGAGGAGTTTGACCTCCTCGATGCCTTCATCGGTGAAGGCCAAGATCCCGTCGTCATCGTTGGCGCCGTACACCCAGATGACGCCGTCCTCGGGCTCCAGCCCGAGGGTCAGTTCGTGGACGAGCGCTTCGCTGACGCCGAGGTCCCTGGCGACACGTTCGACGGTGTAGACGTGATGCACCTTATTGCGCTGCATGATCAGGCCGCCGCTGGTTGGGTCTGCAGTTTTGCGGATCTCCAATTCCACGGCAGCAGATCATCGATCCGATGGGCCGGATAGGCGGCCAGTCGGGCGAGGACGTCGGCGAGCCAGGCCTGCGGGTCGATATCGTTCATATTGGCGCTGACGATCAGGCTGTAGAGAACGGCAGCGCGCTGTCCGCCGCGATCGGAACCGCAGAACAGCCAGGACTTTCTTCCGAGAGCGATGCCGCGCAGGGCTCGCTCGGCTGCATTGTTGGATAGGCAGATCCGCCCATCGTCGAGGAACCGGGTGAAGGATGACCAGCGGCGCAGCATGTAGTTGAACGCCTTGGTCAGGTCGTGTCCGCGCGAGAGCTTGTCGCGTGTCTCGATCATCCAGCACTCGAGCTCGGTGACCAGCGGCGCGCTCCGCTCCTGGCGCACGGCGTGGCGTTGGGCCGGCAACAGGCCGTTGATCGCGCGCTCGATATCGAACAGGGCATCGATGCGCTTCACGGCTTCGACCGCCAGCGGATAGACCAGGTTGGGCTTCTCGCCGTGCGCCTTCTTGCGCGCCGCCGCTTCGACATCGGCCAGCTCAAACACTTTGCGCCGGCTGTGGGCCCAGCAGCTGGCCTCCAGAACAGGGGCCGGCTGACGACCCGTCGCATAGAGATCGCCGTAACCACCAAAGGCATCGGCTTGCAGAATGCCGCTCCAGCCGGCGAGATGCGCCGCGGGATGTTCGCCTCGGCGATCGCGGGAATAGTAGAACACTGCCGCCGGCGGGTCGGCGCCGCCGAACGGTCGGTCATCGCGCACATAGGTCCATAATCGGCCAGTATCGGTCTTGCCCTTGGCCAGGACCGGCACCGTCGTGTCGTCGCCGTGCAGACGTGAAGCGGCCAGCACATGGGCTTCGAGCCGCTTGAACAGCGGCATCAGCGCCGCGGCGCCGGCGCCGACCTGGTCGGCGAGCGTCGACAGGCTGAGCGGCACGCCTTCGCGGGCATAGCGTTCGGCCTGGCGGTTGAGCGGCTGATGCTGGCCGAACTTCTCGAACAGGATCATCGCCAGCAGGCCGGGACCGGCCCAGCCGCGCGGGGTGGCGTGGAAGGGCGCCGGAGCCTGGCTGATCGTCTCGCAGTCGCGGCAGGTGAACTTCTCCCGCACGTGCTGGATCACCTTCCATTGCCGCGGCACCACCTCCAGCG